>CAUTOC010000008.1:0-67830 GCA_963539695.1 uncultured Catonella sp. | reverse complement strand
AAAGATATTATAATATAAATCAGAAATTTAGCCAACGGTAAACTGCACAAAATTTCAAAGATTTATTATACAAAATAGACAAAAATTTATTATAGATATGTTTTAATCTTATTTATTATAAGAAATACTCTTTAAAACAAGCTAAAAAATACCAAATAATAATCAAAAACCGGGTAAAAAGAGAGATAATAACAAAAATAAGAATACAAGAAAGGGAAAAGTACAAAATAACAGGTATATGCAGTAAGTACATATACCTGTTATTTTTATTTTGTTCCGTATATTCTATCACCGGCATCCCCAAGTCCTGGAAGAATGTATCCGTTTTCATTGAGTTGTCTGTCTACCGTACCGATATAAATATCAATATCAGGGTGAGCTTCTTCAAGAGCTTTAACACCTTCAGGTGCAGCTATAAGGCAGAGGAAACGAATGCTCTTTATGCCTCTTGCTTTAAGACGGTTTATAGCAGCGATAGCAGAACCGCCTGTAGCAAGCATTGGATCTACTACAAAGATATCTCTTTCATCAGCATCTTTAGGAAGCTTACAGAAATATTCAACAGGCTCTAAGGTTTCTTCATTACGATACATACCTATATGACCGACCTTGGCATTTGGTACAAGATTAAGAATACCGTCAGCCATGTGAAGCCCCGCACGAAGAATAGGAACTATGCAAAGTTTCTTTCCGGCTATTTCCTTAACAACAGTCTTTTCTAATGGTGTCTCTATTTCCTTATCAGCAAGATTAAGTTCTCTAGTTGCTTCATAGCAGATAAGCATTGCAATTTCTGAAACTAAATCACGAAATTCTTTTGTTGAAGTATCTTTAACACGCATAATTCCGATTTTATGCTGGATTAATGGATGATTCATTACTGTAACTTTTGACATAATTTCCTCCTAAATCAACTGTAACTGTATTTACAACTATCCAGTAAATTTTAATGCAATTTTAGAATAATTACAAGAGAAAACAGAAAATAAATCTAAAATGCACTTGCCATAAGCAATCCGACAAGTATTACAACTAATTCCTTAGCCTAAATTTTTTCAAAAAATATATGTCTTATCCCTGTATAGGTTGAAGGTAGTTTGTGCTTAGGCTTATGTTTTTTGTAATGCCTATACATTATAAAATAAAGTAACGAATTACATTGATAACATATAAGAATATTTTAGTCAAATAGAAAATTATAATAAAACATGTAGAATATACTAAAAATGCTATAAACTTTAATATATTTTACTGCTTAAAGTTACTGAATTTATAATTTGTAGGGATCAATATTGAAAATATTTACAATAATTGTGCATATAATATGTAAGAAAACTTAAATTAAAACAATGTTAAAAATATAACATTGTATGCGAAAAAGTACAATTATAGGGCGTTTCAGCCTGTTTATTGTACTAAAAGATAAACATTGGCAAAACCTGTTGACTTTAGATTGTGTGTAATTTATATTTATCTCAAGAAGTAAAAACAATGATTAACAAAACTTACTAAGTGAAAGAGGTTAATGATGAGAGAAGAATGGAACGGTTTTAACTCAGGTATTTGGGAAAAAGAAATCAATGTGCGTGATTTCATTCAGAGAAATTACACCCCATACGAAGGCGATGACACCTTCCTTGCAGGTCCTACTAAAAGGACTGAGGAACTTTGGGCACAAGTAATGGATCTTACTATGAAAGAGCGTGCTAAAGGCGGAGTGCTTGATATGGATACAAAGATTGTATCGACAATCACTTCACATGGTCCTGCGTACCTTGATAAGGATAAAGAAACAATAGTAGGTTTCCAGACAGATGTACCTTTTAAGCGTTCACTTCAGGTAAACGGCGGTCTTAAAATGGCTATGAAGGCTTGTGAGAGTAACGGCTATGAAGTTGACCCTCAGATAGTTGATTTTTATTCAAAATACAGAAAGACACATAATGATGGTGTATTTGATGCTTATACAGCAGAGATGAGAGCTTGCCGCAGCAGTCACATTATAACAGGTCTTCCTGATGCTTACGGAAGAGGTCGTATTATAGGTGATTATAGAAGAGTTGCTCTTTACGGTGTAGACAGACTTATCGAAGAGAAGAAGAAAGAAAAAGAGACAACAAGATCTACAATGTACTCTAATATAACAAGGCTTCGCGAAGAACTTTCAGAGCAGATTAAGGCTCTTAACGAACTCAAGGAACTTGGTAAGATTTACGGTTTTGATATTTCAGGACCTGCACATGATACAAAAGAAGCTGTTCAGTGGCTCTACCTTGCTTATCTTGCAGCAGTTAAGGAGCAGAACGGTGCGGCAATGAGTCTTGGTCGTACATCTACATTCCTTGATATATACGCTGAGCGTGATCTTAAAGCAGGTAAGTATACAGAGGAGCAGATTCAGGAATTTATTGATCACTTTGTAATGAAACTTCGTTGTGTTAAGTTTGCAAGAACACCTGATTATAATGAAATATTCTCAGGAGATCCTACTTGGGTAACTGAGTCTATTGCAGGTATGGGTATAGACGGAAGAACCATGGTCACAAAGATGAGTTTCAGATACCTTCATACTCTCTCTAACCTCGGAACATCACCTGAGCCTAACCTTACAGTGCTTTGGTCAGTAAAACTTCCGGAGAATTTCAAGAGATTCTGTGCTAAGACCTCTATTCAGTCATCTTCAATTCAGTATGAGAATGATGATCTTATGAGAGTAACACATGGTGATGATTATGCTATTGCGTGCTGTGTATCTTCTATGAGGCTTGGTAAAGAAATGCAGTTCTTCGGAGCAAGAGCAAACCTTGCTAAGTGTCTCCTTTATGCAATAAACGGTGGTGCTGATGAGGTTAGCGGTAAGCAGGTTGGACCTAAATTCCGTCCTATTACAGGTGATTATCTTGAATATGATGAAGTTTGGGAAAAGTTTAACGATATGATGGAATGGCTTGCGGGAGTATATGTAAACTCTCTCAATATCATTCATTATATGCATGATAAATATTGCTATGAGAGAATACAAATGGCTCTTCATGACAAGAATGTACACAGATGGTTTGCGACCGGTATTGCAGGTCTTTCAGTTGTTGCAGATTCACTTTCAGCTATCAAGCATGCCAAGGTTAAGGTTATCCGTAATGAGGCGGGGCTTGCAGTTGATTATCAGGTAGAGGGAGATTTCCCTAAGTATGGTAACGATGATGACAGAGTAGATTCTATTGCTTATGATGTAGTAGATATATTTATGGGTTATATTAAGCGTAACCATACTTATCGTGACAGTGTACCTACAACTTCTATCCTTACAATTACATCTAATGTAGTTTATGGGCGAGCAACAGGTTCAACTCCTGACGGGCGTAAGAAGGGCGAGGCGTTTGCTCCGGGTGCTAACCCAATGCACAGGCGTGATACTCACGGTGCTATGGCAAGTCTCAGTTCAGTAAGTAAACTTCCGTTTAAGGATGCACAGGACGGTATTTCCAATACATTCTCCATTATTCCTGATGCACTTGGAAAAGGTGATAAAGTATTCTTTGGAGATTCTATTGAGTTTGATAACAAATTCTCTTGTGCTTGCGAAGAACCTAATGTTATTGTTCCGGAGGGAGAATAATGCAATCTATCGGATACCTTAGTATCTGTTATACATAAAGAAACAATAAATCAATTTAATAGCGGTCTGTAAAATTACGGACAAATTTGAAAGGAGAATTATTATGGCAATTAGTGAAGCTCAGATCGACAACCTCGTAAACCTTATTGACGGTTATGCAGAAAAAGGTGGACATCACCTCAATGTTAATGTATTTACAAAGGATACTCTTCTTGACGCGCAGGCTCATCCGGAGAAATATCCACAGCTTACGGTTCGTGTATCCGGCTATGCGGTAAATTTTGTAAAACTTACAAAAGAGCAGCAGGATGAGGTAATCTCAAGAACATTCCACGAAGGTGTATAAATAATAAATCCCGATTTGGGATAAAATATGTGGCTGTCGCATTAAAGTATATTTGGTGTGACAGCCTTTTTTAAGAGGTGGCTTATGAAAAAGGAAGAGATTAAAGGCAGAGTACACTCTATAGAAACTTTCGGTACGGTAGACGGTCCGGGAACAAGATATGTAGTTTTCTTAAAGGGATGTCCAATGCGATGTAAATATTGTCATAATCCGGATACTTGGGAATTTGCCGGTGGTACGGAAATGACTCTGGATGAAATATTTGCAGGCTATTATTCTAAAAAGGAATTTTATAGAAAAGGTGGAATAACCTGTACCGGAGGAGAACCTTTAGGTCAGATTAAATTTGTAACAGCTTTATTTCAGAGAGCAAAAAATGAAGGCATACATACCTGTTTAGATACTTCAGGAATATATTATCCTCTAAAGCCCGCTAACAAGGGCAAGACTGAAGAGGAATACCTAAACAGCGGAGTTTATAAAAGTTATGAAAAGAGGCTGGCTGAATTTGAGGAGCTGTTTAAGGTAACGGATTTAGTTTTGCTGGATATAAAACATTCGGAATCCGAGGGACATAAGGAACTTACTGCCAATTCTATAGAGCCTGTCAGGGCTTTTGCAAAGGCTCTTGAAGCCCATAAGATACCTATATCTATAAGGCATGTAGTTGTACCGGGAATAACTTTTACGAGGAAAGAGCTTCGCGGTGTAGGTGAGATTATGGCGGGACTTTCCAATATAGTAGGGCTTGAGGTGCTTCCTTATCATACGATGGGAGTAAATAAATACAAAGAACTCGGTATGGAATATCCGCTTGAGGGAGTTCCCAATTTAAGCAAGGAAGAGGCTGCTGCAGCAAAGAATATTATACTTCAGGCTATGAAGGAAAAAAGGGAAAATGAGGGTAAATAATTTTATCAAGTTTCCTTAAATTTATATTTTCTTGTCACTATGTAATAACAAATAAAATGGCTTAAAAATGTAATAGTCCAAGTTACCGGATATGAAATAAATAAGATGTGTAAGGTTTTGAAATGTGAGAATACAGTATATATCCAAACTATTCTAAGTCCGCAGGCTCCTATAAGAGAAACTATCATAGGAAGGACAGAATAGCCTATACCTCGTATTGCACCTACCATTACATCCATAAGTCCACATAAAAAATACATTGTGGCTATAATTGAGAGCCTTGTAAGCCCGTAACTTATTACATCAGATTCACTGTTATAGACTGAAAGCAGATATTTTCCTAAGAAATAAGCTGAGTTTCCAAGTAAAAGTCCGGTTATTGTAACAATTACAAGACAATTTATAAGTACCATCCTTATGCGTTTAAATTTCTTTGCACCAAAGTTTTGGCTGGTAAAACTTATGCAGGTTTGATGTAAAGAGTTCATAGATACATACACAAAGCCCTCTATATTATTTGCTGCCGTATTTCCTGCCATAACAGTAGAGCCGAAGGAATTTACAGAGGACTGTATAAGTACATTTGAAATAGAGAAAATGCAGCCTTGCAGCCCCGCAGGAAGTCCTATTTTCATTATATTAATACATTTATCGGGAGTTATTTTTATTTTATTAAAATATAGTTTAATCCCTCCTGTTTCACGTTTTAGACAAAGGATTATGAGGGTACAAGATACAGCCTGAGAGATAATAGTAGCAATAGCCACACCTGCCACACCTAAATTAAATACTGTAACTAAAAATATGTTTAGTACAACATTTACAATACCGGCTACAGTGAGATAATATAAGGGACGTTTGGTATCTCCGACTGCACGAAGAACTGCAGCTCCGAAGTTAAGTATCAGGCTTAAAGGCATACCCAGGAAAATAATTCGCATATAAAGTGTGGATTGTTCTATAACATCTTCAGGAGTAGCCATAATTTCAAGAAGCGGTCTTGCAGCTATAATTCCCGCAATAAGAAGAATGAAACCGCCAACTATTCCAAGTGCGATTGAAGTATGCACTGTTTCAGAAACAGCTTTATCATTTTTAGCCCCCTGATACCTTGCAACCAGTACATTGGTTCCTACAGCTAAACCCATAAAAAGGCTTATAAGCATGTTTATAAGAGAGCCGGTAGAACCTACTGCAGCAAGTGCAATTTTTCCTGCAAATCTTCCTACAACTATAACATCGGCTGTGTTGAAAAGCAGCTGGAGTATTGCTGAAAGCATAACAGGAATGGTAAATCTTATTATTTTTGCTGTAAGAGGTCCTTCGGTCATGTCCATTCTATAAGAATTTTTAATATGTTTTTCAGCCATATTTTTTTATTCTCCTAATAATTTCAAGATATTTTATATAATATTCTTATAAGTCATTTAAATTCATAATAAATAATTATAGTAAACTATGATAGTACAGTTTAGAGATAATGTCAAAGATTAATAAAAGAAGAGATTCTGTTTTTATTGATTATTTTTATTGATTGTTATATACTTAGCTTAAATTCGTTCACAAGGAGGAGGGTTATGGAATTTAAGGAAAAGAGGAAAGCTGAAAGATTGCCGATAGACCTTATACTTGGTGTGTCTGAGCTGTTTAAGCAGGATAATGAAGTTATTAAAAATGTAAATGCTCCTATCGAAGTTTTAGATATTTCAAGAAGAGGAATAGGTTTTCACAGTGAAAGCGACCTGCCGCTTGAATTTTATTTTAATGCAAGAATACAGGTAACAGATGATTTACATTCCGCATTTTACTGTGTTGTTAAAATAGTAAGAAAATCACGGATTGATGAAAAAACTTTTTCTTATGGATGTGAGTTCGTAGGTTTTCCACCTGTACTTAATTATATATTTGATGATTTTGAAGATAAGATAGCAAAGAAACTTGGAAGATAAATTTTAATATAAAAACATCTGTAATATTGTAGTTTAATCCTTTAATTTACAATATTTACAGATGTTTTTATTATAACGCTATATTGTATTTTATGCTCTCATATCAAAAGTGTATCTGCTATAATTATTATTTGTAGCTTCAGAAGGAATAAAATCATTTATCAAATTAAACCCGCCGGATTTAAGCTTTTTTTCATCTTCTTTATCAGTAGTTTTTACTACTTCACTTTTAGGAGTAAAACCCTGCTTTGTCATAGCCGCATCAAGTTCATCTAAATGTTTTGCTATCAGTTTGCCGGAAACATCATCATTTAAGAAAAATTTGGTAGAAACTT
The DNA here is from genome assembly GCA_963539695.1 of uncultured Catonella sp. Classification (GTDB taxonomy): domain Bacteria; phylum Bacillota; class Clostridia; order Lachnospirales; family Lachnospiraceae; genus Catonella. Next base: position 60,672 of record CAUTOC010000008.1, on the reverse strand, counting down.
GCCCTTCATTTAATTCTATTCGTATATTCATTCCGCCAAGATTTTCCATATCAAGGTGGAGTAAACAGGAGATACCGTTTCCGTTTGCAGTTTTTTTTCTATGTTTATCTGAATATACATATAAATCTCCGGTAGCGGTTTGACCGTTCATCCTTATAGGCAATTCTACAAAGTTATACATTTGATTCATATCATTCATAAAATTCATATTCTGCTTAGTCTGCCCTAAGTCGGCAGAGAGTTTTGCGGAGGCGGCTCCGGGAGTATTATCGGCAAGGGCTTTTAATCTCTCTATTTGCACATCCATTCTCCTGTAAAGATTTGCAACAGCATCTTTTTCCGTAAGTTCTTCAGCAGATAAGGTCCAGTCGGTATACATAAGCATTTTAAGGGTTTTTTGAAAATCGTCCGATTTAAGCAAAGCCTGTTTTATATCAAGTGAGATATTTGCAGCATTTAACAGGTTTTTAATATGTTCAGCAGCTTCACTTAGTGAAGCACTGTTAGGAAGAAGTTCGGCTAAAATTTCATTTGAAACAGGAAACTCTTTACCGATAAAGTCGGCTATCTGATTCATCATAGGATTCAGCGTTGCATGCTCTGCTTCCGGAAGAATTTTCAACAGTTCTGAAAGTTCAGATACAGTTATTTCTCCTTTTATGAGATGTTGGAGTTTTGAAGCATCTACATCTACATCAGCATTTTCAAATAGAGTAAATATTTCAAGTCTCTGTTCTTCATTTAAGAGGTAAGAAACCTGAGTATTTTCAGTTAAAATTATACTATTTGCAGCAGTACCGTCTTTGTTATCAGGTATAGAAATCTCCTCTGATATAAGGTCGTCAAGCAGTTTTGCGAGATTGTCAGGAATTGTGACGGCAGGGGCTGTTTCATTATCGGCAATAAGAGATGCCACCAATTCATCAGGTTCAATACCGATATTGAAAATATCCAACATACTACCTGCAAGCTTCGCACTTTCTTCTATGTTGCCGTTAGAAAGCAATCCTTCTATCATTCTTAACATATCATTAAAATTCTTAGTAGTGGCTGCTGTAAGTTCAGCCTGTCCATTACTATACATTTCAAACATTTTTGTACTTTCAGGATTAATATTAAGGCCCGCTTTATTCATAAGTACAAGATTTGTCATAGAAATATCAGGATTTTTAAGAGACTGTCTAAGCATGTCGTTTATCATCTGTTTATTGACAGGATATCCATTTTTAAGAAGGGCAGTGACAAGCTCTTCATTCTTTGGTGAAAATGGAAGACCGGAAGCATCAAGAGCTTTATATACTACATTTTCAAGAGTATTTCCTGTCTGTATGGTTTTTAATGTTACCTGTCCGTCTTCTTTGCTTACAACCTTGAATCTTGCAGCATCACCTATGGAAAGTTCAGAATTGTTATCGTATTTGGCAGTCATAGTCTGCCCGTTTTCAAAGGTAAGGGTTAATTTTCCCGGAGAAATGTTGGTTACCTGTCCTGAAAATACCTGTCCTTTGGACAGGGTATTATAGTTTATATTTCCGGAATTCGAGTTTGTTCCTGAAGTACGGGAAGTTTCGCTGTTTCTTGCTGTTCCGGCAGATTCTCTTCCGGTTGAAATACTGCCGTTTGGCAGCCTTGATACATCTATTGGCATAGTTCCTCCTTGCTCCTCCCAAACCTGTTTAAATATCTATAATAATTTTATCGGATAAATAGGAAGATTTCTATAGTTATTTCCTTTTGTAGATATATATGTCAATCAACTAATCAATATTAAAAGTATTTTTAGAATAAATTTTAATTTTATTATCTTAATTTAAGATATATTAAAATCTTGTTTGCAAAATCACTTTATCACGCCTTGTTTAAAATGTCAATAAAATGTGGTTATACATTTAATAAATATATAAAAAAGCTATAGATCAATGATAAAAATACCATATTTATACATTATCCATAAAAATATCTTGATAAAAGAGTAAAATTTAGACATATAAAACAATAAATGTGATTATATAAGCTTATAACTCAATTTCTATAATTAGATAGACAGATAGGCATTTGACAGTTATAATAATTAGTGGGAAAGCTTTGATAATCATTTGAAAGGATATGCCTTATGGAGAAAACAAACTTGGAAAAGCTTGATATAACTGAGCTGTTGCCAGGATCTATAATAAGCTTGACTGCAAAGAAGGGGAATCATTCTTATCGTTTTGAAAGTTTTGTATTAGAATTGTCCGAACAGGCTGATATGGATTTTGCAGGAAATTTAGAAGGTGAGCCGCTTTTGATTGAGCCTATAAAAGTAGAAAATAAGCTGGTTAGGTTTGAAAAAGAGGGGATTAATTATTATTTTATAGGAAATCATCATGGCAAGCCATATTTATTTGAAAATATATATGTTGACAAAATTACTATGCCCGAGTATGGAGTAGCACATATTCTTAGAGCTCCAAAGGAAGGCAGAAAGTTTAACAGAAGAGATAATTTCAGAGTTTGGCTTGGACAGTACTGCCATATAGCATTTAGAGGAGCAAAAGCTCAACATGATGCTATGGTAAAGGATATAAGCAATACAGGAGTTGGGCTTATAGTTAGGAAAGAGTATGAAGTAAGTATAGGTGATATTGTTGAAATTCAGTTTAATATTGAAAAATATAATGAACAAAAGGAAGATTACCAATTTACTCTTCATACACTAAAAGGTGAGATTGTAAGAATAGTTGATCAAAATGAAAAAATTAATCTTGTGGGATGCAAGATAATTGAAGGACAAGAAGCTGTAGAGAAATTTGTTGCAGTTAAGCAAAGGGAAAAGAATAAAGTAGGACGAAGAACGAATGACCTTATTAGTATGTTTGTCGGTAAAGATAAGGTTAATGAGGAAAATAAAATATAGTTATTTATAGAAAAAGTAGGACTTTATTATCCTAAATATACTACAGTTATTTAGGGTAAATATATAAGGAGATTTTAGAATGTCAGAAAATGAAAGAAAACCATATAATCCGGCGGAGATTGAGCCGAAATGGCAGAAGTTTTGGGAAGAAAATGAAACTTTTAATACAGATGTTTGGGATTTTAGTAAACCTAAGTATTATGTGCTTGATATGTTCCCATATCCGTCAGGAGTAGGTCTTCATGCAGGACACCCTGAGGGTTATACGGCTACAGATATAATTTCAAGAATGAAGAGAATGCAGGGATACAATGTACTTCATCCAATGGGGTATGATTCATTCGGGCTTCCGGCTGAGCAGTATGCGGTAAGCACGGGCAACAATCCAAACGGATTTACCGAGAAGAATATCGGCACATTTTCAAATCAGCTTAAAGAGCTTGGGTTTGACTATGACTGGTCAAAGATGATAGCTACTTCTGATAAAGATTATTATAAATGGACTCAATGGATATTTGAAAGACTATACGAGAAGAGGTATGCAAAATATGTGGATATGCCTGTAAACTGGTGCGAAGAACTGGGGACGGTACTTTCAAATGATGAGGTAATAGACGGTAAGAGTGAGCGTGGCGGTTATCCTGTCATAAGAAAGAATATGAAACAGTGGGCTATAGACCAGGCGGCATTTGCAGAGGAGCTTCTTGAAGGGCTTAATGAGATAGACTGGCCTGAGTCTACCAAAGAAATGCAAAGAAACTGGATTGGAAAAAGTGAAGGTGTAGAGGTTGATTTTAAAATAGTTGATGGTGGAGAATTCTCTATTTATACCACCTGTATTGAGACTATTTATGGTATAACCTTTATGGTACTCGCTCCGGATGGAGAAACTGTTAAGAGTCTTATGCCGAGAATTAAAAATAAAGAGGCTGTAGAGAAATACATAGCTGAAACTCTCAAGAAGAATGACATGGACAGGACAGAACTTAACAAGACCAAGTCAGGCTGTGTACTTGAAGGCATATATGCAATAAACCCTGCAAACGGTAAGGAAATTCCTGTATACATAGGTGACTTTGTACTTGCAAGCTATGGTACAGGTGCGGTTATGGCTGTTCCAAGTCATGACCAAAGGGATTTTGAGTATTCTGAGGCACATAATATACCTAGAATTCAGGTTATTGACGGCGGTGATGTAAGCGAGCACGCCTTTGAAAAGCAGGATTATTTGGGTAAGGGCTGTAAGCTTATAAATTCAGAGGAGTTTAGCGGACTTATTGTGGAAGAAGCAAAAGAAGCCATTACAGAAAAACTGGTTAAAATGGGAGTTGCAAGAAAGAAAGTAAACTACCATTTCAGAGAGTGGATATTTGCAAGACAGCGTTATTGGGGAGAACCTATTCCCGTAGTGCATACGGAAGAAGGAGAAGTGAAACTCCTTCCTGAAAGTGAACTTCCTCTTGTACTTCCTGAACTTGAGGACTACAAGGGAAAGAACGGCAAAGCTCCGCTTGAAAATGCGGATGAGTGGAAAGAGTATAACAAAAACGGAATAAAAGGTAAGCGTGAAACCTCAACAATGCCCGGCAGTGCGGGCAGTTCATGGTATTATATGCGATATATTGATCCTAAGAATAATGATGAATTTGCAAATAAGGAACTCCTTAAACACTGGCTTCCGGTAGACCTTTACATAGGCGGACCCGAGCATGCGGTCGGACATCTTATGTATTCAAGAATTTGGAATCGTTTCCTTTATAATGAGGGGCTTTCTCCTGTGAAAGAGCCTTTTAAGAAACTTGTGCATCAGGGAATGATACTGGGGTCAAACGGAATTAAGATGGGTAAGCGTTTCCCTGAATTTGTGGTAAATCCCAGTGATATAGTAAGAGATTACGGTGCGGATACCCTTAGAATATATGAAATGTTTATGGGACCGCTTGAAGCTTCAAAGCCTTGGAATAAGCAGGGTGTAGAAGGTTCAAGAAAATTCCTCGGAAGGGTTTTCTTCTATTTCTCAAATACTGATAACATTGTAAAACAGGGTGAAGAAGGTTATAACGAACTCTTAGAGGAGAATAAGCTGATTTACAATCAAACTGTTAAAAAAGTAACGGATGATTTTGAAACACTTGGCTTTAATACTGCTATAAGCCAAATGATGATATTTATGAATGCCGTAACCAAGGGTAAATGCCCTATGGAATATGCAGAAGGTTTTGTAAAAATGCTATCCTGTATCTGTCCTCATCTTGGTGAGGAACTTTGGGAGATGTTAGGTCATAGCGGAACTATAGCTTATGAAATGTGGCCAACTTATGATGAGGCAGCACTTGTAGTTGACACTGTAAAGATTGGAGTGCAGGTAAACGGTAAGGTAAGAGGTACTATTGAAATAGCTGCTGAGGCGGAGGAAGAAGAGGCTATGAAGCTGGCACTTGAGATTGCTTCGGTAAATAAAGCAATAGATGTTAAGCCTATAAGAAAAATTATTTATGTAAAGGGTAAGATACTTAATATAGTAGCGAAATAAAATTTGTTTGGGAGATGTTGTATAAAATAAAGAGAAATCCCTCCTGCTAAAAAAAGAGGGATTTCTGTTTTTGTATGGTTTTGAACTTATAAAATATAATCTTAAATTAATAGGAGATTGGGAAAAAGGAGAATTGGGGGAAAATGTCAGATAAAAAATATGAATTCAGTACCCGCCTTGCTGACCTTGTGGCACAGGCACAGATTAGCGGCAACAAGGTACACGAAAGTGATATAAAAGAATTTTTTGAGGATATGGAGCTTGATGACAGTCAGTTTGACCATATTTTTGCTTATCTTAAAGCTTCTCATATAACCATAGAAGGATACGAAGCCAAAGAAGAGATTGAAGCAGAAGTAAAAGAGTATGAAAATGCAGCTAAAGAACAGCTTGAAGAGGCTGCAAGAGAAGGCTCTATGAAAAAGAGCGGAATAAAGAAAAAAAGTAATAAAAAAATGCTTAACTTCCAATCTGAATTTTTAAATATGTATTTGGAAGAACTGAGATACATAGAAAAAATGACGGTCAAAGAAGAAGAAAAACTAATTGAACGGTTATTAAAGGGAGATGAGAAGGCGGAAACTTCTTATATAGAAAGAAAACTTCATAAGGTAGTTGAAATAGCAAGAGGTTTTGAACTGACTGAGGATTATTTTAAAGAACTTATATCAGAAGGAAATGTAGGACTTTTAATCGGCTTAAAAGAACTCAAAGACCTTAAAGGAGATGATGAACCGATTGAATTTATCGAAAGCAGAATAGAAAGTGCAATGCAGGATTTTATAGAAGAAAGTATTGAGATAGAAAGTACTGCAAATGCTATGGTTGCCAAGGTAAACTTTGTAAGTGATGCTGCTAAAAAAATGAAAGAGATGAACGGTTCATCACCTACACTTAAAGAACTTGCAAGTTATACTAATTTGACCGAAGCTGAACTAACTGATATCATAGAACTGTCAGGTGATAATTTGAAAAGCAAAGAGTGATTTACTAGTATTCATTGGTAGTTAATATGTTAAATAAAAAACAGGCAGAATATTAAGCAAAATTATTCACGAAATATCAAGAAAGTACATAATTAAGCCGCAGGCTTAGAATTATGTGATTGTGCAGATATTTTGATGTAATCACATTTAGTCTAAGGCTAAATGCGTGAATAATTGAAGCGAGTTTCCGGTAGGAGGATAATATGAGTACAGACCGTTATGACAGCCCGCTTTCAGGGAGGTATGCAAGTAAGGAAATGCAGTACATATTTTCGCAGGACAAAAAATTCACCACATGGCGTAAGCTTTGGATTGCACTTGCAGAGGCTGAGAGAGAACTTGGGCTAAATATCACCGAAGAACAAATAGCAGAACTTAAAGAGCATGTAAATGATATAAACTATGATGTAGCGGCAGCAAGGGAAAAAGAAGTTCGCCATGATGTTATGAGCCATGTTTATGCTTACGGTATGCAGTGTCCTAAAGCTAAGGGAATTATTCACCTTGGTGCTACATCCTGCTATGTAGGGGATAATACGGATATTATCATAATGACGGAAGGACTTAAACTTATTAAGAAAAAGCTTCTTAATGTAATGAGTAAGCTTAATTGTTTTGCCGAGAAATATAAGGATCTTCCTACACTTGCATTTACTCATTTTCAGCCTGCCCAACCTACAACTGTAGGAAAAAGGGCTGCACTTTGGCTTATGGAGCTTAAACTTGATTACGATGATATCTGCTACCTGATAGACAGCATGAAACTGCTTGGTTCAAAAGGAACTACAGGTACTCAGGCAAGTTTTTTGGAACTCTTTGACGGAGACCATGAGAAGATTAAGAATATAGATAAGTTAATAGCTGAAAAAATGGGCTTTGCGGACTGTTTTCCTGTGTCAGGACAGACCTACTCAAGGAAAGTGGACTCAAGAGTGCTGAATGTACTTGCAGGAATAGCCTCAAGTGCACATAAGTTTTCAAATGATATAAGGCTTTTACAGCATCTTAAAGAGGTGGAAGAACCATTTGAAAAAAGCCAGATAGGTTCATCCGCTATGGCTTACAAGAGAAATCCTATGCGTAGTGAGAGAATAGCCTCTTTGTCGAGATATGTAATGAGTGATTTGATGAATCCTTATATAACAGCGGCTACACAGTGGTTTGAAAGAACTCTTGATGATTCTGCAAATAAGCGTCTGTCTGTTCCTGAAGCCTTCCTTGCTATAGACGGTATACTTGACTTATATATGAATGTGGCAGACGGACTTGTGGTATATGAGAAGGTAATAGAAAAACATATAATGGCTGAGCTTCCTTTTATGGCTACTGAGAATATAATGATGGATGCAGTTAAGCGTGGAGGAGATAGGCAGGAGCTTCATGAGAAAATAAGGACTTTATCTATGGAAGCAGGAAGAAATGTAAAGGAGAGAGGGCTTGATAACAATCTGCTTGAACTTATAGCCGCTGAACCTTCCTTCGGTATTACTCTTGCGGAACTAAAAAAACAAATGGAGCCTTCTAAGTATACAGGTCGTTCTAAGGAACAGGTGGAGGATTTCTTAAAGGAAGTAATAAGACCTATACTTGAAGAAAATAAGGCAGAACTTGGGCTTGAAGCGGAGATAAATGTGTAAAATAAATACTGATGCTTCCGGATATAAAGCAATGGAGAAATATTGGGGTTTAACAATAACACATTAAAAGAGGTTGAAGAATTATCTTTCAACTTCTTTTTCTTTTTTTTAGATTAAAACCTGTCTTTTTTATAATTCCTTAGAATAAACACTATATCAAACTATTATGTTTATTAAATAGTACACCCTTGCATTTAAGCCGGTCATATTGTATTATTAGGAGAAACATTTGTAAGCGAGAGAAAGAAAATATATAGAAGAGATAGTTAAAAGATCTGATAAGAGAGGAATATTTAATGAGGAGTGATAATGCAAGAGCCGGTATTAAGCAGGCACCGGCAAGGAGTCTTTTTAATGCACTGGGTTTTACAGCGGAAGAAATGAAAAAACCTGTAGTCGGTATAGTAAGTTCATATAATGAAATAGTACCCGGACATATAAATTTGGATAAAATAGTTGATGCAGTAAGGCTTGGAGTTGCAGAGGCGGGGGGAGTACCTGTGATATTTCCCGCTATTGCAGTCTGTGACGGCATAGCTATGGGACATGTAGGCATGAAGTATTCTCTTGTAACAAGAGATCTTATAGCGGATTCAACGGAATGTGTGGCTATGGCTCACCAGTTTGACGCTATGGTTATGGTACCTAATTGTGATAAAAATGTACCGGGACTTCTTATGGCTGCAGCAAGAGTGAATGTACCTACAGTTTTTGTTTCAGGCGGACCTATGCTTGCAGGAAGGGTTAAAGGTAAGAAAACCAGCCTTTCTTCTATGTTTGAGGCAGTTGGAGCTTATGCGGCAGGAAATCTTAATGAAGAAGATGTGCTTGAATATGAAAATAAAGTCTGTCCAACTTGTGGCTCCTGTTCAGGTATGTACACGGCAAATTCAATGAATTGTCTTACAGAGGCTCTTGGAATGGGGCTTCGTGGCAACGGAACTATACCGGCAGTTTATTCGGATAGGATAAAACTTGCAAAGCATGCAGGTATGGCAGTTATGGAAATGTTTAGACAAAATATAAGACCTCGTGATATAATGACAAAAGAGTCTATAATTAACGCACTTACAGTGGATATGGCACTTGGCTGTTCTACAAATTCAATGCTTCACTTGCCTGCGATTGCACATGAAATAGGCTTTGATTTTGATATTGCCTTTGCCAATCCGATAAGCGAAAAAACCCCTAACCTCTGTCACCTTGCACCTGCAGGCAATACCTATATGGAGGATTTAGACGAGGCAGGCGGTGTATATGCGGTTATGAAGGAACTTGCAGATATAGGGCTTATCAATACCGAATGTATGACAGTTACAGGTAATACTATAGGGGAGAATATAAAATACGCTTATAATAGAAATGAAGAAGTTATAAGACCTATAAGCAATCCGTATAGTAAAACAGGCGGACTTGCAGTACTTAAAGGAAATCTTGCACCGGATGGAAGTGTGGTTAAGCGTTCAGCCGTTGTAGAAGAAATGATGATGCATGAAGGTCCTGCAAGGGTATTTGAATCCGAAGAAGAAGCAATAGAGGCTATTAAGGGAGGCAATATAGTACCCGGAGATGTGGTTGTTATAAGGTATGAAGGACCTAAGGGGGGACCGGGCATGAGAGAAATGCTTAATCCTACATCTGCGATAGCAGGTATGGGACTTGGTTCTACAGTAGCTCTTATTACAGACGGAAGATTTTCAGGTGCATCAAGAGGTGCATCTATAGGACATGTTTCGCCTGAAGCGGCAGTAGGAGGTCCTATAGCCCTTGTTAAAGAAGGGGATATTATTTCTATTAATATTCCTGAAATGACATTGAATGTAAAAGTATCGGATGAGGAACTTGAAAATAGAAGGAAGGTTTGGAAACCTAAGGAAATAGGTGAGGTTACAGGTTATCTTAAAAGATATCAGGCTATGGTTACCTCAGGAAACAGAGGAGCTATACTTGAGGTGCCTAAGATGTAATATGGACATATAATTTTATTTGATTGGGAGAGGAATTTATGGCAGAACTTAGTGGATCACAGATTCTTGTTGAATGTTTGAAAGAGCAGGGAGTAGATACTATTTTTGGATATCCCGGCGGTGCGGTGCTAAATCTTTATGATGAACTTTACCGTCATCAGGATGAAATAAAGCATATCCTTACTTCTCATGAACAGGGAGCGGCTCATGCGGCTGACGGATACGCAAGGTCTACAGGTAAGGTCGGGGTATGTCTTGCTACAAGCGGACCCGGAGCTACTAACCTTGTAACAGGTATTGCAAATGCCTATATGGATTCAGTTCCTATAGTGGCAATTACAGGTAATGTAGGTACTAACCTTCTTGGTAAGGATTCTTTTCAGGAAGTGGATATAGCAGGTGTGACCATGCCTATTACAAAGCATAACTTTATTGTAAAGGATGTAAAAAAGCTTGCAAAAATAATAAGAAGAGCATTTAAAATAGCTTCAACCGGCAGACCGGGGCCTGTGCTTATAGACATAACGAAGGATGTAACGGCTAATAAATGTGAATATAAAAAAGAAGAAATAAAGAAGGCAGAAAAGAAAAAAATAGGGGATAATTTCACTGATAAAGAGCTTGATAAGGCGGCAGAAATGATAGCAAAGGCTAAACGCCCTGTCATCTTTGTAGGTGGCGGTGCTATTATATCAGAGGCACATAAAGAGATTAAAACATTGGTAGAGCTTATGGATGCCCCTGTTTGCGATTCTCTTATGGGAAAAGGAGCATTTGACGGTACAGACAAGCGTTATATGGGAATGATAGGTATGCATGGCACAAAAACCGCGAACTTTTCAGTAACGGAATGTGACCTTTTAGTTGTTCTCGGAGCAAGATTTTCGGATAGAGTTACCGGAAATACCAGAAGTTTTGCAAAAAGGGCTAAAATTCTTCATATAGATATAGATCCGGCTGAGATAAATAAGAATGTAAAAGTTGATCTTAGTATTGAAGGGGATGTTAAGGATGTAGTTAGAGAACTTAATAAGAAAATTGAGACACAAAGCCATGAAGAATGGATGGAGCATATAGGAAAAATGCAGGCGAAATTTCCGCTTAGATATAACGAGGCTGAATTTACAGGACAATACTTTATAGAAGAACTATACAAACTTACCAAAGGTGATGCCGTTATATCTACGGAGGTAGGACAGCATCAGATGTGGGCTGCACAGTTCTACAAATATAGTAAACCGAGAACCTTGCTTACCTCAGGTGGTCTTGGAACTATGGGCTATGGACTTGGAGCTGCTATAGGAGCACAGATAGGCTGTCCTAAGAAACAGGTTATTAACCTTGCCGGAGATGGCTGTTTTCGTATGAATATGAATGAACTTGCAACAGCAGCACATTATAATATACCTATAATTGAAGTTGTATTCAATAACAATGTACTTGGTATGGTAAGGCAGTGGCAGACACTGTTTTATGGAAAGAGATATTCACAGACTATGCTTTCTCAGGATATTGACTATGTAAAACTTGCCGAGGCAATGAGTATAACCGCTTTCAGAGTAACAAAAAAAGAGGAAGTGGAGGAGGTTATAGGGAAGGCTCTTAAAGCTAAGGGACCTGTATTTATAGAGGTAGTTATAGACAGAAATGAAAGTGTATGGCCTATGGTTCCTGCCGGTGCTACTCTTGAGGAGACTTTCTCTGAGGAAGATGTAAAAGAAAAGGAAGCTAAGAGTAAGAAGTAAGCAAATTTGAAGTTGTGGAGCTAAATTTATAACACAAAGTTGACGCTACGAATGATAATATTTCAGACTCGCTACGGTTTTTCTGTAAGTGGCTATGTTATAATCACAAAAAGCTAACGAAAAACCTGATGCGCTCGCTTAGAAATTTATCATTCGAAGCTGGCATTTTAAATTTGTATTAAATATAACTTTAATTGTTATCTGTATTTACCTATATCAAAAGTAAACCACCATCGCCCATCCCATGTGGCTAATATGTTTGTTTGTAATCATCCATCAATTAAACAGCCGGAGCTGATAATGCCTAAGCGAGCGCATCAGGTTTTTCGTAAACAGTCAGATACTTACGATAGTCTATGACAGAAAAACCGTAGCGAGTCTGGACATCTATCAGCGAAGGCGTCACTTAGTCTGTCAAACAAGCACATTAGCCCTACAACTTCAAATTTGTAGCAGCATAATGTTGTAATATTATTTGTTAAATAAATAACAATACATAAAGGAGGGAAAATTTATGGAAAGAGTATATAATTTTTCAGCAGGTCCTGCGGTACTTCCTGAGGAAGTGCTTAAAGAGTGTCAGGAAGAAATGATAAATTTTAATGGAACAGGCATGTCCGTTATGGAGATGAGCCACCGTTCCAAAGCTTTTGAAAGCATTATAAATACTGCAGAAGCAGACCTTAGAGAGCTTATGAACATACCTGATAACTATAAGGTACTTTTCTTACAGGGCGGAGCTTCGCTTCAGTTTGCCATGATTCCTATGAACCTTATGAAAAATAAGGTGGCTGACTATATTATTACAGGTCAGTGGGCAAAGAAGGCATTTGCAGAAGCTAAGATTTACGGTGATGCGGCAGCAGTGGCTTCATCTGCTGATGAAACTTTTTCATATATTCCTGATTGCAGCGACCTTCCTATCAGGGATAATGCAGACTATGTGTATATATGTGAAAATAATACAATATACGGAACCAAGTTCAAAACCCTTCCAAATACCAAGGGTAAGACTCTTGTAGCCGATGTTTCCTCCTGCTTTTTAAGTGAGCCTGTAGATGTAAGTAAATACGGCATCATTTACGGCGGAGTTCAGAAGAATGTGGGGCCTGCGGGAACTGTAATAGTAATTATAAGGGAAGATTTGATTACGGAAGATGTACTTCCTGGTACACCGACTATGATGAAATACAAGACTCATGCGGATAATAAGTCACTTTACAATACCCCTCCTGCTTACGGTATATATGTATGCGGTAAGGTATTTAAATGGATTAAGGCACAGGGCGGACTTAGTGCGATGAAGGAGAAGAATGAGAAAAAAGCTGATATTCTTTACAATTTCCTTGATAATAGCAAACTTTTTAAGGGCACGGTCAGAAAAGAAGACCGTTCACTGATGAATGTACCTTTTGTAACAGGCAATGATGAACTGGATGCAAAATTTATAAAAGAGGCAACAGAGGCAGGTTTTGTAAACTTAAAAGGACATAGGACAGTAGGTGGTATGCGTGCCAGCATCTATAATGCAATGCCTTTAGAGGGAGTAGAGAAACTTGTGGAATTTATGAAAAAATTTGAGGTTTGTAACCTCGGATGAAAGGGGAAGAGTATGTATAAAGTAAAAACACTGAACAAGATATCAGAAATAGGGCTTAAAGAGTTTAATGATAATTACAGTTTTACAGAGGACTTAAATGAGGCAGATGCAGTTCTTGTAAGAAGTGCGGATATGAAGTCTTTGGATTTTAACGGTAATCTTCTTGCAGTAGCCAGAGCAGGTGCAGGTGTAAACAATATTCCTCTTGATAAATGTGCAGAACAGGGAATAGTGGTATTTAATACACCCGGAGCAAATGCCAATGCGGTTAAGGAGCTGGTAATAGCAGGACTTTTACTTGCTGCACGTGATGTGGTTGGCGGAATAAACTGGGTACAGGCAAATAAAGGAGCAGAAGGTCTTTCCAAGCTTGTAGAAAAGGAAAAAAGTAATTTTGCAGGAAATGAGATAGAAGGCAAGAAACTTGGTGTAATCGGGCTTGGTGCCATAGGTGTACTTGTGGCAAATGCTGCAAAAAGGCTCGGAATGGAAGTTTATGGTTGTGATCCTTATATTTCTGTAGAACATGCTTGGAGTCTTTCAAGAGATGTAGTTCCTGTAAATACGGTGGAAGAGATATTTAGAACCTGTGACTATATTACAGTTCATGTGCCGCTTATGGATGCGACAAAGCACATGATAAATGCTGACAGCCTTAAACTTATGAAGGACGGAGTAGTTATCTTAAATTTCTCAAGAGATGCACTTGTAAATGATGAAGATATCGGGAAAGCGTTAACTTCCGGCAAGGTGAAGAAGTATGTGACTGACTTTCCGAATGAAAAGAGTGCCAATATGGAGGGGGTTATTGCTATACCTCATCTTGGAGCCTCTACCGAGGAGTCAGAAGATAACTGTGCAGTAATGGCAGTTAAGGAAATAATGAATTATCTTGAGAACGGAAGCATAAAGAACTCTGTAAATTATCCTAACTGTGAAGTTGAAAAGCCGGTAAGCAAGGCAAGAATAACCCTTTTACATAAGAATATTCCAAGTATGATTACCAAATTTACTACTGTACTTTCTTCTTATAATGTAAATATAGAAGAGATGGTAAATAAGAGTAGAGGAGACTATGCGTATTCGGTATTTGACATAGATATGGAAGTTACACAGGAGATGAAAAAGGCACTGGAAGATATAGAGGGAGTGCTAAAGGTAAGAAGTATTTAAGAAAATATGAGGGTGGAAGTAGGCTAAAATTGTATTGTTATACCATTTTTTACTGTCATGTATTAAACAAGGGTGATAATCTTATCTAAGAGATTTCCACCCTTGTTTTATCATAGAAGATTCTTATTTATAGACATTTCTTCATAGTCTACATAGTAATATAAGCACACGGTATCGTTATAACACAGCCTGTTATACTATTGATGATAATACTTACAATATATCTTATAATCAATCCTCCGGTTTAATTAAGCCAATGACATCCCTAATCTTAGTATTTAAATTGGATATTGAAAACTACAAAAGTCTAAACTACGAGAATAATGATTTTAAACCGGACACTATTCCCTTCTTTTTTATACCTGCCATCTGTCTAAGAGTTTTTCCGTTTTTATAACCATGTAATTCAGATTCTTTTATCATTTTATCGGCTCTTTTTAAGTCGCCTTGTTTTGCTATAACGATTGCATAATTTGCATAGGCAACCCAGTAGTCAAAATCTGCCTTATCAAATAAAGGTAGTCCTTTTTCGTAATATGGAATAGCCTTGTCATAATCACCTCTTAAAATATGTATGGTTCCTATATTGGAATATGCAGCAGCCTCGTTAGGATTAATCTCAAGAGCCATATTATAATATTCAATAGCTTTATCTATATGATTTAAATTCCTATAACATCTACCAAGTTTTGTTAAAATACTTGCATTATATGAGTCTTTTTCATAACACTCAATAAGAATTTTTAATTCTGCTCCGTAGTTATCGGTTTCATGCAACTGATTTGCATATCCTAATTTGCTAATAATATCATCTTCAGTTAAATTTTTATTAATTATATTTTCGTTAGTATCTAAAATATATTTACTACCACAAAAAGCACATTCATATAAATTGCTTTGCCTTTTTAGTTCATTTCCACCACACGCTTCACACCTAAGTAAAATCATCTTTTATATCTCCTTCAATAATCTATTTCATAGATTCATAACTATTCACTATTAAGAATTATTTGGGCTACATTATAACATTATTTGCTGATTTTTACAAATTACCCCCCCTTAGTTGTTCATATTTTCGTACTCTTATTTTTCATTTGAAAACTGAGAAAATACACAGAAGTTATGTATGAATAGTTTAAATATTGTCCTGCCTATGGTGTGATTTTTTACTTGACATCTTTCCATAATATGTAGATAATTATTAAAGATAGCAGATTTTAGGAAATAACAGATAGAGGTTATATAATGGGAAATTTATTCAACATGGATAATGCTTTCTTTCGTTTTATGGGAAAGCTTTTTGATGTAGTAGCACTTAATCTTGTGTTTATAATTGTCTGTATACCGATTGTGACAATTGGACCGGCGATATCGGCACTTTATTATGCTTCAGTTAAATCAATAAGGCGTGACAGAAGTTATCCTGTCAAAGAGTTTTTTAAGGCTTTTAAGAGAGATTTCAGGCAGAGTTTTATAGTAGGACTTATTCTTGCTTTGGCAGGAACAATAATATATGTAGATATAAGATTTGTAATTGATTTTATAAATAATGATTTTACAGCTATGCGTTATGTATATTTAGTCATTGGAGTGGTAATATCATTTATATCAGTTTATATTTTTCCTCTTATTTCAAGGTTTTCCTTAAAAATATCAGGACTCTTCAAATTATCTTTTTATTTGGCATTAAGACATCTTCTTACTACAGTAGTTTCGCTTATTTTATTATTTGGAGGTTTTGTACTGGTATATATTTCGGTTGGATTAGCCCTGCTTTTTGTTCCGGTAGTTGTAAACCTGCTCATATCAATTATGTTGGAGAAGGTGCTTATAAAATGTATGGATTTGGTTCAAACCGATAAGAATTATGAAGATGAGGATCAGTGGTATTTGGAATAAATATAAGTTTATACAAAAAACATAATCATTTTTATGAAAGAGGAAAAATATGGTCACGGAAAAATTTGTGCTTCCAAGAGATTTTGCGAAAAATGTTTTCAATGATGAGGTAATGAAGGACAGACTTCCAAGTGATGTCTACAAGGAACTTAGAAAGACCATTGACAACGGCGAAGATTTGAATGAAAAGATAGCCAGAGCAGTTGCACATGCTATGAAGGCTTGGGCTATGGAAAGAGGTGCTACTCACTTCTCACATTGGTTTCAGCCGATGACGGGAATAACTGCCGAAAAGCATGATTCCTTCCTTAAACCAGAGGGTAAAGGCGGTATAATAATGCGTTTCTCAGGAAAAGAGCTTATTAAAGGAGAGTCGGATGCTTCTTCTTTCCCTTCAGGAGGACTTAGGGCTACATTTGAAGCGAGAGGATATACTGCCTGGGATTGTACTTCACCTGCATTCTTAAAGGAAGATACAGCAGGTGTAACACTTTGTATACCTACAGCATTTTGTTCATATACAGGGGAGGCACTGGATGAAAAGACACCGCTGCTTCGCTCTATGGAGGCTATAAGCAAACAAGCTACCCGCATTGCAAGGCTTTTTGGTGATGAAGATGTAACAGGTGTAAGCTGTTCAGTAGGGCCTGAGCAAGAATATTTCCTGATAGATAGGGAAGATTTTTTAAAACGCAAGGATCTTTTATTTACAGGGCGTACCCTTTTCGGTGCTATGCCGCCTAAAACTCAGGAACTTGATGACCATTACTATGGAAATATTCCTGAACGCATTGAACTTTTTATGAAGGAGTTAAATGAAGAGTGTTGGAAACTTGGAATTTATGCAAAAACTCAGCATAACGAAGTAGCTCCCGCCCAGCACGAGATGGCTCCGGTCTTTACAACTGCCAATATAGCGACTGATCATAATCAGCTTGTTATGGAAACTATGAAGAAGGTGGCAAAGAGACATGGACTTGAGTGCTTGCTTCATGAAAAACCTTTTACAGGTGTCAACGGTTCAGGAAAGCATAATAACTGGTCTATAGTTACCAATACCGGGAAAAATATGCTTGATCCGGGTAAAACTCCTCATGAAAATGTGCAGTTTATGTTGGTACTTGCCGCCATAATACAGGCAGTTGATGAAAATGCTGTATTGCTGAGGCTTTCGGCATCTAATCCGGGGAATGAACACAGGCTCGGTGCAGATGAGGCACCACCTGCGATTATATCTATTTTCCTCGGAGACCAGCTTGAGGATATTGTTAAACAGGTAATAGAAACAGGAGAGGCTACTTCCAGTAAACAAGGAAGAAAGCTTGATATAGGAGTGCACAGTCTGCCTAATCTGTTACTTGATGCTACAGACAGGAACAGAACTTCACCATTTGCATTTACAGGAAATAAGTTTGAATACAGAATGGTGGCATCATCAATGTCCATAGCGGGTGCAAATACGGTACTTAATACTATAGTTGCAAATGTATTTAGAAATATGGCTGATAGTTTAGAGAAGGCGGAGGATTTTAATCAGGCTGTACATGACCTTATTATAGATACTCTTACAGAGCATAGAAGGGTTATTTTCAATGGAAACGGTTATTCCGAAGAGTGGGTTAAAGAGGCAAAAAGGCGTGGACTTCCAAATACAAAATCAATGGTAGATGCAGTTCCTTCTCTTGTAAGTGAACATACAATAGAGGTTTTTGAAAAAGAAAAAGTATTAAATCGTACAGAGCTTGAGTCAAGAGCGGAAATTCAGTATGAGAAGTATACAAAGACTATAAGTATAGAAGCTAGAACTATGATAGATATGACAAGAAGGCTTTTTATTCCGGCTGTAATTAAATATCAGACGGTACTTGCCAAGTCGATAAATGAAATTCATCAAATACCTGCAGACATAGATATTTCTGTTCAGGAAGAGTTATTAAAAAAGGTATCATATCTTCTTAAAGCGGCGGATACAGAGGCAAATAAACTTGAAAAAATGATAATAAAGACAAAAAAGCTACCTGAAGGAAAAATGCAGGCTGAGGAGTTTAATGTTAAAGTAGCACCTGTAATGCTTAAACTTCGTGAAAATATTGACAATCTTGAAGTGATTGTAGATAAAGATTACTGGCCTGTACCAACATATAGTGATATTTTATTTGAAGTATAATTTTAATAAGTGCATAAATATCGGAGTATATAGATATTTATGCACTTTATATTCCTAAAGCAAGAGGTTAATTTATGAATATTATTGATATATTGTTTATTGGATTAGGACTGTCAATGGATGCCTTTGCAGTTTCTGTCTGTAAGGGTTTAGCTATGAAAAAAATGAATATTAAAAAAGCCTTAGTCTGTTCGCTTTATTTTGGAGTATTTCAGGCACTAATGCCATTAATCGGATATTTGCTTGGAAACGGATTTAAGAATGTAGTAAGTTCCATAGACCATTGGATAGCCTTTATACTGCTTGGAATCATAGGAATAAATATGATAAAAGAGGCAAAATCCTGTGAAGCGGTAAATGATGCTATGGATGCAAAAACTATGCTGACACTTGCGGTTGCAACCAGTATAGATGCACTTGCAATCGGGGTTACATTTGCATTTTTAAAAGTAAGTATTATACCCGCAATCACCATAATAGGTGCAACAACCTTTGTCTGTTGCTTTATTGGGGTTAAACTTGGAAGTATATTCGGAGAGAAATTAAAAACAAAGGCTGAGATTGTAGGCGGAGCTGTACTTATACTTATGGGCACGAAGATACTTATAGAGCATCTTTTCTTTCAGGGATAATGAATCTGCCGAAAACTATTTATCCTACTGTACTATTCTTTCAAAACCCAAATATCTGCTTCCCTGATGTTCCAGCATACCGCTGTCACCCTCTATCAAGGTTCCGTATTCATAATCATCAACTTGAAATTCCTGCCTGCTGCCTTGTTCAAATTCAAATGTAATATAATAATCAGTACTTGTATGTCCTTCCTGCATTCTATGAATGTTAGTTCTGTTATATGAATTTCCGTGAACATTTATTCTTCTTGATACAACCTTAGCTTGTGATTTTAATCTTGGAGCCGCATTATTTCGGGCATTTGTGCGAAGAGAAGATACGATAGCGGCTATTATTATAAAAAAAATAATTGCAAATGTTATAACAAACATAACAGGCAATATGCTAAAAATAGTAAAACCCGTATCCGGAAAAAAATCATCATTAAAAAAATTAAACATAAATTCCCTCCTTATACCGGATTAGTCATTATTTACACCGGGTAATTATACAGTGGTTTTAAAGTGTACTGTAACTATTCATATGTATGATAGTATAATTATATCATTAATATATTTAGAAATCTTTAAGAAAAACTGAAATATCACATAAACCGAGATAAATTAAATAGAAACTCCGATTTTGGAACTAAATATTTATTGCTTTGTATCTGTGGTTAACAAATCACACAGTATAATATTAAAAAAATAATGTATATTTATGCAAAATTATGCTTTAAATATTCAAATGGTTATGGTATAATACCCTCATCACAAAAAGTAAATGAAGAATATTTATTCGCAGAGAGGAGTTGTAATATGAAAAAATCAATGAAATTTGTCGCAGCATTAACCCTTGCTATTGCTACTATGCTTACAGCCTGCTCAGGCAATACTACTAATACAGAAAGCTCTAAAAGTGCATCTAAAACAAGTACTTCATCTAATATTACGGCAAGCAAGACAAGTAGTGCAAGTACTACAACAAGTACAGCTTCTACTGCGAACACTTCGGGAGCAACTAAACTTGATCTATCATCAATAACAGGAGATGGTGACAGACTTGATAAAATACTTGCAGCAGGAGTTATAACCTGTGCAACCAGTCCTGATTTTGCTCCAAATGAATTTATAGATATAAGTAGCGGTGAAACGAAGTATGTAGGCTGTGATATAGACCTTGCTCAGCATATAGCAGACAGCCTCGGAGTAAAACTTGAGATTGTGCCTATGAAATTTGATGCGATTAAGGCTGCTGTTACGACAGGTCAGGTAGATATGGCGATAGCAGGACTTGCTTATACAGAAGATCGTGCAAAAAATATGCAGCTTTCAGACCTTTTTGGTAATACAGCTGCAGATGAAGGACAGGGAATTATTGTTCTTAAAGAAAATGCTGATAAGTTAAAGACTGCTGATGATTTTACAGGAAAGACAGTACTTGCACAGAATGGTTCGGTACAGCTTGATTTAACTTCTGTACAGCTTCCTAAAGCTACCTGCACTCCTATTACCGATGTAAATAATGGAGTAATGGAAGTTATTACAGGTCAGGCTGATGGGATTACGCTTGACCTTGCAGTTGCTGAGGTTTTGATTGCAACTCACAAGGAACTTGCAATAAGTGATTTTCAGTTTGAGTATGAATCAAAAGGCAATGTGATTGGCTGTAAAAAGGGTGAGACTAAACTTGTAAATGCTATAAACTTGGTAGTTAAAGATGTAAATGATAAAGGACTTTATAAACAATGGAAGGATAAAGCTGTGGAACTCGCTAAATCCTTAGGTGTAGAGGTTGATAATTAATGGGAATTTTTAAGAATATAGTTTTTTTGATAGAAAAATATGGTAATTTATTTTTAATAGGTACAGGATATACTCTGCTATTAAGCCTTATAACCGTATTTTTTGGAACAATATTAGGCTCTGTATTGGCTATGCTTAAAAATAACAGATTCCAAATTATAAGGTCTATTGTAACAGCTTATATAGAGATAGTCAGAGGGACACCTATACTTTTACAGCTTTACATATTTAAGTTTATGTTACCGGCAGCTTTTCCGTCATTTAAGCCATCGACCTTTGTATGTATACTGGTGGCACTTATATTAAACTCGGCTGCCTATGTATCTGAGGTAATCAGATCCGGTATAGAAGCTGTAGATAAAGGTCAGACAGAAGCGGCTAGGTCACTTGGCTTAAACAAAAGACAGACTATGTTTAAGATAGTATTGCCACAGGCTGTAAGATATATACTTCCTGCACTTGGTAACGAGTTTATTATGATGATAAAGGAAACCTCACTTGCTTCCACTTTCTTTGTAGGAGATTTGATGACACAGTTTCAGACTATATCCGGAGCAACCTTCCTTACAATGGAACCTCTTATCATAATAGGAATTATTTATTTCGTACTTACATTCAGCCTCTCTAAAGGAGTAGCTGTGTTTGAAAGGAGGATGAAGGCAGGTGAGTGCTAATCATAATGAATACCTAATTGATGTAGTAGATTTACATAAAAGTTTTGGTAAGCTACAGGTACTAAAGGGAGTTAATGAACATATCAATAAAGGAGAAGTTGTATCTATAATCGGACCTTCTGGCGGTGGCAAGTCTACCTTCCTTCGTTGTTTGAACCTTCTTGAAGTTCCTGAAAAGGGTAAAATTTATTTTGAAGGAACCAATATAGCGGATAAATCTGTAAACATAGATATGCACCGTCAGAAAATGGGGATGGTATTCCAGCATTTCAATGTATTTTCTCACCTTTCTGTAGGTGAAAATATTACACTTGCTCCTACTTTACTTGGCAAGAAAAATACCAAAGAAGCCAAGGAAAAGGCTATAGAATTGCTTGAGAGAGTGGGACTTCTTGAAAAATATGACGAGAAACCGAACAAACTCTCAGGTGGTCAGAAACAGAGGCTTGCTATAGTAAGAGCCCTTGCCATGGAGCCTGATGTAATGCTCTTTGATGAGCCAACTTCAGCCCTTGATCCGGAGATGGTAGGAGAGGTGCTTGCAGTTATTAAAAGCCTTGTAAGTGAAGGAATGACAACTGTAATAGTTACTCATGAAATGGGCTTTGCCAGAGAAGTATCAGACAGAGTGCTCTTTATGGACGGAGGCATTATAGCAGAAGAAGGAAGCCCGGAAGAAATATTCGGTAATCCTAAGAATCCTAGGACTAAGGACTTTTTAAGCAAGGTGCTGATGTAAATATTAAAATAATAAGAATATATAATTTTAAGGTCGGGTTTTGGCTTGACCTTTTTTGAATTTAAAATACTTTTAAGATATGTTACAATTAACTCGGAACAAACC
Source organism: uncultured Catonella sp. (assembly GCA_963539695.1). Classification (GTDB taxonomy): domain Bacteria; phylum Bacillota; class Clostridia; order Lachnospirales; family Lachnospiraceae; genus Catonella. The sequence goes on along the minus strand of CAUTOC010000008.1, from coordinate 38,134 downwards.
GAGTCAGGGGTGACCGAATGAAATATTTCGCATTCGGGATTTAAGGATGTAAATGAGGATAAAGATGAATTAATTTTGATTAAGTTAGAGTACATGTTCGGATAGTTTTTAAAACAGCATAGGAGCATACTATGAAAAGTTTAACAGATAATTTTGGCTATGCACTTAAAAATATAAGAGAGACTATGGGGTATAGTCAGGATGAAGTATTCCATGGCATAATCTCAAGAATAGCTTGGAATAAGTATGAAAATGGAGAACTTACACCGGATATGTTTATGTTTCAGGTACTGCTTGAAAGACTTGGTGTTGCTGATGATAGATTTGAGTTTATAATACCTGACGCACTTCATGAGTTTTATGTGTGGTATCTTAATTGTTTTGCTTATGCAGAAAAAAGGAACTGGGAAAAATTACTTATTGAAAGGGAGAGATTTGATTCTTTGACTAAGGTAAATGCCGGGATGTATTATCAATACAGAGATTTTATAGACTATATAATAAACAGACAGGTGAATAATAATTATGAAAAAGCATATTTTTATATAAAAAAAGCTATAGATTATACAATAAAAGATGTAGACCAAATAGTAAAACAAAGAAAACGCCTTTCTGTATTTGAGTGGCATTTAATAACCAATTTATATGACATAGAGTATGAGCTGTTTCCTGATAAAAAAGAGAGGATAACAGATAAATTATATGAGTTTTATAAATATGCAGACAGAAGCATAGAAGATGGACTTGTTAAGCATAAGATAGTTCCAAGATTGGGGCTTAGCTTGTTAAGAAATGATAGAGAAAGCTTTGATATCGGTGAAAGGCTTGAACTTGAGGGAGATATTCTTAAAATACTTACAAAATTTTTCTGTATAAGAGAGCTTCCGGAGATATTGAAGCTTCTGATAGAAGATGAGCCGGCTTTTGGCAAAAAGAATATTTATATGAAGCAGAAAGAAGCAATAGAGAGTGTATTTGCTATGGCAGGAGTTTCTGTCGGTTTTATGACTGAAATTCATATAACAAATGTAAAAAAATACATGGTTTTAAGTGATGTGTTTAGAATTAGAAGGAAAGAAGTAAGTTTAAGTGTAGAAGCTTTAATTGCAGATATTTGTGATGTAAAGACCTACAGTAGAGCAGAACTTGGTAAAAGTTATCCTAAAAAGACCATATTGAAGAATATAGCAAAAAGATTAAATTTAAGATGGCTCTACTTTAAGGGAGAGATAGAGAGTGCTGAGTATGAGGATTTTATGCTTATGAGTGAATGCAGGAGGCTTGCTTCGCTTAGGGAATATAAGAAACTTTATAAAGAGAAAGAAAAACTAAAGCAGAGGCTTGATATGAGAATTCCGCTTAATAAACAGGCGGTAGAAGGACTGGAGATTTATACAGAAGAGATTTCAGATGAAGAGAAGATAAAAAGATTGTGGGAGATATTTTCGTATACAGGAGAGGTTTCAGAGAATAGTATATATACAAGAGAAGAGATTGAGTTTTTAAGTAATATAGCCAGGTTTATTGGGATAAAAGAGCCCTATAAGGGGATAGAAATGCTTGAAAGGTTTTTTGCAGATGTAAGCAACAAAAAAAGTGCATTTAATATTCGAATAGCAATCATTTCAAAAGATTTAGCATGGTTATATAAAAATATAAAGGAATATGGAAAAAGTTATAATATTGCTTTAAATGAGATAAAGGCTATTATTATAGAAAATGATACAGGATTTTTATTGAACTTATTAGATTATAGTTCTACTATTGAAGAAGAACTTGGCAATATAGAGGAGGCAAAAAAGATTTGTAAGGATATGTTCTATATTGCCGAGTTATATGAAATGTATGAAGATGCATATATGATAAAGGATTATTATGAAAAAGTATTTGACAGTAACATAAGGTGGTATTAGCATTTTTCAATAAACCTATTATTTATACAGATTTTGTTCCTCTTGTAGTATTACCTGTTTTGTCTGCACATATACTTATTATGGATGTATTGTTGTAACTAATTTTTGATATTTTTGAAATAGTAGTAAGTGAAAAGATAAGACAGACTACAATTGTAGTGAAGGCTAAAAGAACTTTTTTCTTTGTTTTCATATGAATACCTCTTTCTTAACTTGATTTATTTTTGATACGCTTAAACAGAATAACATAATATTGAATAATAGAACAGACCAGTTGGGTTTACATAAATGAGGTAAAAATGTAAACTCTACTGGTCTGTTGATGTGTAGGTAGATGTGATATGATGAAACGGCTTAATTAAGTGAGGAATTTGCAAGTTTTTAGTCTTTAATAGCCTAAGGTTGAATGAGAGGAGGTGAAAAAAATGAGATTATTAGATTTAAAGCTACCGATAAGTAAAATTATGCCACTTTGTCATAATCAGTCACATTCATGCGGAGCAGGATATTCATTGAAATAACAGTAGTTTTGATAAATTTGTTGATGTGATACTTGATAATTATTATCAGCTTTAGGCTTATTAAAGATTAAGGAGAAAAGAATGGAAAAGGATTTTATTATAAAAAAGCAAATTGGGAACATAAAGTTTATGTTTGATGCAAAGAATATGTTGCTGTTTGACATAACCAATGGATTTAATGAAGAAGAGTATAAAAAGGCTGTTGATTCATCACAAGAATATATAGTAAAATATGATGATACGCTGTCGAAAGTTGTACTAAATATATCCAATGCTTGTAATTATAAATGCATATATTGTTATGCAAATTATGGTAATTATGGGAAAAAAGATGCTTTTATGAATTTAAGCACACTTAAAAATATAATGGATAATTTAGTATCTGCTAATATACAGAATATAGGAATTGTTGAATTATTTGGTGGTGAAGCTACATTAAACAGAGACTTGATTGAAATGGTAGAAATTTTAAATAATAAATTTAATATAAATCAATTTATGATAACAACCAATGGCAGTGGTACAGAAGATTTAGTAAGAAAACTTTCAAAGTACCCTATGAAGTATTATGTAAGCATAGATGGACCTAGAGAAATTAATGATGCTTTGAGAGGGGTGGGCAGTTATGATAAAGCGATGAAATTTATTTCGTATTTAAATAAATATGATGCTGATTATTCTGTTTCAGCAACATACACAAAACTACATGAAAGACATGGAGTGAGTTATCAGGATTTGTATAAATTTGCAGAAGAGAATAATATGTCGATAAGAGTAAATACTGTAATCAGTACTGATAAAAATATTATGCTTGAAAGATATATTACTAAGGCTGATTTAATAACAGAGCTAGAGAGAACATTAGATGTGTTAATAAAAGGAGATGTAGAAGTTAATTTTGATCCTTATATAATGAGAATTTTAAAAGGTATATTTTTATCAATAAAATCATCTTGTTTTTGTGACGATTTAAGTACAAATGTTTCAATACATTATGATTACGATGGAAGCATTTATAATTGCTTTAAATTATGGGATGATAAAAGATTTAAATTAGATAGTATAAAGTCTCAGAATGAATTGCTAACTTTAAATAATAAGAAGGAAAATTTTACACAATGCAAGAAATGCTGGGCAAGGCATCTCTGTGAACTATGTGTAGCAGATACATTTTTAGGAGATGAAGATTTCCCGTTTTTATCAGAAGATTGTATAAAAAAAGATAGATTTGATATAGCTTTAGAAAAAATTTTAGAAAAAGTTGTTAGTGGTGAAATTGTAAATATCAAGAATAATTTTATAAATTATTTGTCATAGAGAGTGAGAGGTGATGAAGCGTGAAGTATATTATGGATTTGATAAAGAGTTATAGAGTTAGGTCTTTGGTATTGGTTATACTTGTTACAATATGCAATGTAGCGGCCTTACTGTATAATTACAGTTTTAAGTTTGTGATTGATGCTATTGAACAGAAAAATCTTTATGATGTATGGAGATATTTTTTTTGCCTTTTGTTTTTTCAGATATTAGTCGAGGTATTAACGCTATTAGTATATGATTATTATCTGAGAGTGTTTCAAAAAAATATTGAAAGGCATATACGCAATGACATAATATCTGGAATTTTAGCTTGGTCATATTCAAAATCAAAAGATATGACTCAAGGGAATTTATCTACATTGATGGTTAATGATGCTGCACAAATGGGGCAATATGTTTCACTTTATGATTTTATGCTAATAGCCAATACAATTCGTTTTCTAATAACATATTTTTTGCTATTCTCATTAGATGGAGTTATAGGCGTTATTGTTCTACTGTCTGTTCCATTTTATTATTTTTTAACTAAATTTACAATGAATCCGATGAAAAAATTTGTTAAAGAAGAGTACGAGGTAAAAGATGTATTGAATACATCTTTTCTAGATATATTAAACAATCTTATGAATATCAAGTCATATAAGATAGAAGATATTAGTAATAGATATATACAAAAGAAAAATGCAGAGATTTATAAGAAAGAAAAAAGTCTTCAAAAATGGACAGCAATATTTTATTTTATAAGAAATTTTTTAAGCAGTTTTTTGCCAGTATTTATTTTGGGCGTTTCTGTTATTAGAATTGTAGAAGGAAATATGACTGTAGGGACTTTGGTGGCAATATTTGGATTTTTAAGTGCAGTTTATTTGCCAATATCAGAAATATTCCAATTTGTTGCAATGAAAAATAATCTTGAACCGGTAATTGAAAGGATTAATCCTATAGTTAATGACAAATTGGATGAAACTGATAAAAGGACAAATGGCGTAGGAAAGCCAGCAATTTTTATTCAAAATTTATCTTATTCTTTAGGCGAAAATACAATAATGAAAAATTTTAGTGTTAATTTGGAAGGGATAGGAATATATAGGTTATCAGGACATAATGGGATAGGTAAAAGTACATTGTTCAATATAATATCAGGATTGTATAATGATTTTGATGGGGAATTAGAGATTAATGTTAGAAGTGAGGCTCCTAATATTGCTTATATGAATCAAAAAGATATTTTATTCGATACTAATATTGAAGACAATATAACATTATTTAATAGTTTAAGCATGAATAGGTTGTCGGAAAGAATATTGAAAAAAGTTCAAAATAAATCAGATAATGTAAATGAGCTGTCAGGTGGAGAAAAGAGACTTATATTATTTTTGCGTACAGTGAATGCTAATGCATCAATATTTTTGTTTGACGAACCTTTTGAGGGAGTTGATGATGAAACTAGAAAAGCAATGAAAGAGATTTTAGAAACTTTAGCATTAGATAATATGGTATTGATAATAAGCCATAATGATAATGATTTTTCTGATATAAGATATAATAAAATAGAATTATCAGATATTTAAAGCTATTTAAAGTTGAATTTAAGAATAATATTAGAGAGAAAATATCATTAACTTGATAAAGGATTTACAATCTTTCTGAAAATAGCTTTTAATCGACAGGCTTTCTATGATAAAATGTATTCATAGAAAGCCTTTTATGATAGAAAAATAAGGAAAAAGGAGTCCGCAAATGCTAAAAATAACTAACCTACATAAATCCTTCCGAGAAAAATCAGTACTAAAAGATGTATCATTTACTGTAAATGCAGGTGAAATAGTTTGTCTTTTAGGGAACAACGGAGCAGGAAAGACAACTATAATAAACTGTATATTAAAAATGATACGCCAAGACTCGGGAGAGATAAAGCTTGACGACAAGGATATACATAAATGCAAAAATAGTGAATATTTTAACAAAGTAAGTGCCTTACTTGAATCAAGTACCAATGTGTATGACTATTTGACAGGCTGGCAGAATATAGAGTATTTCGCAGGACTATCCAAGATAGACAGTAAAAGTCCTGAAATAGCTAAGTACATAGACGATTTTGAATTAAAAGAAGCTATCAATAAGCCGGTAGGAGAGTATTCAAGAGGAATGCAGCAAAAACTTGCTCTAATAATATCTCTTATGCTCTTGCCCAAGCTTTTGCTTTTAGATGAACCGACCTTAGGTCTTGATATAAAAAGTAAAAACTCGGTTATAGACAACCTTAACCGCCTGGTAAAAGAAAAAGGGATGGCAGTCATACTTACCACACACCAAATGGAAGTAGTGCAGAAGCTTAACGGCAGGGTTTTAATCCTAAAAGACGGAGTAGTTAAGGATTTCTCCGACAATAACGAAGATAAGACTCAAAGCTATATAGTTTCATACATTAAAGACGGGAAAATAGTGGAAGAAGAGGTAGAAGGAGAGTTTTCAGAAGTTTACGAGAGCTTTGCGAATGAAGAAATAGTAGAGATAGTGAAGAAAAAGAAAGACATGGAAGAAAAGGTAATGGAGGCACTTGATGAATCTAATTAAAGCTGAATTTAGAAAAAGTCTTATCGAAGCGGTAAGCTATTATCCTGATTATATAGTAGGACTGATTACAGATTTTTTTATCCTGCTGATTGTAATAAATACAGAGGGAAATACCACCGAAAAGGTATTTGGATATATATTGTGGATGCTTGCAAGCGGAGTTATATCGGAAGCATCTATGTGCATATCCACAGAAAAACAACTTGGAACTTTGCAAAATATTATGATTAAACCTTATTCTATAGCACAGATTGTTACGGTAAAAACTGTGGTATGGTTTAGCATCAATGTTATAAAAGCTGTTATAACCCTTGTTATTGCAATGGTATTCTTTGGTATTGAAAACCTGTTCAGGGCAGAATATTTATACATTACCATTTTTGTCTGTATAGGAATAATGGGGCTGTCCTATGTACTGGCGTCTGTAACTCTTATGTTTACAAAGGTGGCTTCATTTGTGAGTATCATAAGCTATGGCTTTCTTTTCTTGTCGGGAAGTATAGTTAAAATCCCTGATATTTTAGTTTATACCAATCCGATATCTTATGGGGTAAAATATGCTTCTTTAATCTTAGAAAACGGACTAAGATTTCCGGATACAATAATCTTCTTATCAATATGTGCAAGCTGGCTGTTAGCGGGATATTTGATTTTTAAGTTTATGTTTAACAGGAGCAAGCAGTTTAGGTGGACTTATTAAATTTTTGGGGCTTGTAATTTTAATTATAATTGTATATAATTATCTTAACAGAGTTGCCCGAAGCTGTAAGGCATTGGGGACCAGGCTGAGTTATATGCTCAGCCTTTTTACTTATAGGAGGACTTATGCAATTAAAACAGCCATTGAGTTTTGAAGAACAATTAGACAAGATTAAATCACATGGAATTATTGTGAATGATAAACAAAGGGTAATAGAAAAACTAGAACAGATAAATTATTACAGGTTAACAGGATATGCACTTCAATTCAGAGTTGAACCAAATAAAAGTGAATATGTAGTAGGTACAACATTTGAAAATATATATAAATTATATATTGTGGATGAAAAGCTTAGAAATCTATGTAGGATATATATTGAAAAAGCGGAAATTCATAATCAGCATTATGACAGGAATAACTTTTATAATAAGTCCAAATATGATGAAGTAATGGAAAATCTTAAAAAAGAGAAAAATTATTATAAAGATAGTCTTGTTGTAAAACATCATATGTGCAAGTATCCCCTAACTGTGTATAATCCGGTGATAAGATTTATATTTACAGTTATAATTCCTATTGGCTTTATCAGTTATTTTCCGATTATTCAGATGAAAAATATAGCCTGGGTATTTGTATTGGGAATGGCAGCTTCGGGTGTGCTTTTGATTGTTTCTGTGTATTTATTTGAAAAGGCATTCAGACTGTATGAAAGTACAGGTTCTTAAAAAGAAGTATTAATTTGAAGTGAAGATAAAAGCTCATACCTTACTTTTTGAATAAAAACCGGCGAATAGTTAAAATTGAAATGGAGATAGAGTTAAAAAGTTATAGTAGTATATAAATAGAGCTGAATGATAGATTCCTAAGCGAGCGCATTAGGTTTTTCGCAGAAAAACCGGAGCGAGTCTGGAAATGCTATCATTCAGCTCTATGTATTTAAGTTATATAATGATACGGGATTGCTACGGTTTCTCCTCTTACAATCCTTGTAAAAATATTCGCAATTCGCTCATTTTTTGCAAAAAACAGCGAATTACTCATAGGTTTTATCTCCACACAAACCACACAAACAGATATCCTGCCATAACAGCAGCAAAGGTAAATGGAACACCTATCTTCATAAAATCCTTAAATGAAACTTCATAGCCTTCCTTGCGAAGAAGTCCGATACCTGCGATATTTGCAGAAGCACCGATAGGAGTGATATTGCCACCGAGAGTAGCACCTATTAAAAGACCGAAGGAAAGCAGATAAGGCTTGGTTCCCATTTCATTTGAAACGCTTGCTATCACAGGCAGCATGGTAGCCACATAAGGAATATTATCTACAAAAGCTGAAATAATAACTGAACCCCATACTATAATAGTAAAAAGGTGAAAGATATTGCCTCCACCGATATGAGCAATTATATCTGCAAGGTCTTTAATTATACCCTGCTCCTGAATGCCGCCGATTACAGTAAAAAGACCGGCAAGGAGTGCCATGGTAGCATAATCTACATTTTTTATATTCTCTATCATAGTTTTCTTGTCTTTGGTAGCAAGATATTCCCAAACTACACAAACAACTCCCCAAACCATACAGATAACCCCATTTGTTATTTCAGGTTTATTAGGGATAAAAGAAGCTGCAATAAGGAAGATAATATGTCCGACCATTGCTATGGTTGGTATATAATCCTTTACCTTAGTATGTTCATCGGAAGATACAGGCATTGTATCCTTACGAAATAAAAACATCATAATAGGTATTGTAAAAAGTGCTCCAAGTTCCACTGCAAAGAAAATTCCAAGCTTTCCCTGCATGAGGAAAAAGTCCATAAAGTCCATCTTAGCTGCACCTGCAAGCATAATAGAGGTGGTATCGCCTACAAGGGTTGCTGCACCCTGAAGGTTTGAAGATACTGCTATGGAAATTATCATAGAAACAGGTGAAATCTTTAGCTTTTTACAAATTGCAAGAGCAACCGGAGCAACCATATATACTGTAGCCACATTGTCTATAAAGGCTGAAATTATACCTGAAAAAAGAGACATTAAAATCGTGGTACACATTATATTCGGTGACAGGTTTAAGATATGATCCGCAATAAGGTTGGGCATTTTAGACTGTATAAAATAATCTACTATGATTACAGTACCGAATATCATAAGCAGGATATTCCAGTCTATTGTATGAAAAAGCTCACCGGCAGGAAGTATGCCTAAAGCTAAAAAGATGACGGCAGTACTGCAAGCTACAAAAGGTCTCCTTTTTGCAGGTAAAAATATCATTAAAATATACATAAAGACAAATAGTGCAATAGCGGCTGTTTTTAACATTTAATCTCCTTTGCAGATACCATATAATTCTATTATTTAAGTATAATACACTATGATTGGCTGAGCTTGCAATATATTTTGATGAAAATTATGATATATATTTACAAATTAAGTAAAAGATAATATAATAATTTCGACTATTTCTTAAATTTGCTAAAAAAGCAAAATATGTTTTCTAGTGTAAAAAGTGTTGCATTATTCGGCATTAACGGAATTATCACGAATGTAGAGGCAGATATTAGAAACGGACTGCCCTCTTTTAACATGGTCGGTTTTCTTTCTACTAAGGTGAGAGAATCAGGCGAGAGGGTGAGGGCGGCTGTTTTAAATTCAGGTTTTTACATGGAGCCGAAAAGAATTCTTGTAAATATATCCCCGGCAGATATTAAAAAAGACGGAACTTCATTTGACCTTGCAGTAGCAATCGCCGTTCTTGCCGCACAGCTCGGATTTGATAATGAGTATCTAAGAGAAACGGCTTTTGTAGGTGAACTTAGCCTTAACGGAGAGACAAAATCCGTAAATGGTGTACTGCCTATGGTTTGTGCCGCAAAAGAGGCAGGAATTAAAAGATTTGTACTCCCTGTGGCTAATTACAGAGAGGCAAAACTGGTTGAAGGAATTGAAATAATCGGAGTAGAAAGCCTTGCTGAAGCGGTAGAGATTGTACAAAATAAAGCCTATAAAGGCAGAGAAATCGAAGAAAAATTAAACTTGAGTGAAGATATAAAATTGCCTGATTTTTCAGAAGTACATGGACAGGAAGGGATAAAAAGAGCTATTGAAATAGCGGTAAGCGGTATGCACAATATACTTATGATAGGACAGGCAGGTTCAGGAAAAAGTATGTTAGCAAGTCGTATCCCGTCAATTATGCCACCTATGTCTTTGGATGAAAGCCTTGAAGTTACTAAGATTTACAGTATATCGGGACTTTTAGATGAAGGAAGGGGGCTTATTGAGGTACGCCCTTTCAGGGCTCCACATAATTCAATATCCCTGCCGGCTCTTGCGGGAGGAGGCAGCAAAGTAAGGGCGGGAGAAATAAGTCTTGCCCATAACGGAGTGCTATTTTTAGATGAACTTCCGGAATTTAACAGGCAGACTATAGAGGTTTTAAGACAGCCTCTTGAGGAGAAAAAAATAACTATCGGCAGAATAAACGGTACAGCCACCTATCCGGCGGATTTTCTTTTAGCGGCAGCTATGAATCCTTGCAAATGTGGGTTTTATCCGGATAGAAAACTTTGTCATTGTAATGAAATTCAAATAAAAAACTATCTTTCAAGAGTCAGCAGGCCTTTAATAGACCGTTTTGATATAGTAACTGAGGTGAAAAGAATCGGCTTTGAAAGTATATTTGAAAAAAAGGAGAAAGAAACGGAAGGGTCGGAAATTATCAGAAAGCGTGTATGTGCTGCCAGAGATATTCAGGAAGAAAGGTTTAGAAATGAGGAAATTCATTTTAATTCACAAATGGATTCTAAAATGACGGATGAATTTTGTAAAATAGATTCAAAAACGAAGAAACTTCTTGAAGAGGCATACAAAAACATAAATCTCAGTCTTAGGGGGTATTATAGGGTGTTAAAGGTGGCAAGAACCATAGCGGATACAAGACAAAAGAGTGAAGTGAGTGAACTTGAGGTGGCAGAGGCCATTCATTACAGGGAAATGATTGAGAGGTTTTGGGGATGAAAGAAGAATTACTTATGTTTTGGCTTTCTTTAGAAGGACATATAGCAAAAATAAAATATGATATCCTTGTTGCCAATTATGGAAGTCTTGCAGAAGCTTATGAGGAAATAAATAAAGGTAAATGTATTAAAATTAAAGGTATAGGGGATAAGCTTGCAGAAAGACTTAAAGATTTGTCCGATAAGTCGGAACTGGAAGAAAAATATGGAAATATGCTTGAAAAAGGGGTTAAATATACACATTATTTTAACAAAGACTATCCGGATAAACTTAGAAATATATGTTCAGCTCCGATAGGACTCTTTTATAAGGGCAGCTTACCGGATAATAAAGAAAAAATAATAAGTATAGTGGGTTCGAGAGATGCAACCGAAAAAGGACTGTATTATTCAGGGAAAATATCGAAAGAGCTTTCGGAGAGCGGAGTAAGTGTGGCTAGCGGAATGGCATTGGGCATAGACTCAGCAGCCCATTATGGGGCTTTAAGCGGGAAAAATGGAAAAACTTATGCAGTGCTTGGTTGTGGAGCGGATGTATGCTATCCTGCAAATAATATAGAACTTTATTTGTCTATTATAGAAAATGGCGGTATAATATCCGAATTTCCTATAGGAACTAAGCCTATGAGGATGAATTTTCCGCAAAGAAACAGGATTATAAGTGGAATTTCAGACGGTATTTTTGTAGTGGAAGCAAGAGAAAAGAGCGGAAGTTTAATTACTGCCGATTTGGGACTTGAACAGGGAAAAAATATTTATGCTCTTCCGGGAAGAAGTGAAGAACCGTTAAGTCGTGGAACTAATAAATTGATACAGTTTGGAGCTAAGCTTGTAAATGAGGTAAATGATATATTAGAGGACTTTGATTTTCCTATTTTAAATCTAAAACAAGTATGCTTACAAAATTTAACACTTGAAAGCCATGAAAAAATAGTGTATTCTACCCTCTGTTTAACACCGAAACATATTTCTGAAATTTTATCCGAAACAGGTTTTGATGAAGGAGAGCTTTTTAGGATTCTTCTTTGGCTTGAATTTAAGGGATATGTAAGACGAACCAGCTTTGAGTATTATATAGCGGTTCCGGTGTATCTATGATATAAAGAGTAAAAGAGAGGAAGAGGAATATGCCTAAGTATTTGGTAATAGTTGAGTCACCTGCAAAAGCTAAGACAATTAAAAAATACCTTGGTACGAATTATGAAGTTGTAGCTTCTATGGGACATGTTAGGGATTTGCCAAAAAGTCAGATGGGAGTGGATATTGAAAATGACTATGAGCCTAAGTATATAACCATTAGGGGAAAAGGAGATTTGCTTGCAACACTTAGAAAAGCTGTTAAAAAATCAGATAAAGTATACTTGGCAACTGACCCGGATCGTGAAGGGGAGGCTATATCATGGCATTTGGTAAGTGCTTTAAAACTTGAAAACGGAAAGTATAAAAGAATTACATTTAATGAAATCACTAAAAGTGCAGTGAAGAATGCAATTAAGTCGCCAAGAGATATAGATATGGATTTGGTAGATGCCCAACAGGCAAGAAGAGTACTTGACAGAATGGTAGGCTATAGTATAAGCCCGCTTCTTTGGAAAAAAGTAAAAAGAGGACTTTCGGCAGGAAGAGTGCAGTCGGCGGCACTTAAACTTATAAGTGACAGGGAAGATAAAATAAATGATTTTATTCCTGAAGAGTATTGGACTTTAGATGCCCATTTAACGGCAAAAGGGGTCAAGAAACCTGTAATAGCAAAGTTTTATGGTGATGAAACCGGCAAACTGTCCATTACATCAAAGGCTGAAATGGATAAGCTTATGAAGGAACTTAAAAAAGTTTCTTATAAAATTACAGAGATAAAAAATTCTGAAAGGATGAGAAAAGCACCGCTTCCGTTTACAACCAGTACCTTGCAGCAGGAAGCGGCAAAGAGTCTTAATTTTTCTACACAAAAGACAATGAGAATAGCACAACAGCTTTATGAGGGTGTAGAAATAAAAGGACAGGGGCTTGTCGGGCTTATTTCTTATCTGCGTACCGATTCTACAAGAATTTCCGAAGAAGCGGATAAGGCTGCGAGAGAGTATATAGAGAGATTGTATGGAGAGAATTATCTGACTGAGGTACAGGCGTTAAAAGATAAGGGAAAGAAAATTCAAGATGCACATGAGGCAATAAGACCTGCACATACGGATTTGTCACCGGTGGTTGTTAAGGAGTCATTGTCAAGAGATCAGTTCAGATTGTATTCGCTTATTTGGAAACGGTTTATTGCAAGCCGTATGAAGTCTGCTGTTTATAATATAAAATCCGTAAAAATATCTGCCGGAAAATATATATTCACAGCTTCAGCCTCCAAACTTAAATTTGACGGTTTTATGTCCGTTTATGTAGAGGCGGATTTTGAGAAAGAAGAAGATAGTATCTCAGCCGGAATTGATGAGAAAACTGAACTTAAATTTGAAAAATTTGATGAAGTCCAACATTTTACCCAGCCTCCTGCACATTTTACTGAAGCTTCTCTTGTTAAGGCACTTGAAGAACTTGGAATAGGTCGTCCGAGTACTTATGCCCCTACAATTACGACTATTCTTGCCAGAAGATATGTAGCCAAGGAAAATAAGGCGATTTTTATTACTGAAATAGGTACGATAGTAAACAATATTATGAATGTAGCATTTCCTGAAATTGTAGATACAAATTTTACAGCTACAATGGAAGGGCTTCTTGATAAAGTGGAGACAGGCGATATAGAGTGGAAGGAAATTGTAAGGAATTTCTATCCTGATTTGGAAAAAGAAGTTAAGAAAGAAGAGGAAAATCTTGAAAAAATTGAAATTCAGGATGAAATTACAGAAGAATTATGCCCGAATTGCGGAAGAAATCTTGTAATTAAATATGGACCGCATGGGAAATTTCTTGCCTGCCCGGGTTTTCCTGAATGTAAATTTACCAAGCCTTATTTGGAAAAAGTTGGAGTATCGTGTCCTTTATGTGCTTCAGAAGTTGTTATTAGAAAAACAAAGAAAGGTCGCCCTTTTTATTCTTGTGAGAAGAGTCCGGAGTGTGAATTTATAAGTTGGCAAAAACCGTCTATAATAAAATGCACGGATTGCAACACTTATACTGTTGAAAAAGGTGGCAAACTTGTATGTGCAAATAAAGAATGCCAAAAAGTTGTAACAAAAGAGGCAACAATTAATAAAAATTAATTTGCAGTGTTTCATAATGCTTTATTTACGGTGAAATAAATTAATCTTTGTTATAAAATAAATTAATAATTTAAGCAATTAATTAATTTATCTTGATTATTAGTACAATTATGTGGTACAATTTTTATACGGAGACATTCATTCTTTAATTTTGCATTATAATTTTTTTTTGCAACTTATTGAGAATGAGAATAAAACTTAAATTTATCTCTTTATAGAGAAACATCAGGAGGGGGCTGAAAATGAGTGTTCAGTTATTGGATAAGACAAGAAAAATCAATAAGTTACTGCACAATAATGATTCTCACATGGTGGTTTTCAACGATATTTGCGGAGTGCTAAGCGAGATATTGGATTCAAATATCATAGTTCTTAGCAGGAAGGGAAAAGTTTTAGGAATAAAGAACAGGGATGACATACCTGCCATAAAGGAGCTGATTAAGGATAATGTCGGCTGCTATATAGACAGTAATCTTAATGAGAGGCTGCTCAGCATCCTCTCTACCAAAGAAAATGTTAATCTTACAACATTAGGCTTTGAGTTTGAAGGGGTAAATGAGTATCAGGCTATAATTATTCCGATAGATATAGCAAGTGACAGATTCGGAACGCTGTTTATTTACAAGAAAAGTGAACCGTATAATATTGATGACATTATTTTATCGGAGTATGGAACAACAGTGGTAGGGCTTGAGATAATGAGATCGGTCAACGAAGAAAATGCTGAAGAAAGCAGAAAAATACAAATTGTTAAATCGGCAGTTAATACTTTGTCTTTCTCGGAACTCGAAGCAATTACCCATATTTTAAGTGAACTTAATGGGAATGAGGGAGTTTTGGTCGCCAGTAAAGTGGCTGACAGAGTTGGAATTACAAGGTCGGTTATCGTAAATGCTTTGAGAAAATTTGAAAGTGCGGGAGTTATTGAATCAAGATCCTCTGGAATGAAAGGTACTTATATCAAAGTGCTCAATGATGTGGTATTTGATGAGTTGACTAAAGTAAACAACAAATAATGTAACATTTATGGGTACAAAGGGATTTGGTTTAGACTGAGTCCCTTTGTATATTTTAAACTAATTTAAAATTTATGTTGTAATTTCGTTTAAAAATATTTATATTAGGTTGTAATTTCGTTTAAAAATATTTATAATAGATATATTAGCGTAATAATTATTTTGGTTGAGGTTAAATAAATACTCTACCTAAGTGGTTGTATGCTTGGAAAGTTGGTAAACATATTTTAACATAGGAGTTGATAATATGATTGCGTCAGATGCGTATAATTTTATTAATGTTTTAGGCAAGGCGGCAGATGCAAGTTGGCTGAGAAATAATATTATTTCAAATAATATTGCCAACAATGATACACCGGGATATAAGCGTAAAGATGTTATGTTTGAATCCTATTTGGCTATGGAGCTTATCAGGGGCGGAAATCTCAGACACAGGGTTGCAAATGCAGATTTGAGTAGGCTTGACGGTACAGCTTATACTGATTATGCAAGTCTTAGCTATCGTTTGGATGGCAATAATGTAGACATACATACGGAAAACACATATCTTGCAAAGAATCAGATTAGGTACTATACTCTTTTGGATTCTATGACACAAGAGTTTTCAAGGCTTAAAGTAGCGTTAACCTCAGTTAACCAGTAGTTAAAATATTATAAAAGAGAGGGGTAAATAAAATGTCGGTTTTTGGAGCAATGGATGTAAGTGCTACAGGTATGACGGCACAGCAACTTAGAACGGATGTAATTGCACAGAATATTGCAAACATAAATACTACAAGAGATGAGAACGGTCAGGTATACAGAAGAAAAAATGTAGTATTTGCAGAAAAAGATGTAACGGGCTTTTCACAAATACTTTTAAGAACGGCAGGGCGTGTGGGAAACGGAGTAAAGGTTACAGGTATTTACTCTGACACTAAAAGTCCTGTAAGACTTGTATACGATCCTTCACATCCGGATGCAAATGAAGAGGGATATGTAACTTATCCTAATGTTAATACTGTCCAGGAAATGACGGATATGATAGATGCAACAAGGTCTTATGAAGCAAATGTAACGGCATTTAATGCAACTAAAAGCATGATAATGAAGGCATTGGAAATGGGCGGAGCTCAATAAAGATTACTTAGACTGAAAATACAAAAAAATTATTTTGGAGATGAGAATAATGGATATTGCTGCGATAGGTAGTTTAGTTCCACTTAAAAGTATTAATGGTATAAATACAAAAAATTCACAAGCAGGTGTAGTTCAAGGAAATAGCGGTGAAGGATTTGAAAGCATATTTAAGTCTGCCCTTGACATGGTGAAGCAGACAAATGACCTCACTAATGCAGCGGAACAGGAAGAAATGAAGTTTGCACTTGGAAACTCTGATAATATAGCGGATCTTATGGTGGCGCAAAGAAAAGCGAACCTATCCCTTCAGTATACAGTAGCGATAAGAAATGCTGTAATGGGTGCTTATAGGGAAATAATGAATCTGCAGTTCTAATTTTACTTTAATACTGCTGAGGAGAAAATTGTAGATGAATATGCTTTTAGAACGATTGAGAAAGATTCCTGCCCGTCTTTTGGAATTTTGGAAGAAATATACACTGATGCAGAGAATACTTATGCTTGCTGTTGGAGCGGGAGTTTTTCTTGCAATTATTTTGGTGTCTTATTTTGTCACAAGACCGGTAATGACAACATTGGTTAAGTCTGAGAAGACAGCAGATACAGCTAAGATAAGGGATTTATTGGATGATAATGGGATTTCTTATGAAGTATCTTCTGATGCAACTACTATATCAGTAGATCAAAAAGACTATTCAAATGCTTTGCTGGTACTTGCTAAAAATGATATTCCTTCGATTGGAATGTCGATTGATCAACTTTTTGATAACGGATTTTCGACCACTGAAAGTGAGAAAAAGCTTAAAGCTACTATGTATAAGCAGGACTGGCTAAGACAGGTATTGCTTAATATGGATAATATTGATAATGCAGTTGTGTCGATAAGTTCTCCTACCACGGGGAATACTCTTTTTGCAGAAAGGATACATCGGTTAGTGTAATTTTAACTGTAACAAGTAATTTTAAACAGGATAATGCAAAAACCATAGCAAATATTTTGGCAGGTGCAGTAGGTAATGACAGTACAAAGGCAATTACTATTGCGGATCAAAATGGTAATCTTTTGTTTAACGGTGCAGATAATGATATTTTCAGCGGCGGAATTAATTCAATAAGTGATTATGAAAAAAATGTTACCGGAGTTAAGAAGGAAGAAATATACAAATTACTTGTAGGTCTTCCTGCCTATGATGATGCAAAGGTAGCAGCTAATTTCATATTTGATATGAATAAAATCAGTTCAGTATATACGGAATATACTCCTCCGGAAGGTGCTGAGCAGGGGTTAAAGTCACATGATTACAGCTATGAAGCCCAAAATACCAATGGCAATGGAGGAATCCCCGGAACGGATTCCAACAGTGAGACCGACTATATGGTGCAGTCAGGAACAGGTAATCAGGGTAATGTATCTATAAAAGAAAATGATTATGTGCCAAATAAGAAGGTAACCAATACAGAGGCTGCCATGGGGGCGATTAAGCCTAATGATTCTTCAATAGCAATAACCCTTATCTCTTATACAAGCTATAATGAAGCGGAGATGAAGAAAAACGGCAGGCTTGAAGGAACTACATTTGATGAGTTTATGTTTGCAAATCAGACAGCTACGGAACTCACTGTTCCTGCAAATGTAATTACCCTTGTATCAAGGGCTACAGGAGTACCGGAAGCTAATATTCAGATTTTGGCATGGCAGGTACCTATATTCCAGCCGGATGAAGGAAGCAGTTTCTTCACATTTACCAATATCCTTATGTTGGTGCTTGCGGTACTGATAGTTGCACTTCTTATATTTGTAGTATTTAGAGGGCTTGCTCCGGTTGAAGTTATTGAACTTGAGCCTGAACTTTCGGTTGAACAGCTACTTGCTACAACTAAGGAAAATCAGTCACTTGATGATATTGAGTTCTCGGATAAGTCTGAGACCAGAAAGATGATAGAGAAATTTGTTGATGAAAATCCTGAGGCTACAGCACAACTCTTGCGTAACTGGTTGAGTGATGAATGGGGGTAAATGATGTCTGGTAAGACTTATGCTGAATATAATGGAATTGAAAAAGGTGCAATACTTATGATTGCACTCGGTCCGGAGAAGTCATCATCGGTATTTAAGTATCTAAAAGATGATGAGATAGAAGAACTTACCCTTGAAATTGCAAACACAAGGAGTGTTTCTCCGGAAATAAAAGATGCTGTTTTAGATGAATTTTACGAAATCTGTCTTGCCCAGCAATATATCTCGGAGGGCGGTATAGGCTATGCAAGAGATCTTTTGGAGAAAGCTCTCGGTGCAGAAAAGGCTCAGAGTGTTATTGGTAAGCTGACGGCAAGCTTACAGGTAAGACCGTTTGAGTTTGTGCGTAAAGCGGATGCTTCACAGTTACTTAGCTTTATACAGGATGAGCATCCTCAGACTATTGCACTTATATTATCATATTTGCCTACTTCACAGGCAGCTGCGGTGGTGTCATCGTTAGCACCCGAAAAGCAGCCTGATGTTGCAAGGCGTATAGCTACAATGGATAGGACTTCACCTGATGTTATAAAGGAAGTGGAAGATGTGCTTGAAAAGAAACTGACTTCTTTAGTGAACCAAGATTATACTATTGTCGGCGGCGTAGACAGCATTGTAGAAATTCTTAATACTGTAGACCGTGGTACAGAAAAACATATTATGGAAACTCTTGAAATAGAAGAGCCTGAACTTGCAGATCAGATTCGTAGGAAGATGTTCGTATTTGAGGATATTCTGTTGCTTGACAATAAGTCCATACAGCGTGTACTTCGTGATGTAGACAATAATGATCTTTCCATTTCTCTCAAGAATGTCAGCGAAGAGGTTCAGACAGCTATATTTACGAACCTTTCAAAGCGTCTTGCAGCTATGATAAAAGAAGAAATGGAATTTATGGGACCTGTGCGTGTTAAGGATGTTGAAGAGGCACAGCAAAAGATTGTTAATATTATTAGAAAGCTTGAAGATTCAGGAGAAATTATTATTTCACGAGGTGGAGGAGACGAGATAATTGTCTAATATTATAAAATATTCAAGGGCAAGAGATGAGGCTGACGGTTTTGTAATAGATTCCAATTCCAGGGCAGATTCTTATTTTTCTTCGCTAATTAAGGCACAGGAGGAAAAAGCTGCAAAAGAAGAGGCGGAAAGAATGGAACTTTTGGGAGATATAGTTCCAGAACTTGCCATAGAAGAACCTCCAAAGCTTACGCCCGAGGAAATAGAAGAAGAGGCTAGGAGGCGTGCCGACGAAATTCTTTTAGAAGCTGAGGAAATGAAGAAACAACTGATGAATCAGGCTATAAAAGAGGCTAAGATAAAAGAGAAAAGTCTTAGAGAAGTGGCGACAGAGGCAGGTTATAGAGAAGGATATGAAAAAGCCGAGGCTGAATTTGATATTAAGTTTAAGGAACTTGAGGCTGAAAAAGCAAGACTTAGAGAGGAATATCAGCTTGAAACCGAAAGACTGGAGCCGTTATTTGCAGGTCTTGTAATTGACTATGTTGAGAGGCTTACAGGAATAGTTGCAAATGAGTACGAAGCCGTAATATATAACATGTTGGTATCGGCCGTAAGTAATGCTGAAACCAGCAGGTCATACATAATTCATGTACCTAAGGAACAGTTTGACTATGTAAACTCAAGAGAAGGCTATATTAGAGAGATTGTAGGCGATCATGTGAGCATAGAGATAATTGCGGATCATGTCCTGCCTCTTAACAGCTGCAAAATAGAAACTGATTCCTGTGTTATAGATACGGGACTTGATACAAGACTTACTACCCTTATAAATTCTATAAGGCTTTTGGCAGGAAATAAGAAATGGGATTAATTAAATGATGGGAGGGCAATAGTATTGTTAGACATAAATAAGTATTATTCCCTTTTAGAGCAGCCTTTAGAGAAAAAATACGGCAAAGTAACCAAGCTGATAGGACTTACTATTGAATCACTTGGACCGAGTGCCAATATAAATGATTTGTGTATAATTTATTCTAATAGTAAAAGAAACAAGGGAACCTACGCAGAAGTAGTCGGATTTAGAGATAATCGTATTCTGCTGATGCCCTATGGTGATGTAGAGGGGGTTGGAGTAGGGAGCCTTGTTGAAAGCACAGGAGCTCCCTTTCATGTTGATGTAGGATATGAAATGTTGGGACTGGCTGTAGATGGATTAGGGAAACCTATTGACAGAACAGTTACTTTTGAGAAAGAGTCAAGTTATTCTGTAGAAGCTATACCGCCTGATCCTTTATCAAGGCAGATGATAGAAGAAATTCTTCCACTTGGAGTTAAAGCGGTAGATTCTCTTTTGACAATAGGTAAAGGACAAAGAGTTGGTATTTTTGCAGGTTCAGGCGTAGGCAAAAGTACGCTTATGGGAATGTTTGCGAGAAATACTAAAGCGGATATAAATGTAATTGCACTAATTGGAGAGCGTGGCAGGGAAGTAAGGGAATTTATAGAACGAGATTTAGGTGAGGAAGGAATGAAACGCTCGGTTG
Source organism: uncultured Catonella sp. (assembly GCA_963539695.1). Lineage (GTDB taxonomy): Bacteria > Bacillota > Clostridia > Lachnospirales > Lachnospiraceae > Catonella. Next base: position 17,217 of record CAUTOC010000008.1, on the reverse strand, counting down.
TAGTGGTTGCAACTTCCGACCAACCGGCTCTTATAAGAAAAAAGGCGGCTAAGACAGCTACAGCCATAGCTGAATACTTTAGAGATAAGGGTGAAGATGTACTTTTGATGATGGATTCGCTTACGCGTTTTTCTATGGCACAGCGTGAAATAGGACTTGCCAGCGGTGAACCGCCTGTAACAAGAGGTTATCCTCCGAGCGTATATTCCGAAATGCCGAGGCTCCTTGAAAGAGCCGGAAACGGTAAGAGAGGCTCTATTACGGGATTGTATACAGTGCTTGTAGATGGAGATGATATGAATGAGCCTATAGCCGATACTGCAAGAGGTATACTTGACGGACATTTCATTCTTTCAAGAACACTGGCACAAAAGAATCATTATCCTGCTATAGATGTACTTCAGAGTATATCAAGATGTATGTCATATATAGTTACAGATGAACATAAAAAACTTGCAGGTATAATGAAAAATGTACTGGCTACATACGCAGGGGCGGAAGATCTCATAAATATAGGTGCGTACAAGGCAGGCACAAATTCAGACATTGATTTTGCAATAAGCAAGATAAGAGAAGTAAACTCTTTTTTAATGCAGAATACGGAGGAAAAATTTTTGCTTGGCGATGAGATTGACGGTTTAAGGACGATATTTGCAGAGACAGAGACAGAGTAAAATGTATTAGTAAGCTTAAATTTGGATATTATTTTATGATAAGGTGAAAAATGGCGAGATTTAAGTATAGGATGCAAAATATTCTTGAATTAAAATGTAAGCTTGAAGATCAGCAGAAGATGACTTTAGCTATGGCAAGAATAAGCCTGAATGATGAGGAAGACAAGCTTGAAAGCCTATATACAAGAAAGAAAAATTATGAAGAGGCTTTGAGAGAATCTTACAGGAATAAATTAAATATTCAAGCAATAAAAATGGGAGCGGCAGCGTTTGAAAGCATGGATTATTTCATTGGACTTCAAAAAATTGAAGTTAAAAAGGCTGAAGGAAAGGTTGCTGTTGAACAGGACAAGATGAGTGAGGCTATGAAAGAAAGAAAAATTCAGGAGAAACTTAGAGAAAAAGCCTTTAACAGATTTTTGAAGGAAATGGATGCGGAAGAGGCTGCTATGGTTGATGAACTGGTGGCTTATAAATATGGAATTAATAAGAGTGAGAAAGAGGAGGTAGAGGGCTGACATGGATGAAATGGATGATTTAGACAAAATGGATGATACAGTAGATGCCGATCAGCCTGAGGGGAAAAAAGGTAAGAAAAACAAGAAAAAGGGCGAAAAGAACGAAGAGAAGGAAGGCATAGTAAGCAGGATACTTACGATTATGATTGTTCTCTTCATTGTTGCAATATGGCTTGCAATATTTGCTTTTCTTATCAAGTATGATGTGGGTGGTTTTGGTTCTACGGTGCTTAGACCTATACTTAAAGATATACCGGGAATAAATGAGATTTTGCCGGATATACCTGATGAGCAGGCGGCAGAGGAAAATAATTACCCATATAAGAATCTTCCTGAAGCTATGGAAAGAATAAAGGAGCTTGAAGCACAGATTGCGTCGGTTAACGGAAGTCGTAAGGGAGATGCTAATTATTTGGCACAGCTTGAAGCGGAGGTGGCAAGGCTTAAAACTTTTGAAGAAAACCAACTCCAGTTCCAAGCTGAGAAAGATAAGTTTGACAAAGAAGTAGTATTTAATGATAAAGCTCCGGATATTGAAGAATATAAAAAGTATTATGAATCAATTTCACCTGACAATGCCGCTGAGATTTATAGGCAAGTAGTAGAGCAGCAGGAAATTGAAAGAAAATTAATAGAACAGGCGGAAATGTATAAGAGCATGAAGCCTGAGGAGGCTGCTAGGATTTTGAATGGAATGGGCGGTGACCTTGACTTAGTTTCAAATATTCTTTTGCATATGAAAACTAAGGAGGCGGGAGCAATTCTTGCTAAGATGGATTCAAATATGGCAGCAAAAGTAACGAAAAAAATTTCAATAATGCAGAAAAAATAAGGTTAAGTTTTTCTCCCTGTTATCCGATAATATATATGAGGTGTATTTGCACCTACAAAATTAAGGATAGGAGGGAGATTTTTTATGGCAACAGCACGGGTTAACCTGAATGCTGTTTCACCGTCAGCGGCACATAAAACAAAGGTGCAAGGTATTAAGTCTGATGCGTCATTTTCTGATGTGCTTAACAAAGAAAATAAAGCTTCGCTTACTAAGAGTGATTCTAAAGAAGCTAAAATCAATAAGATAACATCAGAGAAGTCATTTAAGGGAAATGACAAAATGTTAGCCGGCAGTACCGATAATAAATCGGCGAACAAGCCTAATGACAAGGCAGGCGATGCAGTCTATAAAGTTAAAGACGGCAATTACAAAGCCGATAGAAATGCTTTAAAGAAGCTGTTTACGGAAGAGACTGAAACGGGCGAAGAAACGCAGGATGAAAAGACAAAAGCTTTAATGGCAATACTGGCAAGTATGATAGCAGGAATTTCTGCTAAAACGGAAACTGATGAAACAACTGTTAAAGATTTTATAGTCGAAAGTAACCTGACATCTGAAAATTTGCTGGACATTAATAGCTGGAAGAGTTTCGTTACTGAGATTAACGGACTTGATAATATTTCAGCTATCCTCACTAATGACGAAGCTTTTAAGGATTTAGGAGCTATTTCCGATATCATTAATAGTCATTTTGATGAGGTGGAGCAAATGACTGCCGGAATGACAGAAGGAGTCACAGATGAAAAGCGGGCAGGGGAAGAATTATCTGATTCTGAGAAAAAAGAAGTAATAAGTCTTAATGAAATCCTTGCAAAAATGTTTGAAAAGCAGAAAAGAGTAGAACTGGTTGTAACAAGGAAAGAAGTGGATGTTGAAGAGACTATAGAACAAGATGTGAAAGATCCTGTTGTAATAGTTCCTTTAACGGCAAATGCAGGTGATGCCGATTCTGCAAACACACAGGCAGGTTTTGAACAGAGCAGTCACAATACGCATGGAGAAAATAAGGAGATTTCTGCGGAAGTTACGGGAGTTTCTGCACATAATTTATTTGATAACATAGCGGAAAATCTTCAAAAGCTTGAAAATACAAATTCACTCCCGGAAGGTACTTCAGCAAAGGAGATACTTGAACAGGTTACAAACCAAATAAAAGGTCTGCATGCGCCGGATAAAACAAGTATTGAGTTTATGCTTACACCTGAAACTTTAGGTAAAGTTGCAGTGAATGTATCTTCTAAGCATGGAATTTTACAGGCTGAATTTAGGGTAGAATCATCCGAAGCTAAGATAGCACTTGAGAGCAGAATGGCAGAACTTAAACTGAATTTTGAAAATCAGGGACTCAAGGTAGCAAGTGTATCGGTTGCGATTTCAGAAAATGGAATAGGAAGAGATGACAGAGGAAGAAATTCCGGTGAAGAAAGCAAGCATAATAAGAGAAACAGAAATTTCAGCCTTGAGGCGGAAGAGGGAATAGAAGGGCTTTCTATGTCGTCGGAAGATGCAATTATATCTTATACGGACAATGGAACAGGAAGCAATATAAATCTAGGTGCATAATTTAAGAAAGGTAAAATATGTCAGAGTTTAGTACAAACTATAATTCTACCAGAACTGACAAAGGTCTTGAGGCACAGGTCAGAAACGGTGTTATAAGTAAGACGAAAAATATAAAAAAAATTAAAACTGCGGATGAGTTGAATAAGCTTGGTAAAGATTCTTTCTTAAAGCTCCTTTGTGCTCAAATGGAAAATCAGGATCCTTTACAGCCACAAAGTAATACCGAGTGGATATCTCAGCTTGCAACTTATTCTACACTTGAACAGATGCAGAACTTAAATGCCACTATAGCAAATTCACAGGCGTATAGTCTTATAGGACAGGAAGTTGTAGTAGCTACTAAGGGTGCAGACGGAAAAGAAACTACCGTAAGCGGAAAGGTTGATTTTGTATCTGTAAAAGGAAATAAAGCTTATCTCTCAATCGGAGGCAATTTATATCCTGCTTCAGATGTTCAGTCGGTTATTAACCCTGATTACTTAAAAGGAAATACAATTCCAAAGGTTGAGAATAAAGAGTTGAAGTTTAATAAAGATCATCCAAAGCCTGTAAGATTTAGAGTACATATGGGTGAAGGAATTGGTAAGGCAACAGCACTTGGACTTAGTGTAGCCGGTAAGGATATACCTGCTAAGTATTTCACTATAGATGAAGACGGATTGGTAACTGTTAGTCCTGAAGCATTTAAGGACTTAAAGCCGGGACATTATAAGGTGGATGTTAAGTTTAAGAATAATTTTAATACGCGTAATAATACCAATCTTTCTCTTACAGTTACAGAAGGTGATGAACCTAAGAAACCGGAACCGCCAAAGAAACCTGATGGAGACAAGAAGCCTGAAGGCGATAAGAAAACCGAAGGTGATAAAAAGACCGAGGGCGACAAGAAAACCGAGGGTGATAAAAAGACCGAGGGCGACAAGAAAACCGAAGGCGATAAAAAGACTGAGGGCGATAAGAAAACCGAAGGCGATAAAAAGACTGAGGGCGATAAGAAAACCGAGGGTGATAAAAAGACTGAAGGCGACAAAAAAACTGAAGAGAAAAAGCCTTCCGGTACACAAAAAAATCCGTAACCTTTCATAATTTCGACAATGCAGGGTAATGGAAAATGTAGTGTTAACTTTTACCCTGAATTGTTGATAAATTTATGTGGGAGGTGAGCAAATGAATGTAAATAATGGAAGTTTCGGTTCCATTGAACAAGTTAGAGGAAGGTATCTTGACCAAAATACAAATGAAAAAAAGGTTAAAGATAAAACCGCCTTTACAGGAACAAGTTTTAGAGATATACTTATCAGTGAGTCCGAAAGAGGTGCTAAAGCACTAAGATTCTCTAAACACGCTAATGCAAGGCTTGCCAGTCGTAATATCAATTTATCAAATGAGCAGATATCAAGACTTTCAGAAGGAACTGACAGAGCAAGACAGAAAGGAATCAACGAGTCGCTTATAGTAGTTGACGAACTTGCATTTATAGTAAATGTGAAAAACAATATGGTAGTAACTGCTGTAGGGGATAGTGAAGATAAAATTTTCACAAATATTGATGGTGCAGTAATAAGTTAAAGCCGGACCTTAAATGGAGGCTTTTGTTTCTGAATGGCAGAGGAGACACTTATTATATAAATAGTTTACAATGGAGGTCATTTAATTATGATGAGATCACTTTTTTCTGGTGTAGCCGGACTTAGAGCACATCAGACCAAGATGGATGTTATAGGTAACAATATTGCGAATGTAAATACAGTAGGTTTTAAATCCAGTTCCACTGTATTTTCTGATGTATATTATCAGACTACACAGGCTTCTTCAGGTCCTAATAAAGAGACAAATGTGGGTGGTATTAACCCTAAACAGATAGGTCTCGGTACAAATGTAGCATCTATCTCTAAGAACATAACAGGACAGGGCGGCTCACAGACTACTAACAATGCTTTTGACTGTATGCTTACAGGAAACTCATTCTTTGTAACAAAGAGTGGAGGAAGAACATACTTTACAAAGAACGGTGCTTTTACTGTAGACCCTGACGGAAATCTCGTTACCTCAGACGGTGCTAAGGTACAGGGGTGGCAGGTAGACCCTGATGATCCTACCAGAATTAAGCCGGGTCCGGTTTCAGACCTTAAACTTATGTCTCCTGAAAATCAGTATACTGATCCGGAGGCTACAAAGGCTTCTTACATATCAGGAAACCTTGATCAAACAGATAAGACTATGGCACCGGGCTCAGCAGGTCGTACCTTCCAAATGAACTTTTATGATAAATTAGGTTATAAATATACAGCTAAATTTACTATCAAACAGAGTTCTGCTTCAAAGAATGCGTACAACATAGAACTTAATGATATACTTAAAGACGGTAAGTCCATTATGTATAATAAGATTACGGATGAAAATGGAAATGTAACCTATGAACCGACAGGTTGGGGTGCAAGTCTTACTAAAGATAAAACATCGCTAGGTGATGTTGGACCGGCAGATATTGAAGATGGTAAGCCAAAATTTGATGGTGCAAAGTTTAATGCAGTATTTGACGGAAAGACAGGTAAGTTTAAGTCACTTGCTGAAGATGAAAGTGATGATTATAATGCTGACGATTTGGAAGAGGGTGCTAACATTAAAAAGATGTTCCTTAATATTGGAGGTAAAACACCTAACCCATTTGAAAACATTGAAATGGATTTTTCTAAGCTTACCATGTTTGCAAGTCAGACTTCATCTAAAATAGAGTCAACTATGGGTGATGTAGACGGTAATGGTAAAGGTAAGATGAAAGGCACTATGACAGGTGTTACCATAGATAGTTCAGGTAAGGCTTATGGTACTTATGACAATGGAGATCTTAAACTTCTTGGACAGATTGCCGTTGCAAAATTTAGAAATCCGGGCGGTCTTGAAGCTGTCGGAAACAGTAACTTTGTAGAAACTACGAACTCAGGTAACTTTGATGGAGTAGGTCAGGATGTTACTTCTGATGGTGGAAAGATTCAGACAGGTATGCTTGAGATGTCAAATGTAGACCTTGCTGCACAGTTTACGGAGATGATTACTACTCAGCGTGGTTTCCAGGCAAACTCAAGAACTATTACTACTACAGATTCAATCCTTGAGGAACTTATTAACCTCAAGAGATAATTGATAAAAGCTTATTAGATGAAGGCCTCAGCACTATTTGTTATAAATGGTGTTGGGGTTTTTATATTTTGTATCTTGTTAGTGATATATTAAGCCTGTTTACAGACTAACTACAATTTGTTATACTTTAAATTCAAATAATAACCGGAAAGAAGAAAAATAATGACATTTGATATAATAATACCTACTTATAAACCGGGCACAGAGTTTAATGAATTGCTTAAAGGGATATTAATTCAGACCTTAAAACCGGACAATATATTTATTATAAATACTGAAGAAAAATTTTGGAAAAAAGAATTTGAAGATATTTTGCCCATAAATGTAACTCATATTAAAAAATCCGATTTTGATCATGGTGCGACTAGAAGAATGGGGGCAGAACTTTCAAAGGCTGATATATTTATATGCATGACACAGGATGCAAGACCAAAAAACGGAATGCTTTTTAGTAATCTTTTATCTGCTTTTAGTGATGAAAAGGTGGCTCTAGTTTATGCAAGACAGGAAACGGATGAAAAGGCAGGAGAGATAGAAAGATATACCAGAGAGTTTAATTATCCTGATAAAGACAGTATAAAAACTAAAGAAGATATAAAGACTATGGGAATAAAGGCTTGGTTTTGTTCGGATGTTTGTGCAGCTTACAGAAAGAGTGCTTATAGTGAGGCAGGCGGTTTTGTAAAGCGTACTGTATTTAATGAAGATATGCTTATGGCTGCAAAATTAATGGAAATGGACTTTAAGATAGTCTATAAGGCAGATGCAAGGGTAGTTCATTATCATGAATATAGCATGAAACAGCAGTTTACAAGAAACTTTGACTTAGGTGCATCTCATAGGGAATATAAAGAAGTATTTGAAAAAGTATCTTCCTATAAAGAAGGTAAAAAATTGGTTAAGGATACAGCCGTTCATTTACTAAAGTCAGGAAAATTTTACCTGATACCAAAACTTGTATTTCACAGTGCAGCAAAGCTGATTGGCTATAAACTGGGTAAAAAATATGATAAATTGCCTAAGAGTATGGTTATGAAATTTTGTATGAATAAGGATTATTTTAAATGATTGCTATAATAATGGGTACTTATAACGGAGAAAAATATATAAAAGAGCAGATAGATTCTATATTGACACAGGATTATACTGACTGGAAACTATTTATTTTTGATGATAATTCAAAAGATAATACAGAGGTTATTGTAAATGAGTATATAAAAAATTATCCCGATAAAATATATTTTCAGAGAAATAAGGTAAATTTGGGGGCAGCGGGTAACTTTTTTAACGGAATAAAAGAAGTAGCAACTAATTGTGCTCCGTATGCAGATTATTTTTGTTTTTCGGATCAGGATGATGTGTGGGTAAAGGATAAGCTTAGTCGTTCACTTACTAAAATAAAGCAAATAGAGGAGAGTAAGCCGACTCTTGTATTTTCGGATGTGGTTATTACTGATAAAAACTTAGCAGTAACATCTACTTCATATTTTGAGGCAGAAAAAGTAGATAGGACAAAAATTTCATTTAATTACCTGCTTATGGAAAATAAACTCATAGGCGGTACGATTATGATAAATAAGGCTTTGGTAGAGTTGGAGCTTAAAGCGGAAAAGAGAGGACTTGTGCCGTATAAAAAAGCTAAAATGCATGACTGGTGGTTCGGACTGCTTGCAGCCGGTTTTGGAAAGATTGGTTATGTAGAGGGCTTTACAGAGTATTATAGACAACATGAAAACAATGTAGTCGGTGGTGAGAGTTTTAGTTCTTATTTTAAGGTGAGGTTTAGTAAAATGTATGAAATAAGGCAAAGAATAAGAGAAAATATAAGTCAGGGAGAGGAATTTATTAAGTATTTCGGAGAATATCTTACAAAGTCGAAACTTAATACTGCCGAGGAATTTGCAGCACTTAAAACTAAAGGATTTTTAGGTAGGAGAATTAGTATAATCAAAAATAAATTTTTTAAATCAGGACTAATCAGGAATATTGCATTATTGATATTTGTCTGATACAGTTATGAATTATTTCTACAGCTATAGTATAATATAGGAGAAAAGCATGAAGATTTCAACTAAAGGAAGGTACGGGTTAAAGGCTGTGCTTGATATAGCTATGCACAATGAAGCAGCTTCGGTAAGCAGTATAGCGGCTAGACAGTTTATTTCAGAGAATTATCTTGAAAAGTTGATAGCTATGTTAAAAAAGGCCGGTATAGTAAACAGTTTAAGAGGAGCACAGGGTGGATATGTGCTTGCAAGGTCTGCTGAGGAGATTTCAGTAGGAGAGGTGCTAAGGGCTTTGGAAGGAGATTTGAATCCTGTGGATTGTGCTGAAATAGATGGTTCACTTTGTGAAGGTTCAGAAACCTGTGTGACTAAATTTGTTTGGAAGAGGATTGCAGACAGCATAAATCAGGCAGTGGATAATCTTATGATTTCTGAACTTGCAAATGAGGGCAGACATTTATTAGAGGAAAATGGTTGTGATAAAAATATGGTTCCGGTATGTAACAGGAAATCTATGAAATTAGGATAGGAGAAAAATGGCAAAAAAAGTAGCAGTTGGTTTGTCGGGTGGAGTAGATTCCTCGGTAGCTGCATATCTTCTTAAAAAGGAAGGCTATGAAGTATATGGAATTACTATGGATATATGGACTGAGGGAGTAAAGGACACTGTAAATAGCGGCTGTCTCGGAACAGAAGCTAAAGAAGATGCAAAGAAGGTGGCGGAAACTTTAGGTATACCATATAAGCTGGTGGATGTTAGAGAAGATTTTAGAAAAAATGTAATGGATTATTTTGCTGCTTCTTATAAGAATGGAGAGACACCTAATCCTTGTACCCTATGCAACAGAATGGTAAAATGGGAAGCTCTTTTTAAGGGAGCGGAATTTTTTGGTGCAGAATATGTGGCAACCGGACATTATGCAAAAATAAAAGAACTTGAAAATGGCAGGTATACTATTGCCAATTCACTTACAGCAACTAAAGACCAGACATACGCACTTTGTAACCTTACACAAAAACAGCTTAAAAATACTTTGTTGCCTCTTGGAAAGTATGAAAAAAATGAAGTTAGGAAAATGGCGGAGGAAGCAGGAATAGAAGTTGCAACCAAACCTGACAGTATGGAGATTTGTTTTATACCTGATAGAGATTATGCGGGATACCTTGAAAAGGAGTATGGAATTGTAGCTGAAAAGGGGAATTTTGTAGATATAAAAGGTAATATATTAGGTGAACATAGAGGGATAATACATTATACTATAGGACAGAGAAAAGGACTTGGTATAGCATTTGGTAAGCCTATGTTTGTAAAGGAAATAAAACCGGAGAGTAATGAGGTGGTACTTTCAGATAATGAAGGGCTTTTCACTACAAAAGTAGTGGCTGAGAGAATTAATTTTATGGCTGAAACCAAAGAAAAAATAGAAAATTCAAATAAGTATTATACAGCGAAAATCAGATATAATCATAAAGGAGGAGAATGTAGATTATCTTTTGAAGGAGAAAAAATTGTAGTCGATTTTTCAGAACCACAGAGAGCCTCCGCCCCGGGTCAAACGCTGGTTGTCTACAATGAGGCGGGAGAGGTAGTCTGCGGTGGAAGGATAGTCAGAAGCTGATCTTTATAGGATTTCTGTTTTCATAAATATAATAACCATCAAATTCCAACTCTTTTAAAAGAGATTCACATTTATCAAAATCATAGGTCAGATGTTCAGGTTTATGTCCGTCCGAGCCTATGGTTATTTTTGTGCCGCCAAGTTTGCGGTAGCGTTTAAGTACGGAGGATTGCGGATTAGGAGCCTCAAGTCCATATTTGTAGCCGGCAGTATTTACTTCAAGAGCCTTGTCAAGTTCTATTATGCGATTGAGTATAGGGTCAATCAGGTTTGCATATTCCCTGTATGAATAATGTCCGTCACCGGGATTACCTGCCTCATCTCTTATATATCTGAAAATATAGTCAAGATGACCAAGAGAGTCAAAGTCGGTAAATTTAGTTATCATTTCTAATATTATTGCAAAATATCTTTTTATAGTTTCTTTACTGTCATGATATAGCCAAAATTCAGGATAATATGGATCCATTCCGTCTATAAGGTGAATAGAAGCAATGACAAAATCAAAATTATTTTCTTTTAACAAAGCCTCATATTCAGGAAGAGCTTTTTGGCTAAGACCAAGTTCGATTCCGGTTAAAATATTAATTTTGTCTTTGTAGGTTTCTTTTAAGTGCTTAATTTGAACTAAATATTCCGGAATATTTAGACTAAAAATATTTATATAATTTCCATTTTCATCTTGAATTTCAGGATAATACAAATCTTCATGATCAGTAATACAATAGTGTTTAATCCCAAGCTTTATTGCTTTTTCAATTTGTTCTTTCATAGGAGTTTCAGAATCTCCGGAGAAAGATGAATGAGTGTGCATATCTGCTATTATCATAAATTCCTCCTAAATTTGAGTAAGATTTGAAATATCTGAATTTGCAGTTAGTGAATAATTTTTATAATATACTACAAAGCCCGGTTTTGCTCCGCTTGGCTTTTTTACTTCTTTTTTCTGCACATAGTCAACTTCATGTTTAGTGCCGTCTCCTGAGGGTAAAGATGATGTGTTGACAGAAGAATAGTGAATTGCAAGTCTGCCGGCTTCTTCAAAAGTTCTATCAGGTACTTCCTTTCCCCCTGTGACAAGAAGAACATGAGAACCTGCACATTTTTTGGCATGAAACCACCAATCATTGTTTGAAGCCAACTTAAAAGTAAGGTAATCATTCTGTATATTATTTTTACCGACATATATATCAAAACCGTCACTTGAAATAAAATGTAGCGGTGTACCTTTTGCCTCTTTTGCCTTTCCCTTTTTACCGCTTAATGTAGTCTTTTTTGCATAGCCGGCATTTTCAAGTTCTTTTCTGATTTCAGCAAGATCTTCTTCACTTTCAGCTATATCAAGTGACATTTTTATGGAATCTAAATGGCTAAGCTCCAGCTGTGCTTCTTCTTGTTGAACAAGCACGGCTTCGTAAGTTCTTTTAAGACGAGCATATCTGTCAAAATATTTCTTTGCATTTGCCATAACGGGAATGGTTGTATCTAAACTTATATTTATTTCCTTGCCTGAATAGTAGTCAGTACAGGTAAGCACCTTATCGCCGTCATTTGCCTGATAACCATAGGTGGTGATAAGCTCACCGTAGATTCTGAATTTATCCCTGTTTTCCGTATCCCTAAGTTGTTTTGCAAAAATATCAAGTTTGTTTGCAGTTCTTGATATTGCATTAGTAATAAGTTTTCTAAGGTCGGTTGACTTTTGTCTTATTCTGTCGGTTTTATCCTTAGAGTTATAAAATTCCTCAAGGAGAGAAGAAAGACCGGGAAAAGTTTTATTTTCCATATCACTATATATACTAAGTTTGAAGGCGGCAAAAGCCTTTGGTATAAAGTTTACATCGTAATAAATGGAAGGTGTAAATTCAGCATTTTTAATATAAGCGATAAATTTTTGAAAATTATTAAAAAGTGTATTTACATTTTTTATATTAAGCGAAGCTGTGGATAAATCCGCATCAAGTTCTGAAAGTGCACAGATTTCATTAGCAAGCTGTGGAGAAAAGCCGGTAAGAGAGGTATATATGGCTTTTCCGATTGATACAGGCTTTTTTGCAATTATATCAGTAAAATAGTATAAATCAGCCTCAAAGGGATTGATTCTGCCTTCCTGTACCGGTATAAAATAGCTTTTTCCCGGTAAAATTTCCCTAACTGAACTTACAAGCATAGATACATGCTTTATGCTGTCAAGTACTTTTTCTTCATCATCAATCAGGATGATATTGCTGTATTTGCCCATTAGTTCTATTATAAGATGCTTTACGGATAAATCACCCATTTCATCTAAGTGTTCAGTTTTTATACATATTATTCTTTCAAGTCCCGGTTGGGAAATATTAAGTATTTTGGCACTTCCGAGATGTTTTCTAAGAAGCATACAGAAATTTGGAGCTGTCATTGGCGACTTTCTGTTCTCCTTAGTAAGGTAAGCAAGAGGGAGTGAAGCATTGGCGGATAAAAAGAGCCTATATTGTTCCCTCTTATTTTTAATAGTAAGTACGAGAGCATCCTTCTCCGGCTGAGCAATTTTAGTAATATAACCGCCTGTTAAGCAGCATTTTAATTCGTGGGTGATGCCTGCCACGACAGTTCCGTCAAATGACATATAAAATCCTTTCTAGTTTATATTTACAATGTATTTCTTTTCAAATTCATCTGGCGGCACCGGCTTACCCCAAATATACCCTTGAACTTCATCGCAGCCCAGCTTGGTAAGGAGATTAAGCTGACATTCATCTTCAACACCTTCCGCAATAGTTTTTAATTTAAGTCCGTCAGCCATCATGATAATTGCCTTTATAATGAGTTGTGAGTTTTCATCATTTTCTATATTATCAATCAGCTCCTTAGCTATTTTAAGACGATTAAAATTAAGCGATTTAATGTAACTAAGCGAAGAATATCCCGTGCCGAAATCGTCTATTGAGGTGTTTATACCCATATTAAAAAGCTCATTGAAAATATGTTTATTTTCATCATTAAAGTGCATATAGCTGCTTTCTGTAAGTTCCAAATCTACCCAGTCTGTTTTTACATCGGATTCTTTCATCTGAAACTTCAGCCAGTTTATAAAATTAGTATCCTCAATTTGTTTAGGAGATACATTTATGCTGATTCTAAGATTAAGATTAAACTTCTCATTCCACTCCTTAATCTGTGCAAAGGCTTTTCTTATGACAAGTTTGCCAAGAGCAATAATTTCTCCGGTATCTTCTATTATAGGTATGAAATATATCGGTGAAATCATTCCTTTTACAGGATGTATCCACCTTATGAGGGCTTCCATTCCTATAAGCTTTTTGCCTTTTATACTATATTGCGGTTGGAAATACAGTACGAACTCCTTTTCAGGGTCAGCATTTTTATAAAGCATTTCAATTTCCTGTTTTTTATTGAAACTATCGAGCATTGACTTATTAAAGAAACTGTAATGGTTCTTATTTGGGCTGTCTTTTACGGTATACATAGCTATATCGGCATATTTTATCAGTTCTTCCTGTATTAGAGAATCATTTGGGAAGAGGGATATACCTATGCTTGTATTTATTTTAAGTGTATATGGTTCTATATGCAGTTCAGTTTCAAAAAGTTTAAGTATATTCTCTGCAAATTCTTCTATATCTTTAATAGGCAAAAACTTAGTTAATATAATTATAAATTCATCACCGCCTATACGGAAAAGTTTTCCGTAATCAGGACAGATTACCTTTAGACGGCTTGCAACTGCCTGAAGAACTTTATCTCCAATTATATGTCCGTAAGAATCATTTATAAACTTAAACCTGTTAATGTCCATATAAATGAAAACAAAAGGAATTCTCTTTATAGTTATCTCATTGAGGTAATCGGTAAAATATTTATAACTGTACAGCCCCGTAAGAACATCAATATTTGATATTTCTTCAAGTTTTCTATAAGAAATCATCAAATCATTTGTGCGTTTTTGCACAAGTTCTTCAAGCTTGCGGCTGTTATTCTGCTCCGCTTTCAGGAGCAGCTTATTTACTTCCTGAAAGCGGATTGTTGCAGTACTGCCCCAATATAATACACAGCTAAAAAGTATTATAATCAAATTCGGGATAGATATGAAACCTTCAAAAAATAAAATCATTGTGGTTATACCTAAAAAAGCAAAAGTTTTTTTAGGTGTTTTCAGGTTTTCAGCTAATTCGGTTTCTTCAAGTCCGAAAGGCGGAGAAGGATTGCCTGCTTCGTATATAGCACCCAGTGTAAATAATATTGCAGAAAGCTTATAGAAAACATCAAGCATATCTCTACTTATAGTACCGGATGTAATTGCTCTGTATGTAAAATAATAATCGGACAGTGAGTAGATTAAAATTGCCAAATAGGGGAAATACAGATTTTTTGGTAATTTTTTAATTCCTTTTGACAGAAAAACCAATGCACAGGTATTAAGTATGCAAAAATCAAGAAATATATATATTGAAACTGCAAAAACATTAATTCCGATACGAACATGGTTTATTCCTGTAAAAAGTGACCATATTATTGAGAAACATATAATGGATATGATAAAAATATCTGAGAAAAATTGGTATTTATTCCAATTTTTCAGTTCTTTAAATACAAAAATAACCAACCACATAGCATATACAAAGTTGGAAAAAAGATAGATAATATCAATTATATATACCATATTGTCAGGTATAAAAAACTGTAAAATATCAGCTAAAGTGTCTATGGCTATAGCTATTATATAGAACTTATAGTATATTTTATTATTTCCGATAAATTTAAGTAAAAAAATGATAGTTAATACACTGAATCCGCCTATGGCAACACTACCGATTTGTGCAATTTTAGGGTTGCCGAGAAGGACACTTGCTAAATACAATGCCGAGGCGATGAAAAGAGGATATAGTAAAAACTTTGAGTTTATTTTCTTCTCCATAATCAAATCCTCCTAAGTAAAATATTATGGTATCAAACTATTATAACATATAGGTTTATTATATATCAATTATATAAAAGGTAAATAATTGAGAAATGGGCTGAAAAAATGATGAAAAAATATAATAAAATTATTAAAATATACTTGACATTTCTAATACAAGCATTTATAATTTTATTTGTCGTTTTGAGAGAGATCTTGAGGCTGATATGGCGAAGTAGCTCAGCTGGCTAGAGCACACGGTTCATACCCGTGGTGTCGGGGGTTCAAGTCCCTCCTTCGCTATGAACTGAGGTGTCTGAGTTACAGAGATGTAATCAGACACCTTTTTTATTAAATAATACCCTGAAAGGAGACCTTATGGAAAGGCGGGATAAAATAAATTATTATCTGGATATAGCAGAAGTGGTTTCCGGGAGGAGTACCTGCCTTAGAAGGCATTACGGTGCGGTTATAGTAAAAAATGATGAAGTAATTGCAACAGGTTATACAGGTGCTCCCAGAGGTAGAAAAAATTGTTCGGATTTAGGATTTTGTATGCGTGAAAAACTGAAAGTTCCAAGAGGAGAACGCTATGAGCTTTGCAGAAGCGTACATGCCGAACAAAATGCTATTATAAGTGCATCAAGAGAAGAACTGATAGGCAGCAATATTTACCTTGTGGGAATTGAAACCAAAGATGGCAGCTATGTAGTAAATGCAAACAGTTGTGCTATGTGTAAAAGAGTTATAATAAATGCAGGAGTAGAAAAAATCTATATAAGAGATGATAAAGATAAATTTAGAGTTGTAGATGTAAGTGACTGGATTGAAAATGATGATTCTCTTAGCGGAATATTTGGATACTAGGCATTAAAGGAGGAAGATTGAAATATTATATTTCGGATTTACATTTTTTTCATGAAAAAATGAATTATGAAATGGATCAAAGAGGCTTTGCAAGCGTGGAAGATATGCACCGTTATATTATAAGAAGGTGGAACAGTAAAGTAAATCATAGAGACGAGGTAGTCCTTCTTGGAGATATATCATTTGGAAAAGCGGAAGAAACAAATAAAGTATTAAAGAAGTTAAACGGAAAACTCTGTCTGATAATAGGAAATCATGATTACAGGCTTCTTAAAAAGGCGGACTTTGATCAAAGCCGTTTTGAATGGATTAAAGATTATGCGGAAATTTCAGATAAAGATAGAAGAGTTGTGCTTTGCCATTACCCTATTATGTGCTACAATGGGCAGTATAGGCGTACGAAAGAAGGAAAACCTAAAACCTATATGGTTTATGGACATGTACATGATACACATGACCAAAGGCTTATGGAAGAATTTATCAGGATTACCCGTGATTCCGCAATAATTAATAGTGACGGCAGCGAGAGGGATATTCCTTGCAATATGATAAATTGTTTTTGTATGTATTCAGACTATACACCTTGGTCACTTGAAGAATGGATAATATACTGGAGAGAAAGAGGGATAGTAGATTAAAATGAGAATAGGAAACGGATATGATGTACATCGTATGGTAGAAGGCAGAAAACTCATACTTGGAGGAGTAACAATTCCTTATGAAAAGGGGCTTTTAGGTCATTCAGATGCAGATGTGCTGACTCATGCTGTTATGGATGCTCTTTTAGGAGCGGCGGCAGAGGGAGATATTGGCAGACATTTTCCGGATACTGATGATAGATATAAGGATATAGACAGTCTCAAACTTCTTATGGCAGTAGGCAAAATACTTGAAAATAAGCTCTATGTAATAGAAAATATAGATGCAACAATTATGGCGGAAAAACCTAAGCTTGCACCTTTTATACCTGAAATGGTTAAAAATATAGCAAAAACATTAGGGATTGAAGAAAGTCAAGTAAATATAAAGGCTACAACAGAAGAGGGGCTTGGTTTTACAGGTTCAGGCGAGGGAATGAAAGCACAAGCTGTATG
>CAUTOC010000007.1:0-68331 GCA_963539695.1 uncultured Catonella sp. | reverse complement strand
GACAGACAGACAGTTATTTTATACCGGCTTTCAACTGAATTTTCTATAGAAAAATGGAAAAAAATTTTTGATTATTTGTATGATGCAGAAGTAGATAATATCATTTTTGTACCAAGTGATGCGTCTAAAATAGAGGACATAATAAAGGCTAAAATATTCAATGTAATTAATTTTGTTAGAGGTCGAAAGGAAACATTTTGTGGGTGGTTATATTCAGAAGGTGAGTATAATAAAATGTTTAGAGGAAATGGTAAAAAGAGAAAATATGTAATTAAAGAGATAGAACATCTTGATAAGATGAGTTTTTATCTGTTAAGTAGAGTTTAATGTTTTATTTTTATAAGCAGCGAAAAGCCGAATGACTTTATTGTCCATTCGGCTTTTTGCCGGTAAGTGAAGAGTAAAAGTCTTTATATGTATAAAAATTTTTGTATATAATTTATTATTTAAGTGTGTTATTATTTTGTTACAGTTTGTCTGTTGTTCCAGCTTGAATAAGCAGCTTTCCCTTTTACATAGTTCATAGCCTTACTTACTGCCGGTATGCTTATTATAACTATGGTAGCTATAGCTTCAGGAACTATGTATGTTGCATTATAGCTAAGTGAATATACTGCGGCAGGTGTACCCTCAGGTGCATAATGCCCGAAGAATATAATACCTGAAATAAAAGCGAATATGTATCTTCCCGTTACACCCAGTATATATCCCTTTAAAAGTCCGTTTTTCTTTTCAGAGAAAAGTCCTGAAAGTCCGAGTGCACCAAAAGCAAGCGGATAATCAATAAGAAGCTGCATAGGACTGTAGAAAACGGGATCCATAAAAAATTGGAGTAAACCATAGGCGAATCCGGTCATAAGCCCTGCTTTAAGCCCATACCAATAACCGATAAGCACTATGAAAAGCATACTGAAGAGTGTGATGGAACCGCCCATAGGCAGTCTGGTAAACTTGATTTCCGCAGTTACTATGGCAAGAGCCATTGCAGCAGCAGAAAATACAAGCTGTGTAGTAGCCATAGCACTTACTTTTCCCGTTGTCTTAGGTCTTAAAATAACAGCCGCTATGACAAATACGGGTATTAATATACCAACTGAAATAAGACCTATAGTTGTGAGCTTAAACACATTTTCGCCCCAGTCATTCACTGTAGGCATTGCAAGTAAAGACATAAAAAAACCTCCTTAAAGCATGATAGCGTAAGGAGTCCTTATCTGCTTCCTTACGCCGGTATTATCCGGTTCAAGTAATAAGGGTCTGAAGTTTAACTTCATCTCAGCCAAAGGCACCCCCAGCAAAAATATTATACAACGGATAATTGTATTTGTCAAACGATACTCATTATCAGTTGTAGTAAAGAATATAATAATCATTATCGTTTATCAGACAATTTAATGTAATTTTTTTAAAAATATTCACAATTTAATTGAAAAATTAAAACTTAAATGTTAAAATCTCTCTTAGAGTTTTGCAAATTATAAAGATAGCTTTATATTCTACAGGATAATAAGCAGTTTGTTTGCAAAATATAAAATGTAGAAAATGGAGGGATAGAAAAATGGCTGAAGACAGATTTGAACAGTTAGGAAAAAATATTAAAGGAACCAAGACAGAAAAGAACCTGCTGGAAGCATTTGCAGGTGAGTCACAGGCAAGAAATAAGTATACATATTTTGCATCTAAAGCAAGAAAAGACGGCTATGTACAGATAGCGGATATATTTGAGGAAACGGCAGTTAATGAGAAAGAACATGCAAAGATTTGGTTTAAGATTCTCTCCGGTATAGGTGTTACTGCAGAAAACCTTGAGAATGCGGCAGACGGAGAGGCTTATGAGTGGCAGGAGATGTATCCTTCTTTTGCCAAAGAAGCGAGAGAAGAAGGATTTCCGGCTATTGCAAAGCTTTTTGAAATGGTGGCTGAGATTGAAAAAGAGCATGAAGCAAGATACCGCAAGCTTCTTGAAAATGTTAAAGGAGAACTGGTGTTTTCAGCAGATGGTGATGCTATATGGCAGTGTATCAACTGCGGTCATATTGTAGTTGGACCTAAAGCACCTAAAGTCTGTCCGGTGTGCAATCATCCACAGAGTTATTTCCAAAAAAAAGCTGAAAATTATTAATATTACTAAGACAGCAGACCTCAAAACAGATGTTTTGGGGTCTATTTTTGTTGTATATTTCTGTTTTTTGTGATACTATATTAGGTATGGTAAATAATAAAATAAATGAGTGGGCAGGTTTAAGAAATGGGAGAGGAAAAGAAATACATTTTGGACGGCTATCGCTTTAATGATTCTGATTCTTATGAGCAGGCTAGAAGAGAACTTAATAAGGTTGCTGAGCTTAAATCTGAAAAAAATCTGAAGGATGAAACAGAACTTAGAGAAGTTTATGACAGTTTGGTGGAGAGTGAAGAATTTATTACTCCGGTCGGAATCGGTTTTTTAAGAGAGGCACAAAAAAGACTGGTTAGAAACTCTGAACAGAGAAAGACTATGAAGGCAATTCCGTATTTGGGCAATATAAATGAAGGAATAGAAGAAAAAGAAGATATGCCTGATAAGATAATGTTAAAGGATGTAAGTTCGTATAATCTTACGGCTGAAGAAGAGAAAGCCGAAAATGAAGGAAACCTTATTTTGATAAATAATTTCAAATTAAAACTGAGAAATTATAAGATAATAATTGCATTTATGGCAGTTATGATTTTGGTTCCGTTCGGAGTTTTGGCTTATGACAAAGTTTTTTCGGATGATGCTTATGAGAAGGGGATTATAGATAAATATGCGTCTTGGAAGGAAGAACTTACAAAAAAAGAGAGAGAACTTAATGAGAGGGAGAAAATATTTGAAGGAATGGCTGATAAGAAATTAGATTTAAATAGTAAAACTGAGAATGGTGGAGAGGAAAATGGAAAAAGCCAAAATTCTGGTAGTTGATGATGAAAGCAGGATGCGTAAACTGGTCAGTGATTTTCTGCATCATGAAGGTTATGCGGTTGTAGAGGCTGAAGACGGGGAAAAGGCTGTTGAGATTTTTTTTGAGGATAGCAGTATTGAACTGATTATTCTTGATGTAATGATGCCTAAAATGGATGGCTGGCAGGTGTGCAGAGAGATAAGAAGGCATTCTTTGGTGCCGATAATTATGCTTACTGCGAAGTCTGATGAAAAAGATGAACTTCAAGGGTTTGAGTTAGGCGTTGATGAGTATGTATCCAAGCCGTTTAGCCCAAAGATACTTATGGCAAGAGTGGAGGCAATACTTAGGAGAACGGGCGGTATAGGTGATGACAGTTTTGAAATAGGAGGAATTAAGATAGACAGAGCCTCACATGAGGTTGTTATTGATGGAAAATCTGTTGATTTAAGTGTTAAAGAATTTGAACTTTTACTCTATTTCATGACTAATAAAGGAATTGCATTATCAAGAGAAAAAATCCTGAATAATGTATGGAACTATGATTATTTCGGGGATGCAAGGACGATAGACACACATGTCAAAAAATTAAGGGCTAAAATGGGAGATAAGGGAGAACTGATTAAAACTATTTGGGGAATAGGTTATAAATTTGAAGCTTAGTTCACAAATATACATTAATCAGAGGTTTGAATGAAACATTCTATTAAAATACGATTGATAATTATTTTGCTTACACTGTTAAGTGCGACCATTTTCTTTAGCTGGATGATTAATAGGCTGTTTTTAAAAAAGTATTATGAAAATTACAAGATTAACAAACTTGGAGAAACTTATTCAGAAGTAAATTGCGAATATGACCCTGAAAATGTTTCGGATTTAAGTTTTGCTTTTGAGCAGTTATCTTCAAAACAGAATGTATCTTTGTATATATTTAACGGTTTTAATTATTCCGGCGGAATGTTTTTGGAAAGTAAATATCCTGAAAGTCTTAATGATATACAAATACGCAGATTGCAGAGTGAAATTATAGATTATTACAATAATTTGCAGCTCACTGATGAATCTAAGCCGGCTGAAGAGGCAGCACTTTTAGTAAGGACTGATAAATACAGTATTTATAAACATTTTGATTCAAGGCTTGAGGTTAACTATATAGAGCTTTATGGTGTTCTTGATGCCGGAGACTATATTTTTATTAGAACAAATTATGACAACATTGCAGAAAGTGCAGCAATATCTAATACATTTTTTGCCTATGTCGGAGTAGCTTCTATATTGATAGGCTCATGGATTATGTATTTTATCGGAGTAGGCTTTACAAGACCGATACAGAGGTTGTCGGAGATGACAAAATCAATAAGTAACCTTAACTTTGATGTATGCTATGATGAGGACAGGCAAGATGAAGTGGGGGAATTGGGTCATAGTATAAATATACTTTCAGAGAAACTTGAAAGTACAATATCATCATTAAAATCTGCAAATAATGAGTTAAAAAATGATATATATAAAAGAGAGAAGTCGGAAGAGATGCGTAAGGAATTTCTTTCAAATGTCACACATGAGTTAAAAACACCGATAGCACTGATACAGGGTTATGCAGAAGGACTAAAGGATAATATACAAGGAGATGAGGAAAGCAGGGAGTTTTATTGTGAAGTTATTATAGATGAAGCTGCCAAGATGAATACTATGGTTAAGAGGCTTTTAAGCCTTAACGAACTTGAGTTTGGAGATAATAAACCTAATTTTGACAGGTTTGATATAATACATCTTTTAAATTCTGTTGTGAGTTCGATGAATATGGTTTTTAAGCAAAAAGAAGCAAAACTTGAGATACATGGAAAACCGTCATATTTTGTATGGGCTGATGAGTATTTGGTTGAAGAGGTTGTTACAAATTATATAAGTAATGCACTTAATCATGTTGAAAAAGATGAAAAAGGCAAAAAAGATGTTGCAATCTGTGTAAATGAGTGTGACAATAAGGTAAGAGTTTCTGTATTTAATACAGGAAAGCCGATTCCCGAGGAAGATGTTGAAAGAATATGGGATAAGTTTTATAAGGTGGATAAGGCAAGAACCAGAGAATATGGAGGAAACGGCATAGGGCTTTCAATAGTAAAAGCTATAATGAATTCCTTGAACAGAGAGTGCGGAGTAAAAAACTGGGATAACGGAGTAGAATTTTGGTTTGAACTGGATACTAAGGCTTAAAGGAGAATAGAAAATGAAGAAAAAATTAGTAATGCTTACACTGGCGACTGTTCTTACTGTTAATCTGTCAGCTTGTGCTGTCGGAGATGCAGGACTTTCAGAAGGAGAGCTGAAGCAGGTGGCTGAATATGCCGCCAAGCTTGTGCTGAGGCATACAAGAAATTATGAGCCTACCCTGCGGGAAGAACTTGAAGTGAGAGAGAACCCTGGTGTCGTAAAAGAGAACTTTGATGTGGCAGGTAAGACCTCAGAAGGAATGTCAAAGGAAACAGATTCTTCTACCGGCAGTAATACCGGCAGTATGGAAACTGAAGATAAGGAAGGGCAGGAAACTGAGGATAATAAAGACAAGGATAATTCATCTGACATAATAAACGGAACAAATGGAGATAATGATACGGCGGCAACTCTAAGTGATGTGTATGGTACAGAGGATTTTGAAATAGTTTACGGCGGTGCGGGAGAATACACAAGGTATCCTAAAAATGAAGGGTATTTTTCATTGGTGGCAGCCGATAATATGAAACTTTATGTAGTTGAGTTTTCCATAAGAAATAAAACAGAAAAAGGCAAGAAATTTTCACAGGGGGAAGGGGTTTCATATAACCTGACTTTTGACGGAGATAATTACTATAAGCCAAGCCTTACTCTTCTTGAAAATGATATGCAGTCACTTGAGGTATCTATAGGAGGCGGAAAATCCTCAAAAGGAGTGATTGTATTTAATGTGCCTAAGAATGAAGATAAAAATAAAGCTAAACTAAGAGTAATAAAAGGGGATAAAACCTTTACATTGCATGTAACTCAGTAATATTTTTGAATTAAAATTTAAATTACCCTTTACCTACACATATATTGAATGGTATAATATAAGAACTGCGACTATGTATTTTATCATTCCTAAAATGGATTAATAATATAATACGGACAAAAACTGAGGGAGGTTATTATGGATACTGGAATTTTACTTCAAAGTGGAACTAACGAATTGGAGGTACTTGAGTTCAACATTGGTCCTAACCATTATGGTATCAATGTTGCAAAGGTGAAGGAGATTATGCCTTTTACCGAACCTACCCCGATTCCTAATGCACATGAGACGATTGAAGGTATTTTTATGCCGAGAGACACAATAGTTACCATAGTTGATCTTGCAAAAAGCCTTATGATACCGCCGTCACCGGACAGAACGAAAGATATGTATATAGTTACAAACTTTAATAACTTAAATATCGGTTTCCATGTGCATGGCGTTCAAGGTATCCACAGACTTACCTGGTCTGATATAACAAAGCCGGATGAAACTATTAACGATGCGGATAGAAGTGTAGCTACAGGAATAATTAAATTTGATAATAGGCTCATAGTTGTATTGGATTTTGAAAAAATAGTATCTACCATTAATCCTGAAACAGGTATTAAAACTAGAGATATAGATAAGCTTGGAGTAAGAAACAGAAATAATTCCCCAATTCTTATAGCGGAAGATTCTCCTATGCTTGAAAAAATGATAATTGACTGTCTTACAAGGGCGGGATATGTAAATATAACAGCTACAGCCAATGGTGAAGAGGCTTGGAATACACTTTTACGCTATAAAGCGGAAGGAGACCCTACTGAACAGTGTCATTGTATAATTACGGATATTGAAATGCCGAGAATGGATGGACATAGACTTACAAAGCTTGTTAAGGATGATAATGAACTTAGAGTAATTCCTCTTGTTATTTTTTCATCGCTTATCAATGATGAAATGAGGATTAAAGGAGAGACTCTTGGAGCAGATGCACAGCTTACAAAGCCGGAGATAGGAAAACTTGTAGAGGCGATTGATAATTTAGTTTTACAAAAATAAATTTTAATAAAGCTGAAAATGCTTTAGGATGGAGGATAGATTGGATAAGGAGAATGAATCTTACCTAGATGGACTGCTTGAGACACTTGGGCAGGAACCTCCATACGAAACTGACAGGAGGCGAAAGGCTACTGCCCGTGCTAAGTCCGGTAATAATAAAGTATCATCCAAAAATGAAACTGTTGATTCTTTGGAAGAAGAATTTAATATTAATGATTTAAAAGATTCATTTTTAGATGATATGGATTTAGACAATTTAGTAAGCCCGTTTGAGAATGAGACAGGGGATTCAAATACAGATACCGAAGGAATTTTGAGCGAAAATGAAACGGATACTGTGTCGGAATCTGATGAGACTGTAAATTATGACAGTAAAGAGGATGAACAGGATATGGAACTTCAGGATGAGTTACTTTCAGGTGGAAATAATTTGCTATCTGCAGAAGATTTGCCTGTTACAGGGGAAAATACAGAAGAAACGGCAGAAGTTCATAATGAAGAAAAGACTGATTTAGGAACTGAAATAGCTGCAGATATAGGAGTTGAGCTTGGTGATGAAATAGGTGAAGAGCTTGGCAGTGAAATAGGTGTAGAGATAGGTGAAGAGCTTGGCGGTGAAATAGGTGTAGAGATAGGCGAGGAGCTTGGAAGTGAAATAAGTGCGGAGATAGGAACGGATGAGGAGGATGAAGCCGGAGAGATAAGTTTAGATGAGGCAAGTCCTGCTTTAACAGAAGATTCTATGCCGGAAATGCCGGAAATAAATCCGCTTGATGACATAGGAGAACCGGAAGTTTTATCAGATGAAGAAATAAAGTCTGTAAAACCCGTTAAGAAACCTGATAAGGAAAAGAAGGGATTCTTCGCTGCCGTTTTCCATAAGCTTTTTGCAAATGTACCTTTGACAGAAGAGGAAATTGCAGCTATACCTACACCTGAGCAGGAAGAGGCTGCAAAGAAAGAAAAAGCAAAAGAAGCCGCTAAAAAGAAAGAAGAGAAAAAGGCGGCGGCTGAAGCCGGCAAAAGGAAAAAAGCAGAAGAGGCAAAGAAAAAGGCGGCAGATAATAAGGCTAAGAAGGCGGCTAAAGATGCAGCAAAGAAGGCTGCAAAAAAAGAAGCGGAATTGAAGCGTCTAAGAGCTGAAGCGCTTGAACAGCCGGAAGGCAAGATAAATAAAGCCGGTGCAGTTATAATATTCCTATTCTTTGCAGTTGCGGCAGCAGTTGTAATAGTCGGTACAAATATCTTTTCTTATGACATAAGTATTGCAAATGCCACATATAAGTTTGGGAACCGTAAGTATACAGAAGCTTATGAAAACATAAGAGGATTTGAAATCAAAGAAAAAGATATGGAAATACATGATAAAATTTATACTGTCATGTTTGTAAATAAACAGCTAAATTCATATAATAATTTCTTTGCTATGGGAGATTATTCATCTGCACTGGATTCCTTAATTAAGGGGCTTTCGCGTTATAATAAGTATATTGCACTTGCAAGACAGCTAGGCATACATACGGATCTTGATTATGTAAGGAAACAGATAATGGCAGAACTTCAGTCGATTTATGGAATACCTGAAAGAGAGGCGCTTGATCTGATGGGTATGGTTGACAGGCAGGAATATAGTGAGAGAATATATGGAATAGTTTCTAAGCTTGATACAAAGGCTATTGAAGCCCAAAGAGAAAAAAATGAATTAGTACCATAATATGAATACTCAGTAATGGCACATCGAAGCAGTAGGTGCCGTGCAAATAAAGCTATAGGGTGGAAGGCTTAGGTCTTTCACCTTTATTTTAAGGAGGAATTTATGGCAGGTGTTACAAATGACTGGCTTCCTGTTGTTGAAAAGGAAACTAAAAAGGAATATTATAAGAAACTATATATTTTTTTAAAAGAAGAGTATAGCAGCCGTATAATTTATCCCAAATCAGATGATATTTTCAATGCTTTGCATCTTACACCACTTAGTAAGGTAAAGGTGGTTATATTGGGGCAGGATCCCTATCATGAGCCGGGACAGGCTGAAGGGCTTAGTTTCTCTGTGCCTGTCGGTGAAAAAATTCCGCCTTCACTCCAAAATATTTATAAAGAATTGCAAGATGAATTAGGATGTTATATACCTGAGTCGGGTTCTCTTAGAAAATGGGCAAAGCAGGGAGTTTTACTTTTGAATACACTTTTAACGGTGAGAGCACATGCCGCATTTTCACATCAGGGTAAAGGCTGGGAAAGTTTTACTGATGCACTTATTGAAGCTGTAAATAAAGAAGACAGACCTATAGTATATTTGTTATGGGGAAGACCGGCAAGAAGTAAGAAAGAGATGTTAAATAATCCGAAACATTTGATACTTGAGTCACCTCACCCAAGCCCGTTGTCGGCACACAGGGGCTTTATGGGAAATGGGCATTTTAAGAGAGCTAATGAGTTTCTTGCGGCAAATGGAGTAGAACCTATTGACTGGCAGATTGAAAATTAAAGCGGTGAAGATGAGAAGTGATCGAATTTATCGTCTGTACCACTTCTCATCCATTTTTCCGTCTGCAAAGTAATTAATCATTTCTTCAGTAAGGCTTACTCCTTCATACATTTTAACTATATCTTCGGGATAAAACCATGTACCTTCTTTCAATTCGTCTGTTTCAAGCACTATTTCATCACTGCCCTCAATTTCAGCAAAAAAACCTGCAAGCAGAGAAGAAGAGGCGGACCAAGGCTGACTTTTGTAGAAGGTTATGTTTTTTAGAATAAGTCCCACTTCTTCAAAAGCCTCTCTTTTGGCACTTTCTTCAAGACTTTCACCAATTTCCGTAAAGCCTGCGACAAGGGCATAACGATTATAGCCTTTTTTTGCATATTTGGTGAGCAGTAATCTCCCTTTATTTATGATTCCAACTATGACACCGGGGCAGATTTTAGGATAAATCATATTTCCACATTCAGGGCATTTCACCATACGCTCTTTATCATCAAGGATTGTTTTTTGAGAGCATCTTCCGCAGTAGGTATTATCCCTATACCAAGAGTAAAGCTGCCAAGCAGTTATAACTGCAAAGGAGGTGGTGAGAGGTTTAAGGGAACGAAATTTGAGGACAGGAAGATAATAATAACTTTCATCCAAATTTCCAAAATAATTATTTTGAGGATAATCATTTGAAGAGGTAATTTTGTTATAATCAAGAGCAATATTATTAAAAATAGTTTCATCTTTTAAAAAATAAAATTCTTTTTCGCCTTCGTTTAGTTTTATTTTAAAAAGATAAATGAGTTTATTAACATGTAAATTTATAATTTTGTTAATTTCATTAAATGTAGGAAGGTTCCATATAATTTCTTCACTTTCAGCTTTTCCGGGAACTGCATTTTAAAGGCTTTTAATATTTCCTTTTGCGTGACAAAGCAGACTGTTGTTTTTGAAAAATACTATAAAACTGTTACCGTCAGGTTTTGCGTGTGGATTGTAACTGTTGTCATAACTGTTGTTTAAAATATCCTGTATCATATTTTCCTCTTTCACAATGCTTATATCAAATTTAGCTTTATTGTAACACTTATTAAATCAACATAAAAGTATTTTGAAGTAAATAATTAATGCTTATAGAACTGATTAAAATTTATCAATAAAAAAATAGTTAAAATATTCTATATATTAAAAACAAAAAATGTGGTATATTAAAATATATCAACTGAATAAAGTGAAATTTAATAAAAATATGGAGAAATATATGGAAAATTATAGTAAGTATCAAAGAAATTATTTTATGCCGACAAAACCAAGCTATGATTGGGTTAAAAAGGAATATATAGACAAGCCGCCGATATGGTGTTCAGTTGATCTTAGAGACGGCAATCAGGCACTTGTAGAGCCGATGAGTCTTGAGGAGAAACTGGAGTTTTTTAAAATGTTGATAAATATAGGATTTAAGGAGATTGAAGTTGGATTTCCGGCGGCATCTGAGACAGAGTATAATTTTGTCAGGGCTATTATTGAAAATAATCTTATTCCTGAAGATGTAACTATACAGGTACTTACACAGGCAAGGAAACATATTATTAAAAAAACCTTTGAAGCTGTAGAAGGTGCACCCAATGCAATAATTCATTTATATAATCCTACATCTGCTACACAGCGAAAACAGGTATTTATAAAGAATAAAGAAAAAATTAAGCAAATGGCTATAAAAGGTGCGAAATTACTTAAAAAATTTGCACTAAAAACAAAAGGAAACTTTTCTTTTGAGTACTCTCCTGAAAGCTTTACTGCTACTGAAACGGAATATGCACTTGAAGTTGTGAATGCGGTTATAGATGTGTGGCAACCTGATAAAGATAACAAAGTAATTATTAATCTTCCTGCCACTGTTGAGCTTTCTTTGCCACATGTTTTTGCAACACAGATAGAGTATTTGCATAAAAATATTAAAGAAAGAGAAGGAGTAATTCTTAGTATTCATCCACATAATGACAGGGGAACAGGAGTGGCTGCAGCAGAACTTGGGCTCTTGGCGGGTGCGGAAAGGATAGAAGGAACACTTTTTGGAAATGGAGAGCGTACCGGAAATGTAGATATAATTACTATTGCTATGAATATGTATTCGCATGGCGTTGATCCGAAATTGGATTTTGGAAATATTGATAAGATTAAAGAAGTTTATGAGAAACTTACAGGTATGGTAGTGCCTCTTAGACAGCCTTATGCCGGAGAACTGGTGTTTGCAGCGTTTTCGGGTTCTCATCAGGATGCGATATCCAAAGGATTTGCTTATAGGGAAAAGCATAAAAAAGATAAATGGGAAGTACCGTATCTTCCGATAGACCCTAAGGATGTAGGCAGAAGTTATGCAGGAGATGTTATCCGTATTAACAGCCAATCAGGAAAAGGAGGGGTAAGCTATATCTTAAAGACCAAATATGGAATAGAGATACCGCAAAATATGCAGGAAGAATTTGGATATACAGTTAAGTCGGTTTCAGACTATGAGCATTCGGAATTGACTGCAAATAGGATTTATGATATTTTTTTAAATAAATATGTGGAAAATAACGAGATATTTTATATCAGCAATACCGAGTTTGTGCGAAGTGGAGGTTTCTTTGTAACGGTAAATATTAACCATAACGGCAAGGAATATTTGGTTAAGTCAAATGGTAACGGACATTTGGATGCTGTGGCAAATGCTCTAAGGCAGTATTTGGGAATAAATTACGAACTTTCAGACTATGAAGAGCATGCATTGACAGAGGGTTCTGCATCTAAAGCCGTTACTTTTGTCAGCATTATTTATGACAATAAGAAGTATTGGGGAGTAGGTTTTGATGAGGATATTATAAAAGCTTCAATAAATGCACTTGTATCTGCACTTAATCAGCCTGAAAAGCTTAAAGGTGCAGAGAAAAAAGAAGAACGCTTAAATGATATTTTAAATATAATACAGGAGAATTACAGAGAGGTAAGCCTTAAAATGTTATCCGAGAAAACACATCTTTCAAGACCTTATCTGTCAAAGTATATAAAACTTAAATCCGGCTCATCCTTTGGAGATAATGTGAGAATGATAAGGCTTAAAAAGGCAAAGGCTATGCTTTTAGGTGGTAATATGAAGGTTGAAACCATTTCAGAGGCGGTAGGCTATCCGAATGTGGAGCATTTTATCAGACTTTTTAAAAGAGAGTTTGGAAAAACTCCAACTCAACTTAGGAATGAGGCAAATAATGATAAATAAAAAACATCCCTGCCATAACAAAATGGCAGGGATAAGTTTTTTATTATACTACAAGTATAGTTTGATTTAACCGTTAAAAAATGATAAAGCTCCGAGGCTTATTGTCATCATTATTATTCCTGCAAGTAAAACACCTGCAAGTACCGCAATAGTCCCTTTTTTTGTATTAATACCTAATAAACATGCAGCCAAACTTCCTGTCCAAGCACCTGTACCGGGAAGAGGAATGCCTACAAAGAGGGCAAGAGCCAGATATAAGCCAAAACCCGCTTTATCTTCAAGTTTATGACCTGCCCTATAGCCTTTTTCAAGAAAAAAAGTAAAAATTTTTCCGATATAAGGCATTTCTTTTCCCCGGTGCAGTATTTTTCCGGCAAAAAGAAAAATAAAGGGAATGGGTAGCATATTTCCTATAATGGAAATAGTATAAGCCGTTAAAGGCGGAACTCCGATTAAAGCGGCAAAAGGAATAGCCCCACGCAGTTCTATGATAGGTAACATGGAGATGAAAAACACCTGCAAATATTTAATAAGCATGCAACCTCACTTTATGAAAGGTAGAATGCAGGCACAACGGCATCTGCACTGCCGTACATTTTTTCTGCAAAAAGTGAGCTGATGTTTGCCAATGTTTCATCAGAGTAACCAAGTTTAAGCAGCCTTGCAATAAAGCAGAAGGTGGCAGGTGAAATACAGGTTCCCCAAGTTTTTGGATAATTATCGGAATTGCTGAATGTAATCATCTGTGGAGAAACTTTTATAATGTCATCAGTTTTTACATTACAAGCAAAAAGAATAACCTGTTTGTTTTCATCAATTTTAAATGTAAGCTCATAGCCGTTTATATCCTTTTTATCTGCAAGGAATGAAGAGGCGTCCGCCTTTATTGCGGCGGTGTTAAGCAAAACATTTTTATCAAGTGAAGGGATTGACTTTACCAGTTCAATCAGTTTATTTATACTATTCTGACTAAGAATATCTCCACTGATAGGATTATTATTTTTGTTATAATTTAAGAATGAAATCAAAGCATCTATCTCGTTCTGAGACAGTAGTGACATGTTTTTTTCGGACATAAAAACCTCGCTTTCAAATTATAATTATATATACTTAATGATACAGGATTGCATCACATCTTGCAACTCCCTTGTATCATTATATTATAATCATTTATATTAAAAAATACAACGAAAAAGTAAAAGAATTAAAGAGGAAAATAACGATAATGATAGCTATTATCAAAATTATCTGAAAATTATTGAGAAATTACATCAATTAACGCAAATTGCACAATAAAAATACATTAATAACCTTTACATAATTAGACATAAATAGTAGAATTAAAGAGAATGTATAAAGCTTGAACAAATATTTTGTTTCAGAGAAAAATTTTTTTTTGTATCAATATTATTTAATTTTAATTAAGGAGGCTATCTATGGCTAGATCAATGAAAACTATGGATGGAAATACCGCTGCCGCTCATGTGTCTTATGCGTTTACAGATGTAGCAGCTATCTATCCTATTACACCTTCTTCGCCTATGGCGGACTACACGGATCAGTGGGCTACACAGGGAAGAAAGAATATTTTCGGACATGAAGTGATTATGTCTGAGATGCAGTCGGAAGGTGGTGCGGCGGGTGCTGTACACGGCTCATTACAGGCAGGTGCTTTAACCACTACATATACAGCTTCTCAGGGACTTTTACTTATGCTCCCAAATATGTATAAGATTGCAGGTGAATTACTTCCTGCCGTATTCCATGTATCAGCCCGTGCACTTGCAAGCCATGCACTTTCTATATTTGGAGATCATTCTGATGTTTACGCCTGTCGTCAGTCAGGTTTTGCTATGCTTTGTGCAAACAGTGTACAGGAGGTTATGGATTTAGGTGCGGTTGCACATCTTAGTACGATTGAGAGCCGTGTGCCTTTCCTTCACTTCTTTGACGGTTTCAGAACTTCACACGAAATTCAGAAAATCGAAGCGTGGGATTATGATGATTTAAAAGACATGTGCAATATGGATGCAGTTGCTGCATTCAGAAATAAATCACTTAACCCTAACCGCCCATTACAGCGTGGTACTGCTCAGAACCCTGATATTTTCTTCCAGGCAAGAGAAGCATCTAACCGTTTTTATGATGTTGTGCCTGAAGTTGTTCAGAGTTATATGGACAAGGTCAATGCTAAGATTGGTACTAATTATAAATTATTTAATTACTATGGAGCAGAGGATGCAGACAGAGTAATTATAGCTATGGGTTCAGTTTGTGAAACTATAGATGAAACTATTGATTATATGAATGCTAACGGACACAAGGTCGGTGTTGTTAAGGTTCGTCTTTACAGACCATTCTCAGCTAAGCATCTTATTGCCGCTCTTCCTGAGACTGTTAAGAATATCATCGTACTTGATCGTACAAAAGAGCCGGGTTCTCTCGGTGAGCCTCTTTACCTTGATGTTGTGGCTTCACTCCGTGGAACTAAGTTTGAGTCCTGCCTTGTTACCACAGGTCGTTACGGTCTTGGTTCTAAGGATACAACTCCCGCTCAGATTATTGCAGCTTATAAGAATACCGAAAAGCCAAGATTTACTATCGGTATTAAAGATGATGTAACCAATCTTTCTCTTGATATTACAGAGAATCCTGCTACAGCTCCTGAGGGAACTACTTCTTGTAAGTTTTGGGGACTTGGTGCAGACGGTACTGTTGGTGCCAACAAGAACTCCGTTAAAATTATCGGTGACCATACAGATAAATATGCACAGGCTTATTTTGATTATGATTCAAAGAAATCAGGCGGTGTAACTATTTCTCACCTTCGTTTCGGTGATAAAAAGATTAACTCTACATATCTTATAAATAAGGCGGATTTTGTTGCCTGTCACAATCCTTCCTATGTACGAAAGTATGATATGGTTCAGGATATTAAAGACGGAGGTACCTTCCTTCTTAACTGTCCTTGGGATGTAAATGAACTTTCAGAGCGTCTTCCCGGTCAGGCTAAAAAGTATATAGCAGAACATAATATTAAGCTTTATACAATAGACGGTATCAAGATTGGTAAGGAAATCGGTCTTGGCGGTCGTATTAATACAGTGCTTCAGGCAGCTTTCTTTAAACTTGCCAACATCATTCCTATAGAAGATGCTGTAGAGTATATGAAGGCGGCGGCTAAGGCTTCTTATCAGAAGAAGGGTGATGATGTTGTACAGATGAACTACAATGCTATAGATGCAGGTGTATCAGGTATTGTAGAGATACAGGTACCTTCTGAATGGAAAGATTCTGTAGAGGAAGATATTTCAGCTAAAGCAGGTGAAGGTCTTGAAAGTGTTGTAAGCTATGTAAACACAATTCAGAATAAAATAAATGCACAGGCAGGTAATACACTTCCTGTGTCAGCCTTTGTTGATTATGCAGACGGAACTACACCATCCGGCTCGGCAGCTTACGAGAAGAGAGGTATAGCAGTTGAGGTTCCTGTTTGGAATAAGGATACCTGTATACAGTGTAATCTTTGTTCTTATGTATGTCCTCATGCGGCAATTCGTCCTGCTGTTATGACAGAGGAAGATGCGGCTAATGCTCCTGAGTCTATGAAGATGGTTGATTTGAAGGGTATGCCCGGTAAGAAGTTTGCAATTACCGTTTCCGTACTTGATTGTACAGGTTGCGGTTCCTGTGTAAATGTTTGCCCTGAGGTTAGAGGAACTAAGACGCTTTCACTTTCACCTCTTGATACACAAATGGCAGAACAGAAGAGTTTTGATTTTGGAGTATCCGTTGAAACTCCGGAGGATGTACTTGCCAAGTTTAATGTAGTTACACCAAAGGGAAGCCAGTTTAGAAAGCCTTACCTTGAGTTCTCAGGTGCTTGTGCAGGTTGTGGTGAGACTCCTTATGCTAAGCTTATTACTCAGATGTTTGGTGACAGAATGTTTATTGCAAATGCAACAGGTTGTTCTTCAATCTGGGGCGGTTCTTCACCTGCCAACCCATATACAGTTGACAAGAGGGGTAGAGGTCCTGCTTGGGCTAACTCACTTTTTGAAGATAATGCTGAGTACGGTTACGGTATGGCACTTGGAACAGAGGCTCTTAGAATGAGAGTTATTGACAATGCTGAACGCCTTATTGAAAAAGTAGATGATAATACCAAGGAAATTATTCAGAAATATCTTGATACAAGAAAGAATTCAGGTGAAAACACTGAGGCGGCAAGGAGAATGGTTCAGGCTCTTTCAGCTTGCAGTGTAGAGGCTGAAGAGAAAGATTACATCTTATCTAATGCTGACTTTGCAGGAAAGAAGAGTCAGTGGATATTCGGTGGAGACGGTTGGGCTTATGATATCGGTTACGGCGGTCTTGACCATGTACTTGCATCTAACAGAGATGTAAATGTATTTGTATTTGATACAGAGGTTTACTCAAATACAGGCGGACAGGCTTCCAAGTCTACACCTACAGGTGCTATTGCACAATTTGCAGCAGGCGGTAAGGAAGTAAGAAAGAAGAACCTTGCTGAGATAGCCATGGGTTATGGTTATATTTATGTTGCTATGGTAGCTATGGGTGCCGATTACAACCAGTGTGTTAAGGCTATAGCTGAGGCTGAGGCTTACCCTGGTCCATCACTTATCATAGGTTATGCACCTTGTATAGCACATGGTATAAAAGGCGGTATGAGAGTTTCCATGACACAGGAAAAGAAAGCGGTTCAGTCAGGTTACTGGAGTCTCTTCCGTTATAATCCTCTTCTTGCAGAAGAAGGAAAGAACCCATTTATTATGGATTCTAAAGAGCCTACCCTTACTTATAGAGATTTCATTGAAACCGAGGTTCGATATAACAGACTTCTTAGAAGCAATCCTGAGAAGGCGGAAGAATTATTCAGACGCTCCGAGGCGGAAGCAAAGTTCAGACTTGAAACTTTCAAGAGAAGAACTGTATGGAATGTTGGGGAGTAAAAGGCTCTCTTGCAAAATTATAAATAGTGTAGTATAATAATTTCAGAGCGAGTCCACATTTAACACAAAAAAGCCTAGAAGTTGCAGCTTCTAGGCTTTTCCCATGCAAAGCGTGGCAGGCTAGTTGTCATTATTTATCCTTCTAAACAAAAAGTGGACAGCTGTCGCATAACTGTAAAAATATCCTTTGTCAATACTTGACTATAATTGCTTTTAAAAGTAAAATTTTATGGTAATTATTAAAACAAAATGAAAGGGAGATGTTTTATGAAAACATTAAAAAGAACGATTTCATTTCTGTTAGTCTTTATGCTGGTGTTTGGGCTTATGCCTAATAACTATGCTAAGGCAGCGACAGAGGTAACAGGAACCATTAAAGAGGTTCAAAAATATGGTAATGTGGTTATGGATATTAAGCCAAAGGTGTTATTGGATGCAGGATTTGAAGCAGGGGACATGTTAAATGTACAAATTGGAGATACAACCCTTACCATGCCATTTTGCACTTCTTACAGTGATGTAGATACAGGCAGTTTACTGGTAAGAAATGATGAGAAGAATGATTCACTTATTGTTGCGATTAACTTAGGTAATTTCTCTACTAAATACAACGCAAAGGTAGGAGACAGTATTAAGTTTTCACTTAAAGAAGCGAAAGCTTATCTTTCCGAGTATCTTTTAAGACAGCTTAAAAGAACTAACGAGCGTTCTGATTATGCAAGTGACTCCATATTTGCAAACTTTAGAGGCGTGGTAACTACAGGAATTAAGCCGGGAGTACTTTATAGAGGTTCAAGCCCTATCAACAACGAAATAGGAAGAGCAGCTTACTCAAATGCACTTGCTGAGGCGGTTGGAGTTAAGACAGTACTTAATCTTGCTGACAATGCGGAAAATATAGAAAAATATGTGGCGGCAGATGATTTTAATTCAGCTTATTATAAGAATCTTGTAGATAAAAAGAGCGTAAAGCTTCTCAATATGACTGTAGACATTGCAGGTAAGGACTTCTCTAAGAAACTTGCTAAGGGCTTAAAGTTTATGGCAGGAAAGAAGGCTCCTTACATGGTACACTGTACTGAGGGTAAAGACAGGGCAGGTTTTGTATCGGCAGTTCTTGAGGCTCTTATGGGAGCTGAAATGGATGAGATAGTTGCTGATTACATGATTACTTACGAAAATTATTATAAGGTAGTAAAGGACAGCGAGCAGTACAACAAAATAGCTGAGGCTAATATAGTAAATGCTATGACAGAGGTTATATTCGGCTTGCCAAAGGGAAGTGATATCTCTCAGGTAGACATACAGGCAGCTACTGAGAAATATCTTAGAAAGATAGGAGTATCTAAAAAGACTATTGCTAAATTAAAGAAAAATCTTGCAGTAAAGTCTGTATACAAGAAACCTTCTATAAGCGGTAAAGTAACCGAGATTGAAAAATATGGTCATGCAGTTACTAATATAACCATAGACAAATTCAACAAAAAAGGCTTTGAGTTAGCCGATAACCTTGCTGTTGTATTTAATAACGGTTATGTACTTGAAGCACCTTACCTTGATAACTATCTGGTAAATAACGGTATGCCTCTTGTAAGAGCGTATAAGGGACAGACCAATATCGCTATTTGTATAAATTACGGTAAGTTAAATGAAATAGCAGGTATAGATGTTGGAGATAAGTTCACTGTATTTATGAGCAAAAAGCAGGGTTATGCAGAGGCTTACAGTGTAAGAAAGCTTGAAAGAACAAACAACAGAGCTGATTATGCAAGTGATGATGTTTTTGCTAATTTTAGAGAAATCAAATTAGGAAAGATAGCCGCAGGTACACTTTACAGAAGTTCAAGCCCTGTAAACAATGAAATTGGAAGAGCTGCTTATGCGGATAAGCTTATATCAGCAGCTAAGGTAGCTACAGTAGTAAATCTTGCGGATTCTAAAGAAAAGGTAGAAGGTTTTATGGCAAAAGAGGATTTTAAATCTCCTTACTATGCAGACCTTTTTAAGAATGGCAAAGTAATTACGCTTAATTTAGGACTTGCATTTACATCAAATGAGTTTAAGGCAGGAATAACTAAGGGTGTACAGTTTATGGCAGACAATGCGGCACCTTACCATTTCCATTGTTTAGAAGGTAAGGACAGAGCAGGCTACATGGCAGTATTCTTAGAGTCACTTATGGGAGCTACAAAGGAAGAAATCATAGATGACTATATGAAGAGCTATGAGAATTATTATAAGGTAACAAAGGATTTCAAACAGTATGAATATATCAAAAATGATGTAATTACTATGATGGAATCTATAGCCGGTGGCAAGGATTTATCAGTAGAAAAGCTTACAAAGGGAGCTGAGGATATCCTTCTTGCCAATGGTGTAAAAGCTGAAACCATAACCAGACTTAAAGAGAAGCTTAGCGGAAATAAGACAGCACTGTCAGATAGTTTTAAAATTGCGGCATAAGAGGTCTGTGACATATAGTATGAATAATTGAGGTTTAATCCTAAATTTGAAATTAGTTTTACAGGAAAAGGGTTCTGGTAACAGGGCTCTTTTCTTATGTTAAATTACGCCATATGTCATTGAAATAAGGTTATAAAAATTGATATAATTTAAAATATAAGGCATAAAAAGGACATTTGACAGTTGGAAACCTCTTATTAAAGGGGTATTCAGGTTTTATTATAAGCCTGCTTGCTTTGGTTAAAAATGAGATTTATCTTGCTAAAAAGCTTAATTATGTAGCAAAGGCATTAATTATGTCGGTAGCTGTAGTTATGACATTTATCTTTAATAACAGAGGCTTGGTTGGGCTATATATGACTATAGCTGTGGAAACTATGTCGGAACAGCCTTTGATATATTTACAATTATCAGTTGTGTGGTAGGCGTTATGAGGGTTATAAAAAATGACAGGGAAAGAAAAGTAGTAGATATTTCATAAATAATTTGTAATAACCGGTTGCTTATATGAGAAAATATATGATATAATAGAAACATAGGATACAATTAAATTGTTAGTAAATATTTTGGAGGTTTACTATGAAAAAAATATATTTGATTATAGTGTCGTTGTTGCAGTTTTTACTGGGTGTTTTGGGAATTATGATTTTAGTAAGAAATATAATGGAAAATAATTACAATATGAATTTTGTTTTTACATTGTTATTGACATTATTTTGTTTTTATTTTGGAATTAGCGGATTTAAAATGCTTATAGGTAAGAATAATGATAACAATGATAACAATGACGATAAGGATGATAAAAACGAAAAATCAGAATGTGGTGGCGGCTGAATGTGGAAATTGTAAAGGTAAGGATATTACCTGATGAATAAAGGGAATCTGAAAGTTTAACTTTTAGTTTCCCTTTTATTAATATAAGAATAGAATATAAATAAAATCATATATATTCATTTTACTAATAAATATATCCATGCTATACTAAACTCAAATTTGATTAATATAATTGTAACCAAAACCTATAAATAAGGAGTGGGATTATGGGAAATATTAGAAGAATATATGTTGAAAAGAAAACTGATTATGCTGTAAGGGCAAGGGAGCTAAAAGAGGAGTTTGAGGACTATCTTTCTCTTAAAAATCTTGAAGCTGTAAGGGTACTTATCAGATATGATATTGAAAATTTGGATGAAGCTACCTATAAAAAGGCTCTTGACATTGTATTTTCCGCTCCCCCTGTAGATTTACTTTATGAGGAGAATTTCCCGCTTGAGGTTTCTGAAAGAGAAATTTCGGTAGAATACCTGCCGGGGCAGTTTGATCAGAGGGCAGATAGTGCCATTCAGTGTGTAAAATTGTTAAATGAAGAATCAGAGCCGATTATCAGGTCTGCTACTACTTATGTAGTAAAGGGTGAAATTACAGATAAAGAATTTGAAAAGATTAAAGATTATCTTATAAATCCTGTTGATTCAAGGGAAGCAAATAAGAATAAGCCTGAAACTATAGTGCAAAATTTCCCTGAGCCTCCTGATGTAAAAATCTTTGAAGGCTTTAGAACTATGGCTGAAGATGAACTTAATAAGCTTTATATTTCACTTAATCTTGCTATGACATTTAAGGACTTTTTATTTATAAGAAAATATTTTGCAGAAGAAGAAAATAGAGATCCAAGTGTTACTGAAATCAGAATGCTTGATACTTACTGGTCGGATCATTGTCGTCACACTACCTTCCTTACGGAGCTTACAGAGATAAACTTTGAAGAAGGCAAGTATTTAAAGCCTTTAGTGGACAGTTACAACAGTTATAAGGAAAACTTTGCAGAGCTTTATAAGGACAGGAAAGATAAGTACATTTGCCTTATGGACATTGCACTTATGGGAATGAAGAAGCTGAAGGCTCTTGGCAAGCTTACCGATATGGAGGTTTCAGACGAGATAAATGCCTGCTCCATAGTTGTACCTGTTGAAGAAACTTTAGCAGATGGAACTAAGCATACAGAAGAATGGCTGATTTTCTTTAAGAATGAAACACATAACCACCCAACAGAGATAGAGCCTTTTGGCGGGGCGGCTACCTGTCTTGGCGGAGCCATCAGAGATCCGCTTTCAGGCAGAGGTTATGTATATCAGGCTATGCGTGTTACCGGAGCGGCTGATCCAACTCTGCCGCTTTCAGCTACTATTAAGGGTAAGCTGCCACAGAGAAAGATAGTTACGGAAGCGGCAGCAGGTTATAGTTCTTATGGCAATCAGATTGGTCTTGCAACCGGACTTGTAGATGAAATTTATCATCCTGATTATGTGGCAAAGCGTCTTGAAATCGGTGCAGTTATGGGAGCAGCCAGAAGAAAAAATGTAATCAGGGAAACTTCAGAGCCGAAAGATAAGATTATACTGCTTGGAGGTCGTACAGGGCGTGACGGTATAGGAGGAGCTACGGGTTCATCCAAGTCACATACAACCAAGTCCATAGCTACTTGTGCTGCTGAGGTACAAAAGGGTAATGCACCTACAGAGCGTAAGATTCAGAGGTTTTTTAGAAGACCTGAGATAACAAAACTTATAAAGAAATGTAATGATTTTGGAGCGGGAGGAGTTTCTGTTGCTATAGGTGAACTGGCAGCGGGACTTCATATCAATCTTGATAAGATACCTAAGAAATATGCAGGACTTGACGGTACGGAGATAGCCATTTCCGAGTCACAGGAAAGAATGGCTATAGTTGTAGATGATAAAGATGTAGATGTTATGCTTAAATTTGCCGATGAAGAGAATCTTGAGGCGGTAGTTGTAGCGGAAGTTACAAAGGAGCCTCGTCTTGTGATGGAATGGCGAGGTAAGGAGATAGTTAATATAAGCAGAGCCTTTATTGACACCAATGGAGCCAGAAGTGAAGCTAAAGCCAGTGTATCAGCTCCTAATCCGGATAAATTTTATGAAAACCACAATAAGGAATTTGAAGGCAAGAGTCTTAAAGAGGCATGGCTTGCTATGCTTAGTGATTTAAATGTATGCGGTAAAAAGGGATTGGTTGAGAGATTTGACAGCTCAATCGGAGCAACTACTGTGACCATGCCATTTGGTGGTAAATATCAGCTAAGCCCTATTCAGACTATGACAGCAAAACTTCCAAATGACCTTGGTGAAAGTGATGTGGTTACACTTATGAGTTATGGATTTGATCCGTATCTTTCAAAGGAAAGTCCTTATCATGGGGCTGTTTATGCGGTTGTCAATTCAGTTTCAAAGATAGTTGCGGCAGGCGGAGATTTTACAAAAATTCACTTTACTTTTCAGGAGTATTTTAAGAGGCTTGGTGATAAGGCAGAGCGTTGGGGAGAACCTCTTGCAGCCCTCTTAGGAGCTTATGAGGTGCAAATGCGGCTTGGACTTGCCTCAATAGGCGGTAAGGACAGTATGTCGGGAAGTTTTAATGATATAGATGTAGTGCCTACTTTAGTAAGTTTTGCAGTTGATATGGGTAAGGCAGATGAAATTATCAGTCCTGAACTAAAAAATGCGGGAAATATACTTGTGAAATTTAATATAGAAGAAAATGAGTTTAGGCTTCCTGTATTTGAGAAGTTGATATCTGCCTATAAGAAGATTACTGAACTTATTCATAAAAAATCCATCGTTTCAGCCTATGCACTCGGAAGATATGGTGTGGCTGAGGCAGTCAGCAAGATGGCTTTCGGTAATAAACTTGGTATTAAATTTGATGAAAAGCTCACAAAGGCGGATTTCTTTAAGCCTGATTTTGCAGGCATAGTTGCAGAAGTAAATGCAGCTGATTTGGATGAGGTGATGAAATCAGGTCTGGATATAATTAGGATAGGTGAAATTACTGATAGTGGAAAATTTGAATTTGCAAATGCAAGTATAGATATAGAAGAAATGCTTGAAGGCTGGATGGGTAAGCTTGAAAGGGTATATCCTACAAAGACAGGTGAGGCAGTAGAAAAGCTAACAGAGAAACTTTATGATGTAAGAAATGAAGCAGACTTTGCTAGAAAGAATGAGGTAAAGCTTTATATAGCTAAAGAAAAGATAGCTAAGCCTAGGGTATTTATACCTGTATTCCCCGGAACAAACTGTGAATATGATT
This sequence comes from uncultured Catonella sp., assembly GCA_963539695.1. Taxonomy (GTDB): domain Bacteria; phylum Bacillota; class Clostridia; order Lachnospirales; family Lachnospiraceae; genus Catonella. The sequence continues at coordinate 44,051 of CAUTOC010000007.1, read as the reverse complement.
TAACCAAAGCCTTTAGGAAAGCAGGTGCAGAGGTTCAGACAGTGGTATTTAAGAACCTTAATGCACAGAATATAAAGGATTCTGTTGCTGAGTATGTAAAGACTATAAAAAATTCTCAGATAATAATGTTCCCCGGCGGTTTTTCTGCAGGTGACGAGCCTGACGGTTCCGCCAAGTTCATAGCCTCCGTATTTAGAAATCCTCAGATAGCTGAGGAAACCAATAAGCTGCTTAAAGAGAGAGATGGTCTTATACTTGGTATCTGTAACGGTTTTCAGGCACTTATCAAGCTTGGACTTGTGCCTTACGGAGAGATAACCGGGATAGAAGAAACATCACCTACTCTTGCTACCAACAAAATAGGCAGGCATATTTCACAGTCAGTATATACAAAAGCGGTTACCAATAAATCCCCATGGCTTATGAATATTAAGCTTGGAAAGACTTATTCAATACCTGCGTCACATGGTGAGGGAAGATTTGTAGCAAATGAGGAATGGCTTAATAAACTTTCTAAAAACGGTCAGATAGCTTTCAGGTATGCGGATGCAGATGGCAATGTGACTATGGATGAAAGCTTTAATCCAAACGGCTCTTATATGGCAGTTGAAGGTATTATAAGTCCTGACGGAAGGGTGCTAGGTAAGATGTGCCATTCTGAGAGAATTGGTGAGAATGTAGCTGTCAATATAGCAGGAGAGAAAAATCAGGGTATATTTGAAAGCGGAATAGAGTATTATAGGTAGTTAAGAGCTTGATATGGTATTGTGAAAACAGATTTGTGTATTATAATTTAATTAAAATAAAAAAATTAGACAAAAATATGACTTAAATAGATGATAAAATATTAATAAGGGGGAGATAATGTTCGGGTAAAATTTAAGGAGAAATTAATGAGAATAAAAAAAATAATACTGGCAGGATTGCTGGGGGTTAACCTTTCTCTTGTTACGATATCAGGTTTAAATAAAAATGTCGTTTATGCACAATCTACAGAAGTAGTATATAAAGCATTTACTGAAAAAACGGATTTTAACGGAGGATATTTCAATTTTCAATGGGGACTTGATAATGACGGAAGTTTTAAATACAGTGAGCAGGTAAGAGGGAAACTTGTTAAACAGCCGTTAACACAAGTTGAGGCGGTAAATGATGTGGATATAGATTTTCCGGAAGTCAGAGCCAAATTTAGCGGAGGAAGACAGGAAACAATAGTTGCTGTTATAGATACCGGAGTGGATTATAATCATGAAGATTTACAAAATGTACTTTGGGTAAATAAGGGTGAAATACCCGATAATGGGATTGATGATGACGGAAACGGATATATTGACGATGTTAACGGCTGGAATTTTTATGATGACAACAATATACTATATAACGGTAAAGAAGATTCACATGGGACACATATTGCCGGCACAATAATAGCCAATATAAATTCAAAAGGAATATCAGGGGTAGCCGGCAACAGTAATGTTAAAATAATGATATTGAAGGCACTTGGTGGAGCGGATGAATCGGGCTTTACTTACGGAATAGTAAATGCAATAGAGTATGCGGAAAGAATGGGAGCGACTATCTGTAACTTTAGTTTCGGTACAGAAACTACGGATAAGTATATGGAAGAAGCTATTAGAGATTCTAAGATGCTTTTTGTTGTGGCTTCAGGAAATGGTGATACGAATAACGCTTTAGGCTATAATATTGATACAAAACCTGTATACCCGGCATCGTACGGATATGATAATATTATTTCGGTTGCAAATTTACAGGCAGACGGCAAGCTTCATATAAGTTCTAATTATAGCCCCAATTCAGTGGATATTGCAGCACCCGGCTCAAAAATACTAAGTACGATAGATTCGGAGACATTTAATGCCAACTATGTTTCGGGAAGAATGCCCACACCTTATGCCTATATGGTGGGTACTTCTATGGCTGCACCATTTGTTGCAGGAACAGCGGCTTTAGTGTATTCAGATTTTCCGGGAATTACTATCCGTCAGGTCAAAGAGTCAATATTAGAGGGAGTAAAGAGATTTCCGGAACTTACAGATAAAGTATCTACCGGAGGAATGCTTAGTGCAGATGGAGCTTATAGCTATGTTTATAATAATTATCAAAATTTTTTGATTACAAATAAAAAGCTTGAAGAGGCTAAAAAAGCTGAAGAAACTAAAAAAGCAGAGAATGTAAGGAAGGCGGAAGAGGCTAAAAAGCTTGAGGAAGCTAAAAAAGCAGAAGAACAGAAAAATAATCAAAAAAAAGCTGACAAGAAAAAGATTTCTAAAAATTCAGTACCTTCAATAAAAATATATTATACTAAAAATGGTAAAATATTGGTAAGAGTAAATGACAAAGATGATGATATTTCATTGGTAAGATATGCCTTAGGTAGAAAAAATGATTCATATTTCAGTGATGGAAAGAAGGGATATAAGATTAACTTAAATTCCAAAAGTGAAAAAATACTTACATTAAAAAAGGGGAGGTATACATTTTATGTAATGGATAAAAAAGGTAATAAAATAATAAAGAGAGTAGTTATAAAATAGCTACTCCCAAGTAAAAATTTTTGATTTATCCATATATTTCACTGACCGGGTTATAAGAAATTCGGTCAGTTTTTTATTTTCATCGGAGCCATAAGAATAGACTCCGTTTTCTAAGGTGTAAGGATAGTTTAAGATTATAGAATTCTCTCGTTTTTTTCTCATTTTAGATAGAAAATCCTTAGAGGTTCTAAAACCGCCTATACTTATATCCCCGAGTGATGAGGTAGGGATTTCATTAAAAATTTTCTCAAGCATACTGCTGTATAAAATTTCCCAGTCAGGAACTTTTAAGACGGGGTCAAAACATAACCTGAGACTTAAATTAAGCTTGGAGGCTGTTTTTACAGCTTTAAGCCGGCTTTCAAAACTTGGAGTTTTATGCTCGTATTTATCTATAATCTCAGAGGGAGAAAGTGTCCAGGCAAAAATAAAATTATCAGGGATACTAAGCCCCTCATCAATATATTTTTTAATAATATTTATATTGGCACTCTTGGTACGACATTCCACTGTCAGGGTTTCATGTTTTAAGGTATACTTTATAAATTCCTTCACAAAGCCTGTAAATCCTTCTAAAGCCAGCAAATCGGTATCGTAGGAAATACAGATGTATACAGAATGTTTTTTTAATAATTCATCAAGCTCCGCAAAGATATCTTCTATATTTACAAAGATTACTATATTTGCAGAAGGATACATTCCGGATAGATAACAGTATTCACAGTCATAGTAACAGTTCATTATAAGTGAAGTATAGTAAAAATGCTTATTGCCAAAATTTTCACAAACAGGTGCACCTTCATAAATAAGCCTGCCTTCTTTTCTTGCAAGAATAAGAGAGGGTGAGTATTTGCCAAGCAGGAGATTTTGCCCTGATGGGGTAAAAACATCTTTATAATGGTTAATATCAATAAGCTGACTACTTTTAAAATTACTAAGAATGTCTTGTACCTTAGGATTATTTTTAACTTTTTCTTCTATATAAATATGTGAAAAAGGTTTGTTAAGGCAGTCTTTGTCTGAGGGCATTTAATATCTCCTTTCTAAGCAGTTTTTTGTTTGACTTATTTTCTATACTTGCTTTAATATCTTCTATAAGAGTTTCTAAAACTATACCTAGGAGAAAGGCATATTTTAATAAGCCGTTTAATATAACAATTTCTGAGACTGTAAAGCTGTATTCTGCTATAAAATCAAGATAAAATGAAGTTTTAAGAAAGGCTTCAAAGATGGCGGAAGCTTCTATGGTTTTAATTACATTTTGGGCTGAAACTATATTCTCTGCGCAGTTTATAAGTGAATTAATGCTGTAGTCGGTATAAGTCTTATCAGTATTTGAAGATTTTTCTAAGGCTTCAAATACAAAAATATTTTCATAAGCAAAACTCTTTTTTAACTTTTCATAGGCTTCATAGACTTCATCAGAGATATATTCACCTTCCGCACAGTGAAAATTTCCGTATAATGAAGGAAAGAGAAAAGTACTTTTATCTTTATTGGATATTTTATTTATCAGCCTTACACTGATAATTTTTTCAAGGTAAATCGGAGGGTTTATCATAAGGATAACCCCTCCGATTATGTCAATTATATTTATCTCAGACATTTATGGATAACTCCTCCCAACGCTCTAAGAGAGTATTTATGCGTTCATCATTAGCTGTTTTTAGTTTGTGAAGTTCCATAAGCTTACCTACATCAGAGGCGATTAAAGGGTCTGTAAGCTTTTCTTCAAGTTTTGCATTTTCATCTTCAAGCTTTGTAACTTCCTCTTCTATTTTTTTTAGTTCATTTCCGATTTTACGAAGTTCTTTTTGTTCTTCTTTCTTCAACTGCCAGTTCTGTCTGTTGTTCTGTCTGTTTGCAGAGTTTTCAGTTTGCTCTTTTTCCGCAGAAACGGTATTTAATAGGGCAGCTTCCATAGTTTCCTTTTTTTCCAAATAATAATCATAGTTTCCTATATAATTAAGAAGCTGTTTACCTGTTAAATCAAGGATTCTTGTAGCGGTCTTATTTATAAAATATCTGTCATGGCTTACATAAAGCACTGTGCCTTCATAATTATTAAGAGCATCTTCAAGGATTTCCTTAGAGGTAATATCAAGATGGTTGGTAGGCTCGTCAAGTAGTAGGAAATTTGCCTCAGAGAGCATAAGCTTTGCAAGCGATAGGCGTCCTTTTTCACCTCCTGAAAGCGAGCCGATCAGCTTAAATACATCATCTTTGGTAAACAGAAAACTTGCCAGTACATTTCTTATCTCTGTATTATTTAAATACGGATAGGCATTGGATATTTCATCAAAAAGGTTATTGCTTAAATCAAGTACCTGATGTTCCTGATCGTAGTAGCCTATTTCAACATTTGTACCAAGCTTTACATTGCCTGAGTCGGCGGGCAGAATTCCATTTATTATTTTAAGCAGAGTGGTCTTGCCGGTGCCGTTGCCGCCTATGATGGCAACTCTTTCCCCTCTTTTTATTTCAAAATTTATATTGTTAAATAAAACTTCATCAAAGGACTTTGTTAAATTTTCTACATTTAATACATCCTTACCGCTTTCCTTATGCGGTTTAAGATGTATTTTCATAGAAGCATCAATTTCAGTCGGTTTATCCACTCTTTCTATCTTATCAAGCATTTTTTCACGGCTTTCAGCTCTTTTAATTGACTTTTCACGATTGAAGGAACGGAGCTTGTCTATTACAGCCTCCTGATGAGATATTTCTTTCTGTTGGTTAAGATAGGCTTTAAGTTCAGCCTCTCTTAAAGCTTTTTTCTTGTTTGCATAGTCGGTATAATTTCCGGTAAAGGTAGTCGCCTTGCAGTTATTAAGCTCAATTATTTTCTCTGCGATTCCATCAAGAAAATACCTGTCGTGGGCAACTATAAGTACAGCTTTGTTAAAATTTTTAAGATAGGTTTCAAGCCAGCCTATAGCCTTCATATCAAGGTGGTTGGTAGGCTCGTCAAGTAAGATTATATCAGGCTTTGAAAGCAAAAGTCTTGCAAGGTAGGCTCTGGTTTTCTGACCTCCTGAAAGAGTGTTTACCTTGCGACTGAAATCGTCTTCATTAAAGCCCAGTCCTTTTAATATACCTGTGATTTCACTTTTGTAGGCATAACCGTTTTTAAGTTCAAACTCATGTGTAACCCTTGAATAATCTTCATATATTGTATCAAGGGCAGCACCCTCTGCCTGCTTCATTTTTGCTTCAAGGCTTCGCATCTTATCCGAAAGTTCAAGGATATCTTTTTTTACTTCAAGCATTACATCAAAGATGGTAAGCTTGGTATCTATGTTTTGGTGCTGGGCAAGATAGCCTATGGTAGCACCTTTTGAAAGGAAAACCTCCCCGTTATCGGCAGACATTTCATTCATAATTATCTTTAACAGAGTTGATTTGCCTGCTCCGTTTATACCGATAATGGCAGCTTTTTCATGTTCATTTATATGAAAACTGACCTCTTTAAGTACAGCTCCGGTTACAAATTCTTTTGAAATATTATTGCAGGATAATACCATTATTTCCTCCTAATATGGGATAATGTTAAAATCAGTTTGTATTTACAAAAAATACCTAAGTTTATATTCTACTACAGAATGGCGTATAAGTGCAAGTGAACCGATTTTCTTGATTAAGGGGCTTGATTATGAGAGGGTATTATTTTAAGATACAGATATAAGATTATAATTTATAGGAGAAAATATGCTTACAGTTGAACTTGATCATAAAAGCAAAATACCCTTATATGAACAGCTTTACCTTAAAATTCGTAATATAATTTCAGAAGGGGAGTTTATGGAAGGGGATAGACTCCCGTCTGAAAGAGGGCTTGCCGCAAATCTTCAGATAAGCAGGAATACAGTAGCTCTTGCTTACGAGCAGTTATATGCGGAAGGCTATGTAGAGGCACGTGCACAGAGCGGTTATTATGTAAATAAAGTGGATAGGATAAAAAATGAGAGTAAATTTAACTTATCTGAACATAAAAATGATGATGTTTTGCAAAAAAAGTATAAATATGATTTTTCTCCATCTTCTTTATGTAAAGAAAGCTTTCCTTACAAAATGTGGGATAGGCTATACAGGCAGTGTTTGCGAGATTGCGGAGAAGAACTTTTTAACTTGGGCGATTATCAGGGAGATTTACAGTTAAGAAAGGCTATAGCTAAGTATCTGTTCGGCTACAGAGGGCTTGCGGTAAATCCTGAAAATATGATAATAGGTGCGGGTACAGGTTATCTTTTACAGCTTTTGGAGCATTTGTTTGAAAGAAAATACAGCTTTGCTATGGAAAATCCGACTTATATACAGGCATATAAAATATTTTCTTCATTAAATAGAAAAATTGATGCGGTTAATTTAGATGAAAACGGGTTTAGCTTAAAAGAGTTAGAAAAAACAGAGGCAAAAGTTATATACCTAACCCCCGCTCATCAGTTTCCTACAGGTACTATAATGCCGATAACCAGACGGAGAGAATTGCTTGAATGGGCGTATAAAGAAGAGGAACGATATATAATAGAAGATGATCATGACAGTGAGTTCAGGTATAAAGGACTTCCGATACCGCCTATGAAAGCGGCAGACAGTCAGGATAAGGTTATATATTTAGGAACATTTTCAAGAACCATAGCACCGGCAATAAGAATTGGGTTTATGATATTGCCTGAGGGCCTGCTTAAAGTTTATAAAAATAAACTTGCATTTTTAGCCTGTACAGTTCCGAGAATAGAACAGGCTGTACTTACTGAATTTATAACAGGGGGACATTATGAAAGGCATATAAATAAAACTAGAAAAATTTATAAAAGCAGACATGATACTTTGATTTTTGCATTAAAAACTTTTGGAAATAAAGTCAGTATTGTAGGGGAAAATGCAGGCATGCACCTCGTGGCGGATTTTAAGTGTGGACTTACAGAAGAAGAAACTGTGGCTTTGGCTGAAAATGCAGGGATTAAATTGACCGGACTGTCAAAGTATGTAATCGGTGAAGAAAAGGGAAAAATTGGTTCATCGAAGGTTCTTATAGGTTATGGTAATATAAGTGAAGAGAAGATAAAAGAAGGGATAGCAAAGCTGCAAACAATTTTGTTTTATAATTGAGTTTTAAATTCTTTTATAGTATAATTACACAGAGTATTTTTGTTTAAATAAGAAGTTATTTATTATATGTTTATGCTTGAAAGGAGCAAAAAAATGTCTAAAAAACCGGTAGTTCTTATTATAATGGACGGATTCGGCATCAATGAAAGAGAAGATTACAATGCTATAGCACAGGCTAAAAAGCCCAGTCTTGATATGCTTATGAAAACATATCCCTGTAAAAAAGGCTATGCAAGCGGACTGGCAGTAGGACTCCCTGATGGACAGATGGGTAATTCTGAAGTAGGACACATGAATATGGGTGCAGGAAGAATTATTTATCAGGAGCTTACAAGAATTACAAAAGAGATAGAGGATGGTGATTTCTTTAAGAATGAGGCTCTTCTTTCCGCAATAGAAAACTGCAAGGCAAAGAACAGTGCATTGCATTTGTTCGGTCTTTTATCAGACGGTGGTGTGCATAGTCACAATACCCATATGTACGGACTTTTAGAACTTGCCAAAAAGGCAGGACTTGAGAAAGTTTATTTACACTGTTTCCTTGATGGAAGAGATACTCCGCCTAAGAGCGGGCGTGATTTTGTAGCTGCGGCTGTAGCTAAAATGAATGAAATTGGTGTAGGAAAAGTAGCTTCTGTTATGGGGCGTTATTATGCTATGGACAGAGATAATCGTTGGGACAGAGTAGAGCTTGCTTATAAGGCTATGGTTTATGGAGAAGGCAACACAGCCTCTGATCCTGTAGTTGCGGTAGAGAATTCTTACGGAGCAGATGCAACTGATGAATTTGTAATTCCTACCGTAATTGAAAAAGACGGAAGTCCTATAGGCACAATTAAAAATGATGACAGCATAATCTTTTTTAACTTTCGTCCTGACAGGGCAAGAGAGATTGCAAGAGCTTTCTGTAGTGATGACTTTGACGGATTTGAGAGAAAAGACGGAAGAATTAAGACTAAGTTTGTCTGCTTTACAGATTATGATACAAATATGCCAAACAAAGAGGTTGCGTTTAAGAAGGTTGAAATTAAGAATACCTTTGGTGAGTACATGTCAAAACTTGGCAAGACTCAGCTTCGTACTGCTGAAACCGAGAAATATGCACATGTTACTTTCTTTTTCAATGGCGGTGTAGAAGAGCCGTATCCGGGTGAGGATAGACTTCTTGTCAAATCTCCAAAGGTTGCGACTTATGACTTACAGCCTGAAATGAGTGCTTATGAAGTCTGTGACGGACTTGTAAACGCTATTAAGAGCGGGAAATATGACACTATAATCTGTAACTTTGCAAATCCTGATATGGTTGGACATACAGGAGTTATGGATGCGGCAGTTAAGGCAATTGAAGCTGTTGATGCCTGCATAGGAAAGGCGGTAGAAGCCCTCAAAGAAGTAGAAGGAGCTATGTTTATCTGTGCAGACCATGGAAATGCGGAGCAGATGATTGATTATGAAACGGGAGAAGCTTGGACGGCTCATACTACCAACCCTGTACCTTTTATTCTTGTAAATGCCGGAGAGGAATATGATTTGGCAGAAGATGGCAAACTTTGTGATATCATACCTACGATGCTTGAACTTATGGGAATACCGCAGCCTGAGGAAATGACAGGAAGATCACTTTTAATTAAAAAATAAGTTAAGACCCAATTATTTATGCCATAGGTCACAGACCTCTTATTCTGTATAGTACAATAGAATAAACAATTTTCGGTCTGTGACTATGGGGATATTATCAAATATCTGTAAAACATCGTAATTGGAGGCTTTCGGCTTGATTAGGGTATTATTCTAAACTGTCTAAAAAGCAATCGGTATTTTGCAAGAAAACTGACCGATATCCACGGGATAATATATTTAAAATTACGAATATATCGTGATTTTTGATGATGAAATTGACATTTTATAGTAAAAAATGCCAAAAATAAAGAGTAAATAACAAGTAAATATAGCATAGTTTTATGATAAAAAATAATGACATAAAGCCTAAAATATGTTAAGATAATCTGAGGTGTTGATTTATAATCAACATATTTAAAAAGTAAGTGTAAATTTATCTGAATAAGACTTGAATTGTAACTTGGAGTGCATTTTTTTATGCACTTATTTGTATGCTTATGTCTTATTTAGAGTAACAACAGGAGGAAATAATAATGGCAAGAAAGTGGGTATATTTATTCACTGAAGGAAAAGCTGAGATGCGTGAGCTTCTTGGTGGTAAGGGTGCTAACCTTGCAGAAATGACAAATATCGGACTTCCGGTACCTCAGGGCTTCACTGTAACAACAGAAGCTTGTACTCAGTATTATGAGGATGGAGAGAAAATCAATAAAGAGATTCTTAGCCAGATAGATGAGCACATAACTAAGCTCGAAGGCATTACAGGAAAGAAATTCGGTGATCATGAGAATCCGCTCCTTGTTTCAGTTCGTTCAGGTGCAAGAGCTTCAATGCCCGGTATGATGGATACAATTCTTAACCTTGGTCTTAATGAGGAAGTTGTAAAGGTTATTGCTGAGAAATCAGGAAATCCTCGTTGGGCTTGGGATTGCTATAGAAGATTTATTCAGATGTACTCTGATGTAGTTATGGAAGTCGGTAAGAAGTACTTTGAAGAACTTATCGACAAAATGAAAGAAGAGAAGGGAGTTACTCAGGATGTAGACCTTACAGCTGAGGATCTTGAAAAGCTTGCAGGTCAGTTTAAGGAAGAGTATAAGTCAAAGATTGGTAAAGATTTCCCGGCTGATCCTAAGGAACAGCTTTACGGAGCAATTAAGGCTGTATTCCGTTCATGGGATAATCCACGTGCTAACATCTATCGTCGTGACAACGATATTCCTTATTCATGGGGAACAGCTGTAAATGTACAGTCTATGGCTTTTGGTAACATGGGTGATGACTGTGGTACAGGTGTTGCATTTACAAGAGATCCTGCTACAGGAGCTAAGGGACTTTTTGGTGAGTTTCTTACAAATGCACAGGGTGAGGATGTTGTTGCAGGTGTTCGTACACCTATGCACATCAACGAGATGGAAAATAAGTTCCCTGAAGCTTTCAAGGAATTTAATGAAGTTTGTGCTACACTTGAGAAACATTATAGAGATATGCAGGATATGGAGTTTACAGTTGAACATGGTAAGCTTTATATGCTTCAGACAAGAAATGGTAAGAGAACAGCACAGGCGGCTCTTAAAATTGCCTGTGACCTTGTAGATGAAGGAATGAGAACAGAGGAAGAGGCGGTTGCAATGATTGATCCTCGTAACCTTGATACTCTTCTTCACCCACAGTTTGATACTAAGGCACTTAAAGCTGCCACACCACTTGGAAAAGGACTTGGTGCTTCTCCGGGTGCAGCTTGCGGTAAAGCGGTATTTACAGCAGATGACGCTGTAGTTTGGGCTGAGCGTGGTGAGAAAGTAGTTCTTGTTCGTCTTGAGACCTCTCCTGAGGATATTTCAGGTATGAAGTCTGCTCAGGGTATCCTTACAGTTCGTGGTGGTATGACATCTCACGCAGCCGTAGTTGCTCGTGGTATGGGTACTTGCTGTGTATCCGGTTGTGGCGATATCGTTATGGATGAGGCTAACAAGAAGTTTACTCTTGGCGGCAAGACATTTAATGAGGGAGATGAAATCTCTATCGATGGTACAACAGGTAATATCTATGAGGGCTTAATCCCAACAGTTGATGCTACTATCGCAGGTGAGTTCGGTAGAATCATGGCTTGGGCTGATAAGTATAGAAGACTTAGAGTTAGAACAAATGCTGATACTCCTGAGGATGCCAGAAAGGCTCGTGAGCTTGGTGCAGAAGGTATCGGTCTTTGCCGTACAGAGCACATGTTCTTTGAGGCTGACAGAATTGCAGCATTTAGAGAGATGATTTGTTCAGATTCAGTAGAGGGAAGAGAAGCGGCTCTTGAGAAGATTCTTCCATATCAGCAGGGAGATTTCGAGCAGCTTTATGAGGCACTTGAGGGAGCACCTGTTACTATTCGTTTCCTTGATCCGCCTCTTCACGAATTCGTTCCTACAACAGAGGAAGATATTAAAAAGCTTGCAGATGCACAGGGCAAGAGTGTTCAGGCAATTAAGGATATAATTACAGGACTTCATGAGTTCAACCCGATGATGGGACACAGAGGACTTCGTCTTGCAGTTACTTATCCTGAAATCGCTAAGATGCAGACTAAGGCTGTTATTCGTGCAGCTATTGCTGTGCAGAAGAAACATACTGACTGGAAGGTAGTTCCTGAGATTATGATTCCTCTTACAAGTGAAGTTAAAGAGCTTAAATATGTAAAGAAGGTTGTTGTAGAGACAGCAGATGCTGAGATTAAGGCAGCTGGTGCAGACCTTCACTATGAGGTTGGTACTATGGTAGAGATTCCTCGTGCTTGCCTTACTGCTGATGATATCGCTAAAGAAGCTGATTTCTTCTGCTTCGGTACTAACGACCTTACACAGATGACATTTGGTTTCTCTCGTGATGATGCAGGTAAGTTCCTTAATGCTTACTATGACACAAAGATATTCGAGAATGACCCATTTGCAAAGCTTGACCAGAACGGTGTTGGTAAGCTTATGGAAATGGCTATCAAGCTTGGAAAGCCTGTTAACGAGAAGCTTCACATCGGTATCTGTGGAGAGCATGGTGGAGATCCTTCATCAGTTGAGTTCTGCCACAAGATCGGTCTTGACTATGTATCCTGCTCACCATTTAGAGTACCTGTAGCAAGACTTGCAGCGGCACAGGCTGCTATTGCTGAGAAGAAGAATAAATAAAATGATATATAAAAAGTTATAGAAAATTCAGACTTATATAACTTATAGTACCCCCCATTAAGTGATAATGAGTTACTTGGTGGGGGGTAAATTTATTTGTCCGCTTTTCCGGTATGTTAGTGGAGTACATCCATATTCTCTTAAAAATAAGCGGTTAAAATAACTTTGGTCAAAAAAACCACAAGAATGTGAAATTTCTGCAACACTGTCAGCAGTCTTTCGTAGCAGTTTAAGGCTGACTTCAAGTCTATGCTTATTTAAAAAAGTCATTGGTGACAGACCGGTATATTTTTTAAATAGTTTTGCACACTGACTACGACTTACATTTCCTGAATTTGCAATGTCATTAAGTGTTAATTCTTCATTAAAATGTTTGTATACATATTCTGTCATTTTCTGCTGAATAAAAATATTGTTGTCAACAGTCGCTTTTTTTGGTTCATTCACATAAGAGAGGTAAAGTTGATAAAATAAAAGGTGAATCAAGGCGATAAGTTTTAGTTCATAGGCACAATGTCCATTTTGCTGAAGCTGCTCAATTTGTGCAATCAAAGCGGCGATTTCAGCGGCAGAACCGCTGCTGCCGTCAAATCGTACATGAGAAAATGAGTCATCTTCCAGCATAGGTTTAATATATTTTTCATAAATAAGCGGATTTTGCATAAGAAGGCTTATACCGACATTTAATACAGTATGATTACATTTTTTGTCATCATTAGTACAGATGCTATGTAACTGTTTTGCATTTATAAAGCAGACATCACCTGCATGAAGTTCAAATTCGTCAGTTCCGGCAGAGCAAATAATGGCACCATTATTTACTACAATGATTTCTGCATTATTATGTAAATGTGATATTTCACTGTGTAGCTCTCGAAGTGCGATATTTTCAACCCCCACTCTTATAGGGAGGCTGTCATTTTCAAAAATAATAGTATCCATAGAAAATTCTCCTATTTTTATAGCAAAAAATACAATAATTAATACTTATAATATTATATTATACTATTATATAGAACAAATTACAAATGTTCTGATAAGATATTTAAAACAGATAATTTGGATTTATGAAAGGAGAATTTAATTATGGAAGAAAAAATAACAATGCCTCTTATAGGAGAAGATGCACCTGCATTTGATGCAGTGACAACACAAGGAGAAATACATTTTCCTGCAGATTACAGAGGAAAATGGGTTATTCTGTTTTCACATCCTGCCGATTTTACCCCGGTTTGCACAACAGAATTTATGACTTTCGGTTCTATGTTGGAGGAGTTTAAGGCTATTAATACTGAACTGATTGGGCTTTCAGTAGACTCTCTTTATGCTCATATTGCTTGGCTTCGTAAGATTCAGGAAATAGAGTGGAATGGAATGAAGAATATCAATGTTACATTTCCTCTTATTGAAGATATTCGCATGGAAGTTGCAAATAAATATGGGATGATTCAGCCGGGAGCTTCAAATACTCAGGCAGTAAGGGCGGTATTTGTAATTGATCCTAATGGAAAAATTCGTACAATTCTCTATTACCCTCTTTCAACAGGCAGAAATTTTGATGAAATTAAGAGGATTATTCTTGCACTCCAAAAGGCAGATGCAGACAACTGTGCAACTCCTGCCGATTGGCGTCCGGGTGATGATGTTATTGTGCCTACAGCAGGAAGTTGCGGAACTGCTAAAGAGCGTATGGAAAGTCAGACAGAGGATCAATATTGCCTTGATTGGTTTCTTTGTTTTAGGAGAGAAAAGTAAAAAGCGTAGAAAGTAAGAAGGATTTATAATTTTAATAAAGAGGAATAAGCTTAATTTGATAAGTATTATTCCTCTTTTTATTTTAATTGAGTTGTTTATCAAGTATTTTTGGCATATAATCACATAAAGAAAGATAGTGAGAGTTGTAATTTTGAATACAAAAATAAAAAATGTAGTTCAGAGAGCGATTCGACTATTTTGGGCAGCTGCAGATGATGCTATTTCTATAATAGAAAAATACGGAAATAAGTCAAATTTTAAAAGCTATGCTCTACAGGTAGCTCATAAGAGTTTAAATGCTACAACATTAAAAAACTATGATATAAATTTATACAATACAATGCTAGAATGGTTTAAAGATAATATTTACGAACTTAATAAGCTCTCATTTGCTATGGGAGCAGCTGAAAATGAAGATGAAGGACAAGCAAAGTTTCTTGTTATTGTAGTAGATGGTTTTTCTCACCATAATTTTGCGTATGTGTTTCCATAATCGATTTTTGGTCTTATATCTTCAGGTATACCGTTAAAGACAGTCTCAAGCTGGAAGGAAGTTCCCGCTCTCTATTATGTATTGAGGAAATGATAATATAGATATAAAGCCTAGAATTGAAGAGTATGTTTAGAAAAGGAATAAGCTTAGATTGTTTAAGTGTTATTCCTCTTTTTTTAATTTTAAATCAGGTTGCGTAGATATTTATTTTATCATATAATTATATAAAGAAAGGCAAGGAGTGATGTAGTCTTGAATACAGAAATAAAAAATGCAGTTAATTCTGCAGGAGATAAGGCACAGTATGATGAGAATGCCAAAAGGCTTTTAGGAAACAAGAGCATTCTCGCACATATTCTTGCAAGTACAGTAGAAGAATTCAAAGGGATTAATCCTAAAGATGTGGAAGGATATATTGAAGGAGAACCCTATATAGGTTCTGTACCAGTTGAACCTGGACTTACTAATATAAAGCAGGATGGAAAAAGGATAGCAGGACTTAATTCAGAAAGTATAGATATAAATGAAGGTACGGTAAGATTTGATATTGTGTTTTATGTGAGACTGAAAGATGGAGTATCACAGATTATAATAAATATTGAAGCACAGAAAGGTATACCTCAGAATATCATATCTTAAATAGGGGAATTTTCTATGCCTGTAGGTTAGTATCTTCTCAGAAAGAAAGAGACTTTGTAAATACTAATTATGATGATATAAAGTGCGTTCATACAATATGGATTTGTATGAATATGCCTGAAAACAGTTTGGATTATTATGGGTTAGCTAATAGGAAAGTTTTAGGTTCTAAGAAATGGGAAGGAAAGCAGGACATGATTAATATCGTGTTAATCGGTCTTGCAAAGGACTTACCTGAACACGATGAGAAGTATGAGTTGCATCGTTTACTGGTAGCATTGGTGTCTAAGAAGCTTACTACAAGTGAAAAACTGGAAATTATTGAAAAAGAATATAAAATTCCAGTAAATGATAATTTGAGAAAGGATGTGGGTGATATGTGTAATTTAAGCCAAGGAATTGTAGATGAGACACTTGAAGAGGTTGTTATGAATATGTATAAGAACAAATTCTCATTGGAACAAATTTCTCTTGCGACAAAAAAGAGTATAGATGAAGTAAAAAAGATAATTGAAGAGAATGAGGCAGTATTAGTATAGTAGTACTAAAGGAAGTGGATACTATGTGTAATTTAGGTCAGGGAATAGAGGATAGGGTAACAGCAGAGGTAACAGCAAAGAATTTAATAGATTTTGTAATGAATATGTATAAAAACAAATTTTCATTAGAACAAATTTCAATTGCCACTGATAAGAGTGTGGAAGAAATAAAAATGATAATCGAAAAAAATGATAAAGTTTTGGCATAACTATAGCAAAATTTTGTCCGCTCAAAACGAACCAAAATCCAATCAAAATTAGCCCTCATGTATGACCAAAAACCAATAAAATATTAAAAAACATCAATTTAGGAGCCTGTAAGCCGCAAATTTCCGGACTCCTCTTTTCTGTACTTTTTCTGTTTTTTATGCTATATTTATACTAAAAATGACCCATTTAGTGACTTATAAAATCGCCTGTAGCATGCAGTATTACTGAGTTTCAGCCAGTCCCACGATATGGTTTTGGTGACCTAGATTCGTATTTTAGACCCTTTGTGCAAAATGACGAAGCTTTTAGAGAACGCATGATTACGAATTTCCGGCGAATAGGCGAACTTTTTTACTATGACTTTTAGGAGAATTTAACCATGGATCACTTCATTTTACACAGCGAATATGCCCCAACCGGAGACCAGCCACAGGCTATTGAGGAGCTTGCCACAGGCTTCAAAGAAGGCAATGGGTTCCAGACACTGCTTGGGGTTACGGGTTCAGGCAAGACATTTACAATGGCAAATGTCATAGCCAAACTAAACCTGCCTACCCTTGTCATTTCACATAATAAAACCTTAGCTGCTCAGCTCTATGGTGAGTTCAAAGAATTCTTCCCTGAGAACGCAGTAGAATACTTTGTGTCGTACTATGACTACTATCAGCCTGAAGCCTATGTACCATCTTCAGACACATACATAGAAAAAGATTCTGCAATTAATGACGAGATAGATAAACTTCGACACTCTGCTACAGCGGCACTTTCGGAGAGAAAAGATGTAGTTGTGGTTTCAAGTGTGAGTTGTATTTATGGACTTGGAGATCCTATTGACTATGAGGATATGACACTTTCAGTTCGCCCGGGACAGATTAAGGATATGGAAGAAGTTGTGAGAAGGCTCATAGATATTCAGTACACCAGAAATGATATGGACTTTAAGCGTGGTACATTTAGGATTCGCGGTGATGTGGTGGAAATCTTTCCTGTAGCTTCTACCGATAAAGCTGTAAGGCTGGAGTTTTTTGGAGATGAAATAGACAGAATTTCTGAAATAGATGTGCTTACAGGAACTACAGTGGCAGAACTTGCCCATGTGGTTGTATTTCCGGCTTCCCATTATGTAGTTGCTCCTGAGAAAATGAAAGAGGCATTATCAAAACTAGAAGAAGAATTGGATTTGCGTATCAAATATTTCAAAAGTGAAGATAAGTTAATAGAGGCTCAGCGTATAAAAGAAAGAACTAATTTTGACATAGAAATGATGCGTGAGACAGGGTTTTGTTCAGGAATAGAGAACTATTCAGGACCTCTTTCGGGCAGACCTTCAGGAAGTATGCCGTTTACACTTATAGATTACTTCCCTGATGAGTTTTTAATTATAGTGGATGAGTCACATATTACCATACCACAGATTGGTGGAATGTATGCAGGAGACCGTTCAAGAAAGACTACACTTGTAGACTATGGTTTTAGACTTCCCTCTGCACTTGACAACAGACCGCTTAATTTTCCTGAATTTGAAAATAAAATAGACCGTATGCTCTTTGTCTCGGCAACCCCGTCTGAGTATGAGGCAAAGCATGAACTGCTTAGAACAGAGCAGATAATAAGACCTACAGGACTTGTAGATCCTGAGATTATTGTAAAGCCTACAGCAGGACAGATAGATGATTTAATAAGTGAAGTAAAAAAGGAAACTGAAAAGAAAAATAAGGTTTTGGTAACAACACTTACCAAGAAAATGGCGGAAGACCTTACTGATTATATGAGGGAAGCAGGTATAAGAGTGAGATATCTCCATTCGGATATAGACACCCTTGAAAGGTCTGAAATTATAAGAGATATGCGTCTTGATGTATTTGATGTACTGGTAGGTATTAACTTGCTCAGAGAAGGACTTGATATTCCCGAGATTACCCTGGTTGCCATACTTGATGCGGATAAAGAAGGCTTTCTTCGTTCAGAGACTTCGCTTATTCAGACCATAGGCAGGGCTGCAAGAAATGCAGACGGGCATGTAATAATGTATGCTGATACTATTACAGGCTCTATGAATAGAGCAATAACAGAGACTGAGAGAAGGCGTGCCATACAGATGAAGTACAATGAAGAGCATGGCATAGTGCCTCAGACTATAAAGAAAAAGGTAAGGGATTTAATAAGCATTTCAAAGAAGGTTGAAGAGGACAGCTCAAAGATTATAAAAGATGCAGAATCTATGAGTGAGACTGAATTAAAGGCAGTAATTAAGGAACTTACAAAGAAAATGAATCAGGCGGCGGTTGAGCTTAACTTTGAGACGGCTGCTAAGCTTAGGGACGAGATTATAGAACTTAAAAAACATTTGGTGGATATTACAGCTATGTAAATGTAAAAAAAATTAAAATAAAGAAAAGAGGTTATTTATGTTAAAGAAAATTTTTAAAACCATGTTACTTATAGTTTGCCTTGCAAATTTATTATTTGCAATTAAGCCGAATACATTTGCAGCCACTAAGAAAAAGGCAGATGAGATTGTACTTTCAAAGAAAAGCATTACAATGGAAGTTAATGAAAAAATAATTATCGGTTATGAGAAAGATGCAGACATAGTAGTAAAAGTTAATACATCAAAAAAGAATGAAGATGTTGTAATAACTTCAAAGGATGATGAAAAAATTAAAATAGAAAATACTGAAGATAATAATATTAAAATTACAGCTATAAAAAGTGGTGATGTTAAAGTTAAGATTATGCTTGACGGCAACAAAAAAGTAAGTAAAACTTTGAAAATTAAAATTTTAAGTAAAAAAAAGAAGGCATTTGGAAAGGTTATAAAAGTCACCGGTAAAAATTTTAATAAAGAAGTGTTGAAAGCTAAGGGTAAGGTAATAGTTGATTATGGTGCAAAGTGGTGCGGATATTGTCAGCTTTTAAAGCCTATATATAAGGAAGCTGCTAAGATAAGAGGATTATATAAGTTTACCGATGTTGATGCTGATGAAGAGGAAGAACTGATAGAGAGTCAGGGAATTGAAAGTTTTCCTACTTTACATCTTTATGAAAACGGCAAGCTTATCAAAGTTGGCGGTTATATGATGAATATGACGGTATGGGATTTGATTGACTGGATAGAGAGTAAATAAGAGAATTATAGTAAATATTATGTGATAAATAGGTGAATAAAACTAAACATTTGTTCGAGAAATGCTTGAAAAAAATATTTCTTTCTGTTATGATAATTAAAGATTATAACAAATCCTCTTGCAAGCAGTCTTGCATTTGGTTTTGATATTTTTACATATATATTATATAAGAGGAAGAATATGCCGGCAAAGAAAACTATAGAAAATTCAAAAAATTTTATCAAAATAAGAGGAGCAAGGGAGCATAACCTAAAAGGGATATGTATAGATATACCGCGAGATAAATTTGTAGTAATGACAGGACTTTCAGGTTCAGGAAAGTCCTCTCTTGCTTTTGACACTATTTATGCAGAAGGGCAGAGGCGTTATATGGAGTCACTCTCTTCTTATGCACGTCAGTTTTTAGGGCAGATGGAAAAACCTAAGGTAGAGAGTATAGAAGGTCTTTCACCTGCTATTTCTATTGATCAGAAATCTACAAATAGAAATCCACGCTCCACAGTCGGTACAGTTACAGAAATTTATGACTATTTGAGGCTTCTTTATGCAAGAGCGGGAGTACCACATTGTCCAAGCTGTGGTAAAGAGATACATAAGCAGACCGTAGACCAGATGGCAGATGAGATAATGAAGCTGCCTGAGGGTACTAAAATCCAGCTTCTTGCACCTGTGGTAAGAGGCAGAAAAGGTGAGCATGTAAAGGTATTTGAAAGTGCCAAAAAGGCAGGTTTCGTAAGAGTGATGGTGGATGGGGAACTTTATCAACTGTCAGACGAGATTAAGCTTGAGAAAACTAAAAAACATAATATAGAAATAGTAGTAGATCGTCTTGTTGTTAAGGCAGGGATTGAGAGGCGTATGTCTGACTCTATTGAACAGATAATGAAGCTTTCTGAGGGTTTATTGATAGTAGAAGTAAATGGCAAAGAGAGACTCAGTTTTTCGTCAAGCTTTTCCTGTCCTGACTGTAATATAAGTCTTGAAGAGTTGGAGCCTAGAACATTTTCATTTAATAATCCTTTCGGAGCTTGCCCGGAGTGTTCGGGACTTGGTTATAAGATGGAATTTGACCCTGACCTTATGATACCGGATGAGAGTCTAAGCCTTGCAGAAGGGTGTATAGTTGTGCTTGGCTGGCAGTCATCAAACCAAAAGGGAAGTTTTACCAATTCAACATTGGAAGCACTTGCAAAAGCTTATGACTTTGACCTTAAAACTCCATTTGAAAAGCTTTCTAAAGAAGCACAGGATATAATACTTTATGGAACGGGCGGCAAGGTTGTAAAGGTACATTACAAAGGACAACGCGGTGAAGGTGTATACGATGTGCCTTTTGAAGGGCTTATTAAAAATGTGGAAAGAAGATACAGAGAGACTTTCTCAGAGTCAAGCAAGCAGGAGTATGAGAGTTTTATGAGAACAACTCCATGTAAAGCTTGCGGCGGAAAGCGTCTTAAACCTACCGCCCTTGCCGTAACAGTAGGAGATAAGAATATATCTGATGTTACTAAGCTTTCTATATCAGAAGTAAAAAATTATTTTGAAAATGTAGAGCTTACTTCTACTCAGAGAAAAATAGGCGATATGGTACTGAGAGAGATAACAGCAAGACTGTCATTTTTAAATGATGTGGGACTTGATTATCTTACATTATCGCGAGCAACAGGTACGCTTTCAGGCGGAGAGGCACAGCGAATCAGACTTGCAACCCAGATTGGTTCAGGACTTGTAGGAGTTGCTTATATCTTAGATGAGCCAAGTATCGGACTTCATCAAAGGGATAATGATAAGCTGCTTGTTTCTCTTAAAAATCTTAGAGATATAGGTAATACTTTGATTGTAGTCGAACATGATGAAGACACTATGCTTGCAGCTGATTTCATAGTGGATATCGGACCGGGAGCAGGTGAGCATGGTGGTGAGATTATAGCTACAGGAACTGCTAAGGATATAATGAAATGTAAAGAATCTCTGACCGGAGCCTATCTTTCGGGCAGACTTCAGGTTCCTGTTCCAAGCAGACGCAGGAAGTCGACAGGTTTTCTTGAAGTAAAGGGAGCAAGAGAGAATAATCTTAAAAATATAGATGTGAGATTTCCACTCGGTATTATGACTGTAGTTACGGGGGTTTCAGGCTCAGGTAAGAGCAGTCTTGTAAATGAAATTTTATATAAGGCACTTGCAAAGAAATTAAACAGAGCAAGAATGATACCGGGCAAACATGATGAAATACTGGGTGTGGAGAATCTGGATAAGATAATAGATATAGATCAGTCTCCTATCGGAAGAACACCCCGCTCAAATCCTGCTACCTACACAGGTGTATTTGACCTTATCCGTGACCTTTTTGCAGCAACACAGGATGCCAAGGCGAAGGGTTATAGCAAGGGAAGATTCAGTTTTAATGTAAAGGGCGGTCGTTGTGAGGCATGTTCCGGTGACGGTATAGTTAAGATAGAAATGAATTTCCTTCCCGATGTTTATGTGCCTTGTGAGGTTTGTGAGGGTAAACGCTACAATCGTGAAACCTTGGAAGTAAGGTATAAGGGTAAGTCTATATATGATGTGCTTAATATGACAGTGGATGAGTCGCTTGCTTTCTTTGAACATATCCCTTCTATCAGAAGAAAGATAGAAACTCTCAGTGAGGTAGGGCTTGGATATATTCGTTTGGGGCAGCCGTCAACTGAACTTTCAGGAGGAGAAGCACAGCGAATCAAACTTGCAACTGAACTTAGTAAACGCAGCACGGGGAAAACAATTTATTTGCTGGATGAGCCTACAACCGGACTTCATTTTGCAGATGTACACAAGCTTATCAATATTTTACACAAATTATCCGAAGGCGGTAATACTGTCATTGTAATTGAGCATAATTTGGATGTGATTAAGACGGCGGATTATATTATAGATATAGGTCCTGAAGGCGGTGCAAGAGGAGGTAAGGTTATTGCGGAAGGAACTCCTGAGGAAGTAGCAAATAATAAAAAATCTTACACAGGGGAATATATAAAGAGGATGTTAGACAGAGAAAAAGAATGGGCAGAGAAAAGAGGAAGATAACAAATGAAATACTTTAGACAGTTTGGAATTATTATGTTAATTACCTGTATAGCCGAATCTGTAAAATATTTTGTGGAATTTCCTATTCCGGCAAGTGTATATGGTTTGTGTATTATGATGCTATGCCTTGTTACGAAAATAGTAAAACTGGCAGCAGTTGAGGATGCTGCGGTATTTTTAATAGAGATAATGCCTGTTATGTTTATCCCTGCTGGAGTAGGGCTTATTACTTCGGTCAATGAATTAAAAGGAATGCTTATACCTGTTCTTGTAATTACCCCCGTTTCTACAGTAGTAGTAATGGTAGCGTCAGGAAGGATTACACAGAAATTACTTGGAAGGAAGAAAAAAAATAATGAACGGATTAATACAAAATAGCACTACTTTCGGGATAGTTATAAGTATTATAGGCTATGAGATTGGATTACTTTTAAGGAAAAAATTTAATTACGCAATAATAAATCCTCTTTTAATATCAATTATATTTGTTATTGCAGGGGTCTTGGCTGCTCAGATAGATTATGCGGACTATAATAAAAGTGCTCAGTATTTGAGTTACTTACTTACGCCTGCAACCGTAAGCCTTGCAGTTCCTTTATATAAAAACCTTGAAATATTAAAGAAGAATGCAGTTGCGATTATAACGGGAATTTTATCGGGAATACTTGCAAATATGGTATGTATATTTTTGCTTGCACTTGTATTTAAGCTTTCGCATAAAGAATATATTACTATGCTTCCAAAGTCCATTACTACAGTAATTGGTATGGGAGTTTCAGAAGAGTTTGGAGGTATAGTGGCAATTACGGTCGCAGTTATAATAATAACAGGTATACTTGGTAATATAATTGCGATAACTGTGTTTAAGATTTTTAAGATATATGAACCGATTGCAAGAGGAATAGCTTTGGGGAGTGCCTCACATGCGATTGGTACTGCAAAGGCAATGGAGATGGGAGAAGTTGAGGGAAGTGTAAGCAGTTTGGCTATGATTGTTTCCGGTATACTTACACTGGTTGGAGTTTCAGCATTTGCAAATCTCATATAATGATTGTATTTTGATAGAGTTTAAGAAAGGTTTTAGCTTTCTGCATGTCGGTAAATTTTATGATAAATTAAAAATCATTAGTACTAATTGTTAAAATAATTCAAATTTTTTCAAAAAATACTGGTCTAAAACAATTAAAGGTGCTAGAATTAACATATATCTTAATTAAGAAAAGAGGACAACTCGGTGGAGAATGTTAAAAATTTAATTATAGGCTTTGGTAAAGCAGGAAAGACTCTTGCAGGATTTTTAGGAAGCAGGGGAGAGAGTGTGATTTTAGTTGAAAAAGATAAGAAAATGTATGGTGGAACCTGTATAAATGTAGGTTGTATTCCATCCAAGTTTTTATCTAACAAAGCTACACTTAGAAAAGTGTCAAATCTTGATAATGAAACTTATTATAAAGAGGCTGTTACGGCAAAAAAGGAACTCATAGCTAAGCTTAATAAGGCAAATTATGATAAGGTGGCAGGAGTAGCGAATGTAAAAATTATTGACGGGATAGCTTCATTTATAAATGCCAATACAGTTGAAGTAAAAACAAATTCGGAAGTTGTACAGATTCAGGCAGAAAGAATATTTATCAATACAGGTTTAGTTCCTGTTGTTCCTAAAATAGAAGGGCTTAACTTATCAAAACGGATTCATACCAGCGAAACTGTAATGGATATGGAAACCTTCCCTGAGAACCTTGCTATAGTAGGAAGCGGCTATATAGGTCTTGAATTTACAAGTACCTATTCGCTTTTCGGAAGTAAGGTTACAATATTTGGAGATAATTCCAAGTTTCTTCCAAGAGATGATGAGGATATAGCCGAACTTGTAAAGGCTGAACTTGAAACACAGGGAACTGAATTTAAGCTTGGAGTGAAAATAAAAAAGTTTGTTGAAGAAACAGACGGAGTGAGTCTTTATTTTGAAAATACGGAAGGTAAAGAAGAAATTCGGAAATTTTCTGCTGTACTTGTAGCTACAGGTAGAAGACCTGATACTACAGAACTTGCTCTTGATAAAGCAGGAGTCATTTCGGGTGAGCATGGAGAAATCAAAGTAAATGACAGACTTGAGACAAATGTACCGCATATATATGCACTTGGAGATGTACATGGAGGACTTCAGTTTACTTATCTTTCACTTGATGATTTCAGAATTATAAAGAGTGTTCTGTTTAATGAGGGTAAATATAGCCTTAATGAGAGAAAATATGTACCATTTAATGTATTTGTAATACCTTCACTCGCAAAAGTAGGAATGAATGAGACTGAAGCTAAGGCAGCCGGAGTTTCATATAAGCTGGCTAAACTTCCCGTAACGGCAATTCCAAAAGCCAAGATTCTCGGCAATCAGTCAGGACTATTTAAAGTTCTTATAGACGAAAGCACCGGCAAAATACTTGGTGCAAACTTATTTGGAGTAGAGGCACATGAAATAATAAACTTATTTACATTGGCTATGAATGAGGGGATAAGCTATGAGAGTTTAAGAGATCAGATTTATACACATCCAACCATGGCAGAGTCCTTCAATGATTTACTTAATATTTAACCCGAATTATTCACGAAACATCTTGTAAATACAGTGATTATGAGTTTATAATTATAACCTTTACAGAGAATTAAACTTGATTTCAAATACTTTGAAATAAATAATATTTTAATGAGAGAAAGGAAATTAATAGTATGGGACTTATTAAAGCGTTAACAGGGGCAATAGGAGGTACACTTGGGGATCAGTGGAAGGAGTATTTTTATTGTGATTCACTTCCGGCTGATGTACTCGTAAGAAAGGGAATTAAGAGGGTAGGAGGAAAATCCTCCAACAAACATGGCAGTGACAATGTAATCACAGACGGTTCAGGAATTGCAGTTGCAGACGGTCAGTGTATGATAATTGTAAATGACGGAAAAGTGGTTGAAATCTGTGCTGAGCCGGGTGAATATACATTTAATTCAGGAGAGTCGCCAAGCGTATTTTCAGGAAGCTTTGGCGAAAGTGTAGGAGCAGTGTTTAAGGATATGATAGGCAGATTTTCCTATGGAGGAGAAGCAGGAAGAGATCAGAGAGTTTATTATTTCAATACAAAAGAGCTTACAGATAATAAATTCGGAACACCTAATCCTATTCCGTTCAGAGTTCTTGATATGAATGTAGGACTTGATGTAGATGTATCTGTGCGTTGTTCAGGAGTATATTCCTATAAAATACAGAATCCGATTCTTTTTTATCAGAATGTATGCGGAAATATATCTGATGAATATACAAGAGATGAGATAGATTCACAACTTAAAACGGAATTTGTATCCGCACTTCAGCCTGCTTTTGGTAAGCTTAGCGAACAAGGAATCAGACCTAGCGGGCTTCCCGCTCATGCAATGGAGCTTGCAGATCTTATGGATGAAGTACTTTCTAAAAAGTGGAAAGAACTTAGAGGTCTTGATATAATTTCGGTAGCCCTTAATCCGATTACCCTTTCAGATGAGGACGCAGCTCTTATTAAGAATCTTCAGATGACAGGAGCTTTCAGGAATCCTAATATGGCGGCGGCAAATCTTGCACAGGCACAGGCTGAGGCTATGAAAACGGCAGCAGGAAATGCAGGCGGTGCTATGTTAGGATTTATGGGAATGAATATGGCTAATCAGACAGGCGGAATGAATGCCAATAATCTTTATCAGATGGGAGCTATGCAGGGTGGAGGACAATATGGTCAGCCAATGCAAGGACAGTACGGTCAACCAATGCAAGGACAGTATGGTCAACAGATGAACGGTCAGCCGATGCAAGGTCAGTATGGTCAGCCTATGGGACAAGGTCAGCAGGTGCAGGGACAGGCGGGAGGAGTAGAAGGTGGTGAAATACAGTGGTTCTGTCCGAATTGCGGTAACAAAAATGCCGGTAATTTCTGTGTAAACTGTGGTTCTAAACGCCCATAAGAATATTTTTACTCTTTATGATTCTAATACATAAATGAAGAAGTCTGTGACATATAATATGAATAAATTAGATTTAATACTTCTGTATAGTTTAGGAGTTAAAAGCAAAGTTGATATTTTAGAGTAAAGGGGGAATTTTATGGCATTGATGGATTATAAATGCCCTAACTGTGGAGGTGCAATAAACTTTGATACATCTCTACAAAAAATGAAGTGTCCGTTCTGTGATACAGAATTTGATATGGATACCTTAAAAGGCTATGACGATATTCTAAATGGGGATTTGGAAGGAGAAATTAGTTGGTCGGAGCCTGAAGGAAAGTGGTCAGACGGTGAGCAGGATGGTATGTCGGTATATGTGTGTAAGTCCTGTGGCGGAGAAATAGTCGGTGATGATACTATGGGAGCAACTTCCTGCCCATACTGTGACAATCCTGTAGTTATGTCGGGTAAATGGGAAAAAGGGCTGCGACCTGATTTGGTTATTCCATTTAAACTTGATAAAAAGCAGGCTAAAGCCGAGTTTTCAAAATATCTGACCGGAAAGTTTCTGCTTCCTAAGGTGTTTAAATCTGAAAATCATATAGAAGAAATTAAGGGGCTTTATGTACCTTTTTGGTTATATGATGCAGATACGGACAGCAGAATGAGATATAAGGCGGAAAAAGTCAGGACTTGGAGTGACAATGATTATCGTTATACAGAAACAAGCCACTTCTCAGTAATAAGAGGCGGAAAGTATGATTTTAGAGCAGTTCCTGCGGATGCTTCGGCAAAGATGGATGATGTACTTATGCAGTCTATAGAGCCTTATGACCTTAATGAAGCTGTAGATTTCCAAACAGCTTACCTTGCAGGCTTTTTGGCAGATAAATATGATGTGAATGCTGATGAACAAAAGCAGGTTGTCAATAATCGTATAAGAAATTCAGTAGAAGAAGCTTTTAAGAATACAGTTGAAGGTTATACCAGTGTAACAGAGGAGCAGTCTGCGATAAATATCGACAATAAGCTGACAAAATATGCCCTGTATCCTGTTTGGGTGCTTACTACAAGGTGGCAGGATAAGCCTTATATCTTTGCAATGAACGGGCAGACAGGTAAATTTGTCGGCGACCTTCCTGTAGATAAGAGTTTGAGAACTATGCTGTTTGCAGGCATAAGTGTTGTAACAGCCATAATACTCTTTCTTATTCTATATTTTGTATTTTAGAGGGGAGGGGATGAAAAATGAAGAAAAATATAATTTGTAGAAAAGTAGGCTTTTTAGTTATGGCTCTTATGCTTATGCTTTCATTTGCAGGCAACTTCAGTTTTTCTATTGACAAAGCTTATGCAGAAGAAAAATCACAAAGGTTAGTAGATTATGCGGATGTGCTTACTGATGAGGAAGAGGCGAGTCTCTCTACTAAGCTTGATGAAATCAGTGAAAGACAGAAGATAGATGTAGTTGTTCTTACAGTCCGAGATGAAACTGATAAAAATAATATAAAAATGTATATAGCCGATTATTATGACTATAATGGTTATGGATTTGGAGAAAACGCAGATGGTATTATTTTAGCAATGGACTATGGTACCAGAGCTTGGGGAATAGTTACAAGCGGTAAGGGAGAAAATATATTTACCGATGCAGGACAGGAATATATGACAGATAAATTTATGCACTATCTTTCTGACGAGGATACATATAAAGGTTTTGAGACTTATGCAAACCTTTGTGATAAGTTTATCGAAAAATATGTAACAACAGGTGAGGCTTATGATGTAGACCATCTTCCAAAGGAAAGAAATATGCTTGTTGTTATCGGCGGTTCTATTATACCTGCACTCTTGCTTGCACTTATAGTGTGCATGGTACTTACTTCTCAGCTAAAGACAGTGAGAGAACAGCATACAGCAAATAACTATGCAGTTAAGGAGAGTTTTTATTTAAGAGATGCTATGGACTTTTTTCTATATAAAAATGTTACAAGAACTAAGATAGAAAAGTCGTCAAGTTCGTCAGGAGGCAGCAGCACTTTTACGGGAAGTTCAGGCAGATCACATGGAGGCAGCAGCGGCTCATTCTAAATAAAAATACTACAAATAGCTGTAAGGTCACTTGATAAATCTTATAAAAAACTCTATGATATTTATAGAGAGCTAATAAAGTAAAAGTCACAGAAAGTTCTTCTGTGGCTTTTATTAATAATAAAGATAATTTTAGAGGAAAAAAATGGCACATATAGTTTTTGGAATAATGGCACAGGTAGATGCGGGAAAGACCACCCTTTCCGAGAGTCTGCTTTTTTCGGCAGGAGCACTTAAAAAAGCAGGAAGAGTGGATAAAAAGGATGCTTTTTTAGATAATTATGAACTTGAAAGAGAACGAGGAATCACTATTTTTTCTAAGCAGGCGGAATTTCAAGCAGGGGACAAAAATTTCACACTCTTAGACACTCCGGGGCATGTGGATTTTTCTGTAGAAATGGAAAGGGTGCTGTCGGTACTTGATGTAGCCATTTTGGTTATAAGTGCTTCTGCAGGTGTTCAATCACAGGTGTCCGTTATTTGGAAGCTGCTTAAACATTATTCCATACCTACATATATTTTCGTAAATAAGATGGATCAGCCGGGGGCTTCAAAGGAGAATATACTAAAAGAGCTGAAAGAAAAACTGGATTCAAACATAATCAGTTATGTTAACAGTGATTTAACAGAATATAATGCCTTTCTTGAAGAAGTGTCTCTTTGTGATGAAACTATGCTTGAAAGCTATATGAAAGAAGGTGTAATAAGCTTGTCAGAAATACAGAATCTGATACAAGAGCGTAAATTTTTTCCTGTATTTTTTGGCTCAGCTCTTAAAAACGAAGGAGTGGAAGAATTTCTTGAAAACTTTGTAGAGCTTACTATCTCTCCTATATATGATACTGAATTTGCAGCGAGAGTTTTTAAAATA
Source organism: uncultured Catonella sp. (assembly GCA_963539695.1). Taxonomy (GTDB): domain Bacteria; phylum Bacillota; class Clostridia; order Lachnospirales; family Lachnospiraceae; genus Catonella. Next base: position 14,842 of record CAUTOC010000007.1, on the reverse strand, counting down.
GCAAGAGATAGGGCAGGTAATCGTCTTACTTATATGAAGCTTACAGGAGGCAGTCTTTCCGTAAGAGAAATGATAGGAGATGAAAAAGTTACCGGTATCAGAATATATTCAGGTGAAAAATTTGAAAGCAAAGATACAGTAAAGGCGGGAGAAGTATGTGCTATAACGGGGCTTAAAAATACTAAAGCAGGAGAGGGGCTTGGAAGCCTTGCAGGAACTAAGATAGGAAGTATACTAAGGCAGGTTATGAGTTATAAGGTGGAACTTCCTGATAATGAGCCTGTTCATATATTTTTACCTAAGATTAAGGAAATTTCGGAGGAGATACCTGAACTTTCAGTAAAATATGCTGAGGACAAAAAGGAAATAAATATTTCTCTTATGGGAGAAGTACAGACGGAAGTTCTTAAATATTTAATAAAAGAAAGATATAATGTAGATATAAAGTTTGGAGAGGGACATACTCTCTATAAAGAAACAATAGCTGATACAGTATATGGAGTAGGACATTTTGAACCTTTAAGACATTATGCCGAGGTGGAACTGCGGCTTGAGCCGGCTGAAAGAGGAAGCGGACTAAGCTTTGAGGCAGAGGTTAGTGAGGATGAACTTGCAATTAATTATCAGAAGTTAATTTTAAGTCATCTTGAAGAAAAAGAATATAAAGGTGTGCTTACAGGTTCTCCCATTACGGATATAAAAATAACCTTAGTGGCAGGAAGGGCACACATTAAGCACACTGGGGGAGGAGATTTCAGACAGGCTACCTACAGGGCGGTAAGACAGGGGCTTATGCAGGCGAGGTCGATTTTACTTGAGCCTGTATATGATTTTAAATTGGAAGTGCCTGAAGAGGCAATAGGCAGAGTTATGACAGATATGGGTAAGATGAATGGAAGCTTCGGCTCACCCGAGAATAAGTATGGAAAGGCTGTAATTACAGGTAAAATTCCTGTATCTGAAGTTAGAGATTATGCACTGGAGCTTAGAGCCTACACAAAGGGAGAGGGACTTCTTAGCCTTACTCCGTCTGATTATGAAGTCTGCCACAATGCGGAAGAAATAATAGAGAGATTTCAGTATTATCCGGAAGCAGATATAGAAAATACAGCAGATTCGGTTTTTTGTTCACATGGAGCAGGCTTTGTAGTGCCTTGGAATGAGGTTATAAATTATATGCATCTTCCGTATTTTGGAAAAGCTGCTGAGGAAGAAAATGAAGAAGAGGCGTTTTTAAGATATGCAAACAGGGCAGAAAGTCAGATAGGCAGCGAAAGAGGAGAGGTATTTTTAGGAACTGAGGAAATAGACAGTATACTAAATTCAGCTGTTTCTTCAAACAAGAAAAAAGAGACAGAAACAGCAAGAAACCGTTGGAAGAACAAAGGAAAATCAGAGACGGAAACGGTAGTAAATACTAGAGCCTCTAAGGTAAGAAATGGTATAGGCAAAGATGATTACCTACTTGTAGACGGATATAATATAATTTTTGCTTGGGAAGAGCTAAAAGAACTTGCAGATATTAATATAGACAGTGCCAGAGATAAATTGATAGAGAAACTGGCTAACTATCAGGGTTATAAAGGTTGTAAGCTGATACTGGTGTTTGATGCCTATAAGGTGCGTGGCGGCAAGGAAAATATTATAAAACAAGGAAATATGTGGATTGTATATACAAAGGAGGCTGAGACGGCAGACCGGTATATAGCTGAAACCAGCTTAGAGCTTACAAAGGAAGGCATGGTAAGGGTGGCAACTTCGGATGCTTTGGTGCAAATGATAATATTTGGAAGCGGAGCGACAAGGATTTCAGCAAGGGAGTTAGAAGCCGAAGTTAAGTATGTGGAAGGACTTATATCTGAAAAACTGGACAAGCTTTGATTTAGAAAGTTTGTACTTAGAAGAAAGATTATAATATTTAAAAGCTTTCTTGAATTAAAAATGTAAAAATAGTATAATAGCGTGGGTTATGTTTTATAATAAAGTGAGGTTTACAATGCGTTTTAAATATAGAAAACTGATAATAACAGCGAGTTGTTCCATTATGCTTCTTGGAATGATAGTATTTTCAACAAAAAGTCCGCTAGATACAAGGGCTGATGATACACCTAAAATTAAAGATAACGAAACTACATCTGTAGAAAAAAATGATTCTACAAGTATCGTAAGCAGTGGGAATATTGTGTCAAATCTGCAAAGTGTAGAAAGCGGCATATCTGATAAGCAGGTAGAAACAGGTAGTGCAGATAATGCCAAAGGGGTTAGTATATTAATGAAAAATGCTTATCCGGAGGTAAATAAGCTTATAGCAGATTACTATAAAGCCAGACTGGAGGTTGACAAGGACAAGATTGGTAAACTGGTTGATAATATCAGCTATGCAGGCATAGAAGAATTACCGCAGATAATGAAAAATTTTGAAAGTATTAAGCTTGTAGACTGTTACACCATAGACGGTCCTGAGGAGAAAGCAATAATGGTATATGCAAGAACCGAAACCAAAATTAAGGGAATAGACACGGCAGCTTCAGGGGTAGACGGTTTTTACATAAGACCTGATGCCGGCGGAGAGTTTAAAATAGTATTATCACCGGTATCAAATGAAGTTCAAAAGATAATAGATGAGGATACAAAAAGAGAAGATGTAGTTGCACTTCTTTCAGATGTTAACACTAAGCTTGCACATGAGATAAAAAGTGATGAGAAGCTTGAGGCATTTTTTAGTAAACTTAAAAATCGACAGGCAGGAAGTGATGAAGATATAAATATATCTGAAACTAAAAATAAAAAGATGGACAATGTTAAGTCATCAAAAAATACTAAAAAGAAAAAAGCTGATAAAAATAATTAGCCAAGATTAATAAGTATAGGTGATTATGGAAACAGTAAGAATAAATAAATATTTAAGTGAAGCGGGCGTATGTTCCAGGCGTGGGGCAGACAGGCTTATTGAAGAAGGCAGGGTATCTATAAATGGAAACCATGCCTTTTTAGGTTCGGTAGTTAATGAAGGTGATGAAGTAAGGGTTGACGGAAATATTGTTAAGGCAGGTACTAAAAAAGTGCTCATAGCTTTTAATAAGCCGAGAGGAATAGTGTGTACGACTACAGATCCTAAGTCAAAAGACATTAATATAATAGAATATATAAATTATCCTGAACGGATTTTCCCTGTGGGCAGGCTTGACAAGGACTCAGAAGGACTTATTCTGCTAAGTAATGACGGAGATTTGTCAAATAAGATAATGAAAGCAAGAAATTTCCATGAAAAAGAGTATGAGGTTGAGGTGGACAAGCCTTTTAGCGATGAATTTCTTAATAAAATGTCTGAGGGTGTGCCTATACTTGATACCATAACCAGAAAGTGCAACTTAAAGCGTACAGGTAAAGTTTCATTTAATATTACCCTAACTCAAGGGTTAAACAGACAGATTAGAAGAATGTGTGAGTATTTTGGTCATAAAGTGGTAAGGCTTAAAAGAATAAGAATAATGAATATTAAACTTGGTAATCTGAAATCAGGCACTTATAGAAATATAACAGATAAAGAGTATGAAGAACTTATAAAGGGATTGAGGTAAATATGGATATAAATGCAAAGAAGCGTAGGATGAAGGAACTTATAGCTGTACTTGATAAGGCGGCAAAGGCTTATTATACAGAAAGCACTGAGATTATGAGTAATGCAGAATACGATAAGCTATATGACGAACTTGAAGCACTTGAAAATGAAACAGGAATAGTGCTTGCAGGAAGCCTTACTAAGAAAGTGGGCTATGAGGTATTAAGTTCACTTCCTAAAAAAGCCCATAAAGAACCAAGACTTTCACTTAGTAAAACTAAGGATGTTGGAGAACTTGCTTCATTTTTAGGTGATAAAGAAGGAATACTTATGTGGAAACTCGATGGGCTTACTATTGTACTTACTTATGAAAACGGAGAACTTGTCGAAGCTTTAACTCGGGGAAATGGTGAAATAGGTGAGGTTGTTACTGAAAATGCAAGATTCTTTGAGAATATCCCGCTGGTAATTCCTTATAAAGGAAGTCTGATGGTGCGTGGAGAGGCTGTAATAAAATACTCTGATTTTAACAGAATAAATGATGAAATCACTGATATAGCCGAGAAATATAAGAATCCCAGAAATCTTTGCAGCGGCTCTGTAAGACAGCTCTCTACAGAGGTTACGGCTAAAAGAAATGTGAATTTCATAGTGTATGAGGATCTCTTTGGTGGAGAAAAATTTAAGACTAGGGAAGAAGAATTAGACTATCTTGAGAGTCTCGGTTTTACGGTAGTTGACCATCCTTTAGTAAATAAGGATAATCTTGAAAATAAAGTAAGAGAATATGAAAATAAAATAAAAACTTCCGACCTTCCGTCAGACGGACTGGTACTTCAGTTTAATGATATAGTCTACGGCAACAGTCTTGGTAGAACTTCTAAATTTCCACGCCATTCCATAGCTTTTAAATGGAAAGATGAAACAGCGGAAACTACCCTACGCAAAATAGAATGGTCAGCTTCAAGAACAGGACTTATCAATCCTGTAGCAATTTTTGATGCTGTAGAACTTGAAGGAACAACTGTTACAAGAGCAAGTGTTCACAATGTAAGTATAATGAGAAGTCTGAAGCTTGGGGTGGGAGATAAAATAAAGGTCTATAAAGCAAATATGATAATTCCACAGATACTTGAAAATCTGACGGGAAGTAATGCAGAGCAGATACCTACAGCCTGTCCGGTATGTGGAGGTAAAACTGAGCTTAAAGATGAGGAAGGAATACAGACACTTTATTGTACCAATCTTTACTGTATGGCTAAGAGATTAAAACTTCTGACACATTTTGTAAGCAGAGATGCAATGAATATAGCAGGGCTTTCAGAAATGACCTTGGAGAAATTTGTAGCGGAAAATATGATACATGAACTTAGTGATGTATTTAAGCTTACAAGGTATAAAGAAAAGATAGTTACAATGGAAGGCTTAGGAGAAAAATCGTATAGTAATTTGACAGAAAGCCTTGATAAAGCAAGGGAAACTACAGCGGTCAGGGTACTGTACAGCTTGGGCATAGCTAATATCGGGCTTGCAACGGCAAAGCTTATTTGTAAATTTTTTAACAATGATTTTGATAAGATTACAAAGGCTAAAGAAGATGAGCTTACCCAGATAGATGGCATAGGTGAGGTTATGGCAAAAGTCTTTGTGGAATATTTTAACAAAGATGAAAATCTTAAAACTTTAGAGCATTTACTGGCTGAGGTACATATTGAGAAAAATGTTGAAAATAATCAAGATACAGATGATGATGAAGGAAATAATGCTATAGTAGACCTGACTTTTGTAATTACAGGTGATGTAAAAAAGTTTAAGAACCGCAGAGAACTTTCAGACTTTATAGAAAGTAAGGGAGGTAAGGTAACAGGCTCTGTAACAGGTAAAACAAATTATCTGATAAATAATAATGTAACTTCCAATTCAGGAAAGAATAAGAAGGCTAAGGAGCTTGGAGTTAAAATAATAAGCGAAACTGAATTTTTGGAACTTGTGGGAGGTGGTAACAATGCCGATTAAGGTAAAAAATAATTTTCCGGCTAAAAAAATATTGGAAGATGAGAATATATTTATAATGGATGAGAACAGGGCTATGGCACAGGATATTCGTCCACTTGAGATACTTATCCTTAATTTAATGCCGCTTAAAGAAGATACGGAAGTACAGCTTATGCGTTCCCTTTCCAATACTCCCCTTCAGGTAAATATTACATTTTTAACTACTGAAAGTTATATAGGTAAAAATACACCTACAAGTCATTTGGATGAGTTTTATCTTACTTTTTCTGAGATTGAAAAGAAAAAATATGATGGACTTATAATCACAGGTGCTCCGGTAGAAACTTTAAAATATGAAGAAGTTGCTTATTGGAAAGAACTTTGTGAGATTATGGACTGGGCTAAAACTCATGTGACCTCCACCTTACACCTGTGTTGGGCAGCTATGGCAGGTATGTATTATTATTATGGGGCGGATAAGTATCAGTTTGACGGGAAGCTTTTTGGAATTTATCCGCATAAGGTATACAACAAAAGAGAGCCTTTAGTAAGAGGATTTGATGATTATTTTTATGCACCGCATTCCAGACATACGAGCGTAAGAAGAGAAGATATTGCAGATAATGAAGATTTAATTATACTTGCAGAATCAGAGGAGGCGGGAGTATTTCTTTTTATGACGAAAGACGGAAGCAGGATTTTTGTAATGGGACACCCTGAGTATGACAGAGTTACACTTGATGCCGAATATAAAAGGGATAAAGGTAAGGGTCTGCCTATAGAAATCCCAAATAATTATTATCCTAAAAATAATCCTGAGAACAGACCGACTCTTTCATGGAGAGCACATGCTAATACGCTTTACACAAATTGGATAAATTATTATATTTACCAGAACACACCTTATGATTTTACAATATAATTAAAAAGTGACCGCAGCCTATAAGTAAGGTTGTAGTCACTTTTTAATATCTTATGAATTTTTTGTTGACGAATTCTTATTTGAATATGTAATTAATAAGTCTTCATTTAACGGATGTTTTTCAAATATAAGAAATTTTTCCTCTTCGATAATCTTTTTATAATCTGTATAATTAGTGATAATTTTTTGATAGTTATAATCAGTGATGACCTTATTGTAATTCTCACAATATTTGATAAGAATTTTGTATTTTTTCCTATAATCTTTGAAATTATTTTTAATATTTTTATTGATTAATTTCTTTCTATAATTTTTCCAATCGTCATACAATTTTTTTACATTATCGTAGTAAGCTATATTTTTACATAAATCTTCTTCTTGTATTGTTTTATTGGTAACAACAATAAAGAATCTTCTGCCGAATAATTCATCTAATATTTTAAAATCCAAATTTCCCTGTTCTTTCACAAGGTAGATGCTTTCAAAAAAAGTTAAATAATTTAGCAAAACTTTTCTACCGTCATCCTTATTAAGAAAAGTTTTAACTGACTCCAAATTAGTATGAGATTTATTATTTTTTTTATCTGCATTAGAATTTTCACTATTTACATATTCATTCCAACAGGTCATAAATAATTCTGAAAATCCTTTTGAGTTGGAAAAAGTTTCTTGTAAACCCATTACAAACTCTGCTTTAGCTATGTCTGTTCCTTGTTTTATTTGAATAAATACGGCAACAGCAGCTAATAAAGAAATCAAAGTAATTATAATGTCTTTTAAGCTTTCATCGGTAATACTAAAATATATGGTAATTGTCATAACTGCTAAAGTGATTAGCATATCCTAACAGATTTCCCAGTATTTGCTGCATAATTCCTCTATTTCTATAATCTGAGCGAACCATAGCTCTTCCGTATTCTGCAATTTGATTGCTTTTAATGCCTAACGCTTTACAGCTTTCTCCAAATTCATTTTCGTTGAAAAATAAGCCTGCTGCCCCTATTAATTCCTCTCCTTCAAAAGCACCTAAAAAATAAGTCCAGCTTTCTTTAAAAAAATTATCTCTTGACTTATCCGTTATAGGCAGCCAAAAAGTTTCATCTTTTAAATTATCTTCAACATTTTTTATTAAATCCTCAAGTTTTTGACTATCCGATTTTTCCAGTTTTCTAAGTTCCATTTAATACCTCATTAATTTTTTATCCATTAAAAATTTTATATAGTTTTAACTTTTTCAAGGGTATTTTAACAATTTATAATGCTAAAGTAAAGAGAATAATATAGGCTTAATATTGCTTGAACTTGATAAGTGTGGCATAATGATAAAGAGTAGATGTTTGTAGAATTGTGATTTGAATATGTGTCTGTATTGTGTTTGGTAAATGATACGGAGTTAGGTAATACGAGGATTGTATAAAGGAGAAAACATTGGAAAAAGGTGAAGTTGCAGAAGGAATAATAAGTTATGTGGATTTTCCTGATAAGGGAATAATAATCCTCGAAGATGATGAGAGAAAAGTTGTACTTAAAGGTGGAATAACAGGTCAGAAGGTGAGATATAGGATTCAAAAAAGAAGAAATGAAAGGTATGAAGCCTGTATAGAAGAAATTTTAGAAAAGGCAGCTATAGAGACAAGAGAACCTGTCTGTAAGAACTACGGGATTTGTGGAGGTTGTTCTTATCATACTTTGCCTTATGAGGAACAGCTTAGGTTAAAAAGCTCTCAGGTAAAGAAAATGCTAGACAGGGTCATAACTGCTGATTATGAATATGAAGAAATACTTGGAAGTCCTATCGAGTGGGAAACCAGAAATAAGATGGAGTTTGCCTTCGGAGATAGTTACAAGGGTGGACCGATGTCACTGGGGCTGCATAAAAGAGGACATTTCCATGATATTTTATATACTGATGATTGTAAAATAGTAAATGATGATTTTAATAAGATACTAAGATGTGTATTCACACATTTTAACAAAGCGGAAATTTCATTTTATAATAAGGCAATGCACAGAGGATACCTCAGACATTTACTTGTAAGAAGAGCTTCTAAAACGGGAGAGATTTTGGTAGCTCTTGAGACTTCATCTGACTTTATAACAAAGGCGGAAAAGACTGCTATGGAAATGGACAGTCTTAAAGAGTTCTTGGCTTCACCAAATGCAATTTATGAAAAAGGTGGAAAACAAAGCTATGCAGAAAAGAGTATTTTAGTCAAAATGGCGGAAAATCTTAAAAAGATAAGATTAGAGGGAGAAATAGTAGGTATTATTCATCTTGTAAATGATGAGGTTTCTGATGATGTGAAGGCTGAGAGGCAGGAAATTCTCTTTGGAAGGGACTATATAAATGAGGAGCTGCTTGGGCTGAAATTTAAAATTACCACATTTTCATTTTTCCAAACTAATTCCCTAGGGGCTGAGGTACTTTACAACAAGGTAAGGGAGTATGTGGGAAATAATGAGGAGAATATAGTCTATGACCTTTATAGCGGAACAGGTACAATAGGGCAGATAATTTCCCCTGTGGCTAAGAAGGTGATAGGTATAGAGATAGTAGAAGAGGCTGTAGATGCCGCCAATGAAAATGCTAAATTAAACGGGCTTACTAATACGGAGTTTTTAGCAGGAGATGTGTTTAAGGTACTTGATGAAGTAAAGGAGAAACCGGATTTTATTATACTTGATCCTCCAAGAGACGGTGTTTCATCTAAGGCACTTAACAGAGTGCTGTCCTATGGGGTAAAGGATATAGTTTATATTGCTTGTAAACCTACAAGTCTTGTAAGGGATATACCTGAGTTTGAGGTGGCAGGGTATAGGGTAAAGAAAGTCTGTTTGTGCGATATGTTCCCGGAGACACTGCATGTGGAGACGGTAGCACTTTTGTCCAAACTCGATGTCGATAAGCATATAGATGTTGAAATTAAGCTTGATGAGCTTGATTTGACAAGTGCTGAAAGTAAAGCGTCTTATGCACAAATTAAGGAATATATATTAGAAAAATTTGATTTAAAGGTTTCGACACTCTATATTGCACAGATTAAAAAGAAGTGTGGAATTGTACTGAGGGAGAATTATAATAAATCGAAAAAAGAGAAACAGGTTATTCCACAATGCACACTGGAAAAAGAGGAAGCTATCATGGATGCTTTAAGGCATTTTAAGATGATTTAATAGAAAAGGTACTAATTCAAGTTAAAAATTATATGGTAAAGGAGAGTGAATATATGGAAAGTATTAATATTGAATGTCAAGTATTTACTCCTCACAATATTGTCGTTGAGATATTAAATCAAGTTGGATATATAGAAAAGCTATATGGGAAAAAGGTTCTAGAAAATTCTTGTGGTGATGGAGCTTTTCTTGTTGAAATTGTTGATAGATATATTACAGACTGCTTAAAACAAAATTTTTCTAAAGATAGGATAATCTATGGATTGGAAAATGATATATATGGAAATGAAATAGATGAGAAACACAAAGTGAATTGTATAGATAATTTAAATAGGGTCGCGCAAAAATATAATATTGATTGTGTTAAATGGAATATTGTACAGAATGACTTTTTAAAAAGTTCTATTAGCGAAAAATTCGATTTTATTATAGGAAATCCTCCGTATATAACATATTCAGATTTAAATAAAACTACAAGATCTTTCATTAAAAAGAATTTTATAGTGTGTTCAGATGGAAAACCAGACTATTATTATGCTTTTATTGAAATGTCTATAAAAGTATTAGCCGATGATGGTAAATTAGCTTATCTGATTCCTAACAACATTTTTAAGAATAGATTTGCAGATAGATTGCGTATCTTTATGTTACCTCATTTGTCAGTAATAATTGATTATACAACAGAAAAACTCTTTGAAAATAAATTAATTTCTTCTGCTATTATTATTTGTAATGGCACACAGAACAATAACGATATTCAATATGTAGATAAGGTGAAAAAGCGAGAAATAACATTGCATAAAAATAGTTTAACAAATAAGTGGATTTTTAGAAAAAAAGAAGTTGTTAAAGAAAATAAAAAAAGAAAATTTGGTGATGATTTTAATGCAATGTGTTCGATTGCTACGTTATTAAATGAAGTGTTTATAATAAAAAATTATGAAGAATATAATGAACATATATTGGTTAATGGGTATAAAATTGAAAAATCGGTATTAAGGGAAGCCGTTAGTCCAAGATCATTGCAGTATGCCCGAAAAGAATTTTTGATTTTTCCATACTCATATGGAGAAAATAATAGTATATTGCGCTTTGAAGAATCAGAGTTTATACAACAATTTCCAGGAGTGTACAACTATTTAAAATCCTTTAGTGAAAGATTAAATAAGCGTGATAAAGATAAAAATGCAAAATGGTTTGAGTTTGGAAGATCACAAGCATTAAGTCATCTTAATCAAGAAAAATTATTGTTATCTACTTTGATAACAGAAGAAGTTAAAATACATCACATTACTAAAAACCAAGTACCTTATTCAGGGATATGTATATATCAAAAAGGAGATTTGTCATTAGAAATTGCAGAAAAAATTTTGAAAAGTGATGAATTTTTAAATTATATTTATGATATAGGGATTAATGCTAGTGGAACAACAATGAGGATTACAGCAAGAGATGTTATGAATTTTGAATATACTTTGGATTAGGAAGGGAAATTACCATGGCGAAGATATCATTCAATGTAGATGCTTATACAGCTCGTTTAATAGGACGAGAAAATGTATCAAAATTAAACGGTGCCATAATTGAATTAGTTAAAAACACATATGATGCAGATGCTACGATTTGTGTCTTGTATTATGAAAAAACAACTAATTCGCTATATATCGTAGACAATGGCTGCGGTATGACAAAGGATGTCATTATAAAACACTGGATGACTATTGGAAGATCGACAAAAAAGAAACAATTTATTAGTAAATCGGGTCGAGTACAAACTGGAGCAAAAGGAATTGGAAGGTTTGCTTTAGACAGGATATCTGATACATGTGAAATGTTTACTGCTTCTGCGGAAGGAAAGTTAATTTGGAAGGTTGATTGGGAGGATTTTTCAAAGAGTGATAATATTACAGATGTAACAGCAGATTTATATGAACCAACTGTATCAATAGATGGGTTTATTGATGAAGTTATTAATTACGAAGTAAAAAATATAATATTAAATAACTTAAAAAACACAGGAACTATTTTTAGGTTAACTTCTTTAAGAGACTCATGGAATGATAATGTTATAAAAAAAATCAAGGACGATTTAATAACATTAATACCATATGAAATGAAAAGTGAATTTCAAGTATATTTTTTTGATGAACAAAACTCTAGTGAAGATGCTGAGGTATTAGATGTTGAGAATGCTTTTTCTTATGATTATAAAATTAAATTTAAAGTTCTGATAGATGGGAAAACTTATATTGAGATACATAGAAATGAATTTGACTTTGGTGATAGATTTGATGAAATAATTACACAAGCTGAATTTACTTCAGAAGATGAACAGTATTTTAAAGACAAATATATTTGTATAGAAACAAACTTCGCACATATGCTACCAAAACGTGGAGAGCAGTTAAAAAATACGATAGGTGAATTTTCAGGAGTTTTTTATTTTGAAAAGGTGACTTATTCAAAAGCAGATGCAGAAAAATATTTCTACAAATTATCTAATAATCGTAATAATAAGAGCGATATTTTTGGGGGAATTAAAATATATAGAGATGGTTTTAGAGTGAGGCCTTATGGAGAACCCAAAACCTCTGATTATGATTGGCTACTTCTAGCAGGTAGAAAAAACAAATCCCCTGCTGCACCTTCCCATCAAACAGGTGCGTGGCGTGTTAATACTGATCAAATAATTGGATCAATTTTTATTTCGCGTATGAACATTACATTACCAGATCAATCCAACAGAGAAGGCATTGTAGAAACAAAGGAATTCATATTGTTAAAAGAATTTTTAATTAATGTGATTCAGGAATTTGAAAAAGATAGACAATATGTTTTTCGAAAGTTAGATGCTCGTTATGATAAAATAATGGAAGCTGCAAGGATACAAGCTGAAATTAATAAGAGGGCAGAAGAAGCAAAAGCAGCTAGAGAAGAGAAGAAATTTTTAGGTGATAGCAAGGATTTTAATCAAGAGCTACAATTATCTAAAATCTCAATAAATCCAGAAGAGGCTAAAATTGTTTTAGATCATAAAGATACAGTTATTAAAAACTTAGAAGATGAGAATAGATTGCTAAGAACATTAGCTACAACTGGTATAGTTACTAACACTTATGTACACGAAATTAAAGATATTACTCATAAGCTAAGCAGAAAGATAGTTATGGCTAAAGAAGCTTTGGAATTAGACAGTAACTTGCAACAGGGGTTAAAATATGTAAAAGAAGCTAATGTAATGAGAGAATCATTAAATTCATGGTTCAAAGTAACAATAGGTTCTGTTACACGTGATAAAAGGACTATGAAAAAAACAGATTTAAATTTTCTGATATCACAGACTGTAAAGTCATGGAAAGAAACACTTAAAAATGTTTCAATAGATTTAGAATTTCAAGGCTCAGAAATACAATTAAAATGTTTTCCTTATGATATTGAAAGTATTTTTAGTAATCTAATTGCTAATAGTGTTAGTTCATTTGAATCTTGTTTCTCAGATAACAAGATTATAAAAATTGTAGTATCTGACTTAGAAAAAGAAATTATTATCAAATATAGTGATTCTGGTCAAGGGTTATCTCAAGCTTATAAAAAAAATCCAAGGAAAATTTTAGAATCTATGGAAAGTGATAAAAGAAATGGGATGGGAGAAACTATTGGCACTGGTATGGGAATGTGGATTATAAATAGGACAGTTGCTGACTATAATGGAAGTATAGATTTATCCGATAATACAAAACATACTTTCGGATTCTATGCCACTATAAAATTAAAAAAGAAATAGAAGTGGAGGACTGACATGTATAGAATAGGATTTATTGATGATGATAGAGATTCATATGAGGATTATAAAGTACGTTTAGCAAGAAAAGATATTGAATTACTATATCCGGATGGCGTTACTGAAATGTCAGAAATAATAGAATGGATTTTATCTAAATGCATTAAATGTTTTATTATAGACTATAAACTTAATAAGAAATTCAAGTTTTTGGGTACTGAATTAGTTGCCTACATAAATATGAAAATACCTGATTTACCATGCTTAATATTAACAAATTATCCTGAAGAATCAATAAACGAGAATTTGGTAATTACAAATTTGATTGAAGATAGAAGTGTTTTAGCCACAGATGATATAGAAGGCTTTGCTATAAAAATAAAACAAGCTGTTGCTGTTTTTGAAAATAGGTTACGGAAATGTCATGACTATTACGAGACATTACTAAAAGCAAAGAAAAATGGTTCTATATCAGCAATAGAAGAAGAACAGTTTATAGATCTGTATAAATTATTACGTGCATATGGTGAAGTAGATGACTTGCCAGTTAAGCTTTTAAGTAGCGAAGTTAATCAGAAAATTGATGAAATACTAGGAAGAGTAAATACTTTGATAGAGGAAGCTAAAAATAGGTGAAAAAATTATGCGAATACATGGAGAAAATGAAATTAGTAGAAGCATTGATGTAAATCAAGAAAACGACTATAAAAAATATATTCCTCAATTGAGAGAAGACTTTAAACATATATGCGGATATTGTGGTAAACATGAAGCGGTGACAACAAAAGGATTTGAACCAGATCATTTCGTTCCTGACAGAATAGATTCAAGTAGAAAACTTGATTATTCAAATTTAGTATATTCTTGTTTCACATGCAATAGAAAAAAACTCGGCAAATGGCCAACAGAAAATAAAGACAAACCCAATGATGGAGAGGTTGGATTTGTAGATCCTGCATTAAAAGAATATGACTTACATTTAGGCAGAGATAAAGAAGGTAGCATTGAATTCTATACAAGTGTTGGGGAATACATGTATAAAAATGCGTTTAGATTTGATATACGGCCAATGAAGGAAATATGGAAAATTAGTCAATTGATTAATGCAAAGGAAAAATTATTTGAAATTAAGGATAAGCTCACTTCAGAGGAATTGATGAAATATTTAGAATTAGATAAGGCTATAGAGGAGTTGAAGAAAATATTATTCGAAAAAAAAGAGTAATCAGATATGATTGCAGTTTTGACTAGCTATTAAAGCTATGAAATTGATGATGCATCATGATATAAATTTATATAAAAACAAATGTTGATATATTAGTGTATATATGACATGTGGAGACGGTAGCATTATTGTCCAAACTTGATGTCGATAAGCATATAGATGTTGAAATTAAGCTTGATGAGC
>CAUTOC010000006.1:0-69133 GCA_963539695.1 uncultured Catonella sp. | reverse complement strand
ATAAACGCATATCCAAGGAAACAGTTTGGTGGAAAATCTGCTGATGAAGTGTATATGGAAATCTTTGCTTGAGGTGGACACTTAGTGTTGCAATTTATAAAGGATACCCCTATGCTTACCGTAATGCCGAGCTCTTTCTTTATCCGGCTGCTTATTTCCTTGGTGACAGAGTATCCGTCTCCCATAATGCCTATACTGTCAGTTACATTAAGCTAGGATTCATCAATGCCAAAATGCTCAACCCTATCGGTATATTCCGCATATATTTCCTGAGCCATCTTTGAAAACCTCAGGTACAAATCCATCCTCACAGGAAGAAATGTAATACCAGGGCATAAATGTTTTGCCTGCCACAAAGCCATTCCTGTTTTTACTCCATACCTTTTTGCCACATAGTCCGCAGTAAGAATAATTCCATGCCTTGCTTCCGGATTGCCACAGACCGCAACAGGCTTTCCCCTAAGGTCAGGGTGGTGCAGAAGTTCAACGGATGCATAAAAGCAGTTACAGGCACTGTGCAATAAAGAAGTACGGACAGGTCTCGGTCTGACTCAGCGGCAGGTTGCTGAAGGAGCCGATATAAATGTCCGTACTCTGATAAATATTGAAAAAGGCAGGGCTATTCCCAATCTGCTGTATGCTATGAAGATTGCTAAGTTTCTGGAGATGGGAGTGGAAGAGGTGTTTGAATACAGATAAATCTTCATATAGAAAATTCTATACAATATTATCCTAATTCAAGTATAGTATCAAATCTTGCCCTTACTTCATCCGGGATGTGATGTGCTACTTCTACAACTGTCTTATTAAGACTCATAATGGTTTCATGTATTTTATCAGCTGTATTCTTATCAAGGGCTGAAGTTCCCTCATCTACAAGAAGCACAGAGCAGTTATAGAGCAGGGCTCTTGCTATTTCTATTCTCTGTTTCTGGCCTCCTGAAATATTGCCGCCCTCATCTTCAATTGCATAGTCAAGACCATTTTCACGGGTAAATTCTGCAAGCCCTGCCTGTTCTATAGCTTTATTTATTTCTGCCTCAGTAAAATCTTTTCCAAGAGTAATATTATATCTTAGAGTTTCATTAAATACCGCAGGATTTTGTGATATAAAGCCAAGTCTTCTGTACTTTAACTCTTTGTCATTTAACAGCACCTTTCCTGAGTCAGGTTTAAGTTCTCCGCTTATAAGCTTAAGTATGGTACTCTTGCCGCTTCCGCTCTCACCCTGTATAAGAATTTTACTGCCGTTTTCCGCCTTAAAAGAAAATTTCTTAAGTATCTCTTTGTCCTCATTATAAGCGAAATCCACCTCTTTAAATTCAATTTTCTTTACATCCTCAGCTTCATTTTCATTTACTTCATCAACATCACTAAACTTCATTATATTTTCTCTGATTGACTCAGTTGATTTAAGCACAGCCATAAGACCTGCTATCTGTCCCAAAGAGCCCACTATCCAGCCGCTTGAATACTGAACCGCAATAAAGGCTGGTATAGTAATATAGCCTTTAATTCCCATATATATACCTATTGCAATAGGAATAATATTCACCACAATATACACAATGTTCATATAAAGGCCGGTAAATTCCATCTCATTGTTTCTATCTGCAAAGTCCTTCTCACTCTTTGATATTGAGGCAAAAAGTTTTTTAACAGTGTCTGCAATTCTGTTATAATTAATTATAGTTCCACTGTTTTTGATCACATCTTTTATAAGCACCGTAGTTTTGCTTATACTCTCAGTATACTGGTTTGTCATCTCCGCAGTCTTTCTTCCCAATATGCTGCCAAGCCCCATTGGAAGCAGACCTATTACAAGGTAAATAAGTGCAAATATCCAGTTGCTGCTAAAGGTAAGTATGATGGTAAATACTACCACGGCAGAACTTTTTGTTATTTTTATTATATTGTCAAAATAGTTTGCCATAACAAGCTTTAAGTCATTGTCTATAAATGAAATAGCCGTACCGGAGTCAATTCCTTCTGCAATTGCGTTTTTAACACAGGCCATTTTAATATCAGTTATTACCTGTGCCTTATAATTATTTGTAGCCTTAATCGCCTGCTTGCCTATCCATAAAAGAATTGCATATGATGCCACATAGATACCGACAAACGGAAGCAGCCACTCTAACCTCTGTTCCTGTATCAGCCAGAAGAACAGAGCGTAGGTTCCTGTGTTAAATGGGGTTTCAAGCCCTGAAAGAATTGTCAGAATGATAGCTTTCCACCATTTTGAGCCTTTCTTGTACATTTTTAAGCTTAAATTATTACTTGCTTCATTTTTCATTGGCTATATCCTCACTTATTTTATAATATATTCAGTATATAGTATTGGATAAACAGCTTATATACTAAATTGATATAAGTATTCTATCAGATAGTTACATTAAACGACATACCAAAAACTGATTTTGCTAAATTGTTTTTCTCTGTATTGAAGCTGATTCCGATTCTTTACCGGTAAGAATTCCATAAAATGGTATATACTCTTCATAAATATCATTTTGTTTCATTATTGGCAACCAAAAATTAAAATTCATTTGTTTTACTGGTCTGTTATAAACATTTACAGCAGAATTATTTATACACACTTCTTGAGCAAGAAAGCCAATATATTGTATCAGTTCAGCATAGTTAACGAACATTCCTTTTTCCCATTTATAGAGGAATGCTGTTATTTGAGACATAGTTCTCGCATTCAAATAATTGTATTCTTTCATAATGTAACCATAATACAGCACTAAACCATTATTTTTGTCAACAAGAGCATTGCCATCATTTACAAATATTAATGTCTTTACTGAGTTCATAATATTCTTATTAAATTTTATGCTTTTAGTCTCATCTGTACTTTTGGGAGAATAGGCATACTTTTGATAGTCTAAATCAAAATTTATAAGCCCGCCATAATATTTTCCGCTACTTCTGTTTTGGGCTTTCTCCCAAAATTCAATAGTTTTATTATTTTCTAAATAATTAGTTCCTGCCTTTTTATTCTTCAGTACAAGTATATTAATACTATCATTATCCAGCTCATACTCATAACCATATATATCTGCTATGAGTGATATATTATATAAAAGATGTCCAACTTCTAAAATTTGTAAGGTTTTAAATATGCTTGGATAATGATTATCATTAAACTCTTTAAGTTCAATGATTATATCACCATTACTTATATTACTATCCATACAAATTGAAGATTTGGCTTTCAATACTTCTTTTCTCTTCCAAAAGTCTTTTGTCAGCAGATAGCCATCTTTAAAAAAGTATAACCTTAATGTGTACAAACTTCTTGCTGATGGATAGGACATATCACTTATCAAATCTTTTTCAGAATATTTCACCGCTTTACATCTCCATTCTATGCTAGAGGGCACACAGTTCCTAATTTAGCCTTCTTAACTACTTCCTCTCCACAATCAAAATACATATTTTTGCCACCAACGCAGACTACTTTCGCTGCATATAACCCCAGATCATCTAGTATTTTATGTTTAATAGGTATATATATTATATCTTTGTAATACTCCAATGCCCTCGTTTTTAGCGTAGTTCTTTTCTTTGATGCGTTCCATATTGGTTTAATAATATCAGCATTATCAACAAGAGCATTAAGTTGTGTCATTATGCCATATGAAAGATATATTTCTAAATTTTCGTCTAAAATGTTCCTGACAGCATTTTCTTCATTTCCTAAAAAATTTCTTTTAAGATATTTCTGTGAAAAATATATTCCTTCAGCTTCTGTAAATGCATTTTTGATAGCTTGCTCTAAAGTCAATCCTGAACCAAGCCCTGTTACAGAAAAAAAATCTTCATTAGTATTATTGCTTCTTATTAAACACCATACAGAGTATATATCTCTAGGTTTATTATCTATCATATAACATTCAACTATATATCTGTTTTCAGTAAAATATTGTAATTTGCCACCTATTACTTCACACAGGTTGTCTATTTTTAGTATATTTCCATCAGACAAATACCAATATCTTATAAATTTATCTCTCTCAATAAATTCCAACATGCCTCTTTCTATAGCATCATTAAGACTTGATCCGACTGCATTTCCATTGGAATTACCCGAGAAATCTTTCCAAGTTCTAAAATCATTATTCAAATAATATGCAAATACAGAGGGTACCAAATATGAGAGATTTGTTTTTAAGCTTTTAGCTTCTATAAATTCAGCCTCTTTGGGGCAAAAAAAATCCTTCTTTATCCAGTCAAACCCGAGGTCATTAAAACTAAGATATTGTATTTTATCCGTTTCATATATTTTTATATTATCATATGTAGTTTCTGAGCAGGTATATCTTTCTATGTACTCATAAATAGCCTTCAATTCACTATAAACATCGAATTTGCCTAGTGAAGAATGATAACCGCCTATGTTATTATTTTTTCTATTTATTAAGCCTACATTTTTTAAATGCCTTATTTCATGAAACTGCCAGTCCTCTTCTTTCATAAGATATCTTTTTATCCAAATAGGTTCAGTAAAATTTTTATTCATAGCAACTTTCTCCTATTGTTATAAATTCATCATTTATAAAATACAGTGCTTGATCAATAGTATTTCCCCTAGCTTCAAATGTTATTCCATTTATTTTACATTTTACATAGGCATCAGGATATCTGCTCTCAAGGTCAAATTTCTGCTTCATATACCAAGGCTGAAAGCATATAGCACTGTCTACATCATTCATACCTATCTTATCTTTTAAAATTCTCACCCCACTTACATAACTAAAAACAGGAATAGCTATCGTATAATTTTCAGTAAGTGCGGTAATAATCTCGTCTTTATTTTTTAGAATTGTCTGAACAATCAATTCTTCTTGCTTTTCTGTGGGTATTACAAATTTACCACCTTTTAGTTTCCTTGATGATATTACTATTTCGTTATCTGAAACATATAGCATTAATCCTTTTTTGCTACTGTCAAATATCAAGCCTGTTTCATTGCAATATTCATTAAGTCTTTTAATATCACCTATATTTTCTACATAACTTATAACAATTTCTTTCTTTATTTCGGGAATTTCCTTGTCTGCTATAATTCCATTCATTGTAATTAAAAATTTAAATATTCTGTCATTTTCATCAACTTTAATACCATTTTTGATGTTTTTTATTGTGTTATATAAATTTTTCACTTCATCTGCAGTCAGTTTGACTTTATACACCTTATTGTCAACTGTAATATAAATCCATTCTTCACTTTCAGATATAAATAATGTTTCATTTATACTATATTTTCTCTTTTCCATAGTTTTTCTTCTCCTGTTTTTAAATACATCTCACATATTTCATCTACCGGGTATTTTTCCATTGCCATTACATAATTTATAAAGTATTTATCAATAACCGGTATATTCATAAGCATAAGAGCTACATATAGTGCATTTAAATACCACCTGTTTAAAATATAATGTTTAGATTTATAAAACTCTGACTCAGCTGCATTTCTTATTGTGCGTTCATGTATTTTTGAAGCAAATTCCCCATTTTCAACAATTCTGTTAATACTTTGAGGAGAAAAGAAATTTAGCTTATCCATAGTTATCATTTTCTCAATAGTATTTAAGGGAGTTTTAATATCTATGGCAAAAGGATACTCTGTAATTTTTATATTCTGATACTTTTTTTGGAAAATTCTTAAAATTCTTGTTTTCTGATAATGTGTCAATGTATGAAAGAAGCCCCAAAAATGAGAAAAATGTGAGTTATATCCTTCATCACTTTTTACTGTGATATTTTCAGCCATTTCTTTACAAAAGCCTATTACATCTTCAAGTTTTGCAGTGTTAGCAAAATAATGCTTACACCACACTTTATCCAGCATATTATGTATGCTGCAATATAAAATAAATTGCTCAATATTTTCAAAGAAATCGTCTGGCTCTGTACTAAAAACAAATCCATTTTTCTTCCCTAAAATATCACTGATATAATTTTCATCTCCTAAAATACCTCTTATTCTTATTCTGTGTTCTCCATCGTATTCTCTGTCTATAAACATATATTTTTCAGTATCAAACAATTCAAATATTTTAGTTTTATAATATTCTATATCACTGTTAAATATTATCTGTGCAAAATTCATTTTATTTAATCTCCTTGTAGTAATATTGTAAAATATCAAAACTAAGCCTTTCATTTTCTTTTGATATTCCTGTAAATCTATTCAGCCTCATGTGTATTAGAGATGACAAAATGTACCAAACATATATTTCGTCATTCTCTCTGCTGATTTTTTCAAGTATAATTTTGATCTTATTATCAATATACTTAGTTTCTACGCCTGTACTTTCATTATATGTCTTTATATCCTTTAATATGATTGCTTTATTCCTTTTATAGAAGAGTTTTGATTCCTCCGAATACTTACTATATCTTTTTATGAACTCTTTTCTTTTATTAAATTCCAGAGTATTTTCCAGCATGCTTGATATTACAGCTACCTGTCTTATAATAAGTGCTTGTCTGTCCATATTAGTTACAAGTTTTATTGCTGCCTCAGCCTCCTTTTCAAATAAATCTTCAATCTCATTAATATAAGTAATTCCTCCATAACGCACTGTTTCAGGTTCATAGGTGCATAATTTGAAATTAATTATAGTGCTGCTATCTTTTAGTTCATACATAAATTTATATGTACTTTCAAATACATCTTCTTTTATCCTGAGCCTTATCACATTGCTGCCATCTTCAATATAATATATGAAAAAATATCTACAGTTACTACTTGTCAAATACTCATAAAGCTT
The DNA here is from genome assembly GCA_963539695.1 of uncultured Catonella sp. GTDB lineage: Bacteria > Bacillota > Clostridia > Lachnospirales > Lachnospiraceae > Catonella. The sequence continues at coordinate 62,348 of CAUTOC010000006.1, read as the reverse complement.
AGATTTTATAATTTCTAGTTTTTCTGCATTATAAAAAATATGCCAAGATAAATATTTACTTTTAGAAAGCTGATCTGGAGTTTCTTTATAAAAATTATAATATGCTTTCTCCATTTCCTTTTCAAATTTTATATCAATTATACATTCTGTAAATTGAGCGTCTTTCCACATTTCAGCCAATATAATATATGTATGAGTTTTAGAATAAGATTTCAGCCATTTTTTTGATAAAAATGACGTTAAATCTAAATATTTTTTCTCACCGTTTTCGTTAAGCCAATACACATATCTGTCTATATTATATTTTTCAAATACTTCATCTATCGTTAATGAAGTAAACTTGTCAGTTCTGATTATCCATTTTTTTGGTGACACAACAACATTTTTATATCTTATTCTGGGAATAATATTATGTTTGTTGAACTCAATCGGTATTCTTGTTGATGGCAATTTACTTTTATACTTGCCAAATGCATCAAGGAATTCTACTACATCACTCTCTATTTGGTAATCAAACCCCTTCATAGTTGGATTTATAGGAAAAATCTCATCTCCACTTTTTTTGTCTATCATGTGTATACCGGCATAATCTGCCACCAATAATATATCACATATGTCTGTTTCTAATTCACCTGTACTATCTATTCTGATTCTCCTTTTTACCTTTCTTCTAATCCAACCTATATCTGATAAATATCTAGGGCAATAGTATATATAATCATTTCCACAATCATTATCCATTAGCTCATCTTCCAAGTAAGCTTCAAATAACGCATTATGGAAAGTAAAACTAATATCTGTAGCAATTATCTCTTTTCCAGACCTCTGATACTTAAAGTCAAAAACTACCTCCTTACTTCTTTTTATATTTCCACATATTTCAATAATCTCATCCAAATCGCTATCTGTTAAAACAACTTCTTTCGCGTTAAATTCATTAGCCTCATTAACTTTACTTTCAAACCATACAAGTAATTTTTCGCTTCTTTTATCTTCATCCTCGGTATTATTAATGCCCCTGTATAAATCCAATGACTCATGAAAAGAAACACCCTGAAAAAGCCCATATTTTTCTTGAAACATACTTTCAAATTTTTTTAATTTTATATATGATGGCTCTATACTGCCCAAAGCTGTAAACAGGGATTTCATCCTTTTACCCATATTAAATGCTTTATCAGAAGGGAAGTCCAATTTTTTCTTGCTATAACCAGTCACGATCCTAAACTGTATATTTTTACCTAACAGCTTATCTGCAATACTATTTATGGATTCTAAACTTTCAGCATATTCATCTAATTCCATAGCACTTAGATTGTCTATCTTATTTTCAAGTTTAGCAATTTTCTTTATTTCATTATCATCAAGCAGTCTTATTATTTCACCTGACAACAGGCTTTTTTCAAATATATTATCTTCTAAATCAAAATTTGTTGCAATAATTCTATTTATAATAAAGTCTTTGATTATGTTTTTTGCTATGTTCTCACTTATACCATTAGACTTCATAAAGTCATAAATTTTATCGCCAGAAACTTCCTTATTATCAATAAGCGAAAGAAGCTTTCCCACTACTGTCTTTTTTTGAATTACAAGCAATTTTCTGGTTCCATTCATATATGTATAAATACAATATCTATCTATTTCATTTTTTACTAAATTTCCTAATTTATAACATATAAATTTATTATTATAATTTTCTGAAATTTTACTTATAATAAACTCTCTTATATATTCTCTAGATAAAAAATATTCTTCAGATTCCTTTGCACCATCAGCAACTATAACTCCAAACAGCTGGTTTATTGTAGTTCTGCTAGCCATCCTTATTATGTACTTTGAAATGCTTTCTGCTATTCCTGCTGATTTATCCTTTTCCCATTCTTTCATAATTGATGAATTATTAAAAAATAATATTTTTCTTATATATTCTTCTTCAAGAATTTTCTCAATAGTTTCTATTAAATTGTTTGAGCTAAATATTTCATCAGCTGATATTGCAATCATACACTTATGATAAAAAACCACCATACCAAAACCTGTTTTTTTAATCTCAAGTTTTGGTATGGTGGATTAAGTCTATCCATAATATGATTTCCTCATCAAATTTATGGAGGTTTTTCATTATGAAAAAAAATTTTAGAAACGTTGTTTTAACTTTAATGTTGTTCGGATTTTTGTCAAGTACCATCGGTATTAATCTAAATACTAATATAAATAAATCTTATACGAAAACATATTTCAAGCCATTTTCTATACCCAATACCCCCAAAAAGACAAATGTGTATTAATCTCTTTCTATATCTTCCCCATACCAAGTCTTATAAGCCTCTCTTAAAGGGGCTTTTTCATTTTCGCTCGCCTTCATCAATTCCATTAATCTAAAACTTTGAATATATTTAAGGTTACTTTTTGAATTATCATTAGTCATCCTATCAATTATATATGTTTTTTCTTCAACCAAAAATCCTAAATTATCTCCTCTATTGCACCTAATATAATATTTAATAGCTTTATCAGCCATATTAATTGCATCCTTGAATCTATTAATTTCCTCATGATAAGTACATAGGTTTATATATAATAATCCCAGAAGTATTCTATGATACCTTTTAGTAACACTACTTTTTTCATAACCTTCTTTTAGTTTTTCCAGTAACTTAATACTCTTATTTCTATCACCAAGTTTTTCATAACATATAGCCATCATATTTACTATCTTAGCCTCTAAATCTGTAGTTACAAATCTCCCCAGATTCTCAAGATGTTTATCTGTTCTTGTTATTAAAAATGCCTTTTCTAAATTAGCTAATACCTCTTCTGTAGTCTTTCTTTTAAATACACTATCAAAAAGTTCCTCCATAAATGCCACATACTGCCTGTTTATCCTACTCTCCATAGAAAGCTGTTTCTTTAAAGACTTAAACAGACTTTCTGCTTCTTCATATCTGTGTTTAGATGATAACCTTGAGATATCTCTTTCCATTTCAAGTAAAGATAAATTATCAACTGTAAGCCTTGTCTGAAAGCTTTCTATCTCAATATCAAAGTGCTCTTTTATGTAAGTAAATGTGCCTTTTTTAGGGGTTGACTTACCATTTTCTATCCTAGATATGGTTTTAATGTCTATTCCTACGGCTTCTGCAAGTTCTTCTTGGGTATACTCAGCCAAATCTCTTTCATCTTTTAAAAACTCTGATATCAGATATACGCTGTTTTGCCTGTAACTTTCCCAAAGTCTTATATCCTCAGTTTCCCACGGCTCATTATATTCTAAATAAAGTTCCTTTAGGGCATCTCTTTTTCTCTTCCACGACCTGTACATATTCTCATCCCTGTCCTTTGTCAGGAATAAAAGTCTGTCTAAGAATTGTGGCAAATGCAGCAGTAAACCGTTATCTGTCAAAGCATTGATTCCGTTTAGGGTAAATTCCAAAGCATCTTCGTACTTTTTATTCCTTATAGCACTTTCACCAAGTATCCATGCCAGTTTGGTGTAGATATTTGTTTTTACTTCTTCATCCTCAAACTGTTTCTCTACATAATCTAATAACTGTCTCGCATAAATGCTTATATTTTTATTCTTAACCTTCATTTCTTCATTAAGTATAAGCATCAGCAATATTATTTCCTCTTCACCCAGCACAAACTCATGCAGCTTATCCATTTCAAATTTACCCAGTATGATCTTTTGAGCTTTATTAAACAGCTCCAAAGCTTCCTCATGCTTTTCATAGCATTCAAGCTGAATTACTCCCTCTGCCTCAATGACATACTGTAACTGAAGCGGATTGCTTAAATCAGCAATTTCTTTATATTCTGTTAAAATAAATTCTGCTTTAGTATAGGCTCTATCAGCTAATAGTTTGCTTATCATTTCCCTCATAATGAATAATCTGTCATCATTTTCATTATGTAAAAGAGAAACCTTATTTACTGACACACCCAGTCTTTCCAATATTCTTTCAACTAGAAAAAAGCTTTGTCTGGTATCGCCATTAATAAGACGTTTAAGTGATGTAGTAGAGCATAGACCTTCAACCAGCTTATCAATACTTACACTTTTTTTCTTTATCTGATACTCTATAAGATTTCCAATTGTGAGTTCTTTCATTGAAATCCCCCCTATGCTTGAAGTACTTTTTCAAGTAGTTATATTATCCTAAGAATATCATCATCTCATTTTTATTGTCAAGCAATCAATTACTGTATATAAGTTGATTGTGATTAACTAATCAATAAGATATTTATCTTTCATTTCCTTTATTATTTCTTTCCTGGACTGTGGCATTCCCTTATCTTTACCCTTATACTTCTTAATGGCATCCTTTACAGATGCTCTCTCTGTTTTTTCCCTTCCCATAATGCCATTGTTAAGCTTCTCTTTGTCTGATGTAGCAGTTATCTCCTTATTTTGTTCCTTAGCCTTTAAGAGCTTTGATGAAAGTATATTTATATTCCTATGTTCTTTACCGCTGTCGTCAGCAGAAGTCCTAACCTGACCGAATATCTTCACAAAATCCCCCTGCTTAAAATTTTTAGATATATCGCCTTTTTCTCCATAGGCAGAGCAGTTGTGATATACTTTATTGCCCAGACTGTCATTTGATACAACAGAGAAATTTACAACTTTAAATGATTCTCCTTTTTTATTTTCTCTTTCAACTACATCAACCTTGCCTGCAATATTTCCTACTATATCCACAAGTTCATCTTTTTCTTTCTTAATATAGGGAATATCTTTTACCTGTCCCTGTTCTCTTAGCTCTTCAATCATTACATCAAATTCTTCATTAAGCAGATTAGCTGAATCATTTTCCATATAGAATTCATAAAGTTTGTCTAAGGCATTCTCATCATTTATGCCTTTTTCCAAACTTATAACCGCCTTAATAAAATCTCTGTAGTCATCGTTTGCCATATCCTCAATTTTATCCCTTATTGTCTTGTAATCCATATTTTTGTTTCCCTTCGTATATTTTCATAAATTAAAGACTGTGCTTTAACTTTTTCTCTAAACAAATTCATCACTTTTAGGCTCCTCATATAAGCAGTGGTGCAAGTTGGCAAGCAGTGCCCTCGTACACACACGAGCGCATTTTTGCTTGTTGGGTAACATCCCCAATCCCCTTAAAATGACATCTAAGATGTCAAGCTACACCCTCACTTCGTGAGTGCTGAAAAATTTCTTACAGGCTGAAAATATAATAGAAGAGGGCAGTCACCTGTTTATATTCTGATGATTGCCCTGTCTGTCTATCTCTGTGTCTGTCTCTTTTTCTTTAGTTCTTCTTCAGCTCTGAGGCTCTTTTCATTTGCATAGAATGTATCCACATTTTGTTTTGCTGTCTGATAATCCCTCATTTCCTTTTTCATTTTCTTGTATTTACTGTAGGCTTCTTTTTTCTCTAAAGGCAGCCTGTTAAACTCTTCATTAAGGTCTTTTACCTTTGGAATTTTGCACTTAGGAAATTTTGAAAATGTTTCTTTGGCTGCCTTGTGGAGCGTAATCTCATCCCTGTGTGCCTCATAAAATTTCTTGCTGTATCCTGATTTTCTGTAAGCAATATAAGTGTCCATTGTCTTTGAGTAGTTGATAATGCTTGTTTTGATTATTTTATTTTCAGCCATTTTTTCTTCTGCATTTTTAATTGTCTTGAGCCGTTCATTGTACTTAGCAGAACTTTCATCAACCATTCTGTTAAGTGTTTCTAAGTCCCTGATGTTATGCTTCTTTAAGAAAAGTATGGATTCTGCAAACTGTTTTACATTGTATTTTTTAGCCCACCGGATATAGCCTCCATTCTTTCCTTCCGCCATTTTTTTCTGGATGTCAACTATCAGGTCAAGATTTGGACTGATGACAAAACATTATTTTCGCTGACAAATCTGTCACCGAAAATGCTATTTTTGCATGAAAAAAACGGTAATGATTTTGTCGTCATTACCGCTTAAAATGGATGTTCCCTGCGGGAATCGAACCCACAACTACAGCTTAGGAGGCTATTGTTATATCCATTTAACTAAGGGAACAAATGGCTTTGCCACCGAAACCTATTATAATAAGGTACGGTGGCAAAGTCAAGAGAATTTATAACAAGCTTTATTTACATTCCAAGTTAAATTTCATAAAATAACCATTCCCCGCTTCCTTTACTCAAATAACGAAGGATTTGGATGCTCATTATAACTGGTTGTAAAACCATTCTTATACTTAATTGTCATATACAAAGTTTCATCTTCCCTAACAAGCTTTAAATAACAGATATTATCTTTAAATTTATCTGTTATGTTGATTTTCTGTTCAAAATAGTAAACCCAAACAGAACCATCTTTTTCATATACCACCTCAGGAGAGTTAAGATTATCCATAAGCTCTTCTTTCGTTAATGGTCTTTCACTTCCATCGTCCTCAATTTCACATCCTCCGCCAAATTGCTGACACTTTATTCCTTCGCCGTCTGTATACTCCATTGTATATGTTCCATCTCCGAAATTAACTGTAGCGTCTGTCTGTTCACCTTGTATCCAAACTTTAATTATACTTCTAATACCACCTATATCTGCCGCATACGCTGTTCCTGATGCAGTAAATAAAACCACGCAAGCTGCAAAGCCGGCTGCCATCCGATATAATTTTTTCTTCTTATCTGCATAAGCTTTTTTTGTTGTTTCCAAATTTGTCTCATCTGAAATCCTAAGTCCCGAAAATGCCTGCTTATATTTCTCTTTATTCGTCATAGTTCCATGCCTCCTTTAATTTTTCTTTAAGTAACATTCTTCCTCGTGATAATCTCGTTTTTACATTGCTTACAGATATTTTTTGGATATCTGCAATTTCATTTACAGAATAGTCTTCATAATAAAACAGGTGAATGGTTATGCGGTACTTTTCAGGAAGTGTCATCACCGCCTCAAATAAATCTGATGACTCCTCCGATTCAAAAGTTAATGTTTCCATATAATCTTCTAACGGCACTACCTTCATTCTAAAAAAACTGATATTCTTATTTTTTGCTTTATTAATGGCTACTCTGATAAGCCATGCCCGTATGTGCTCCTCTGTTTCAAAATCTTTTTTTAATGACATATACTGAATAAATGTATCTTGAACAACATCTTCAGCATCTCCGCTATTTTTACAGATATTAAATGCAATAGCGTAAATGTTGTTTTTGTACTTTTCCATCAGTATTTCTACCGGATGCCTCATGAAGTTTCTCCTTTATTTCTTTTGAAAGCCTTTCACTAATAATACAAATGAGAACTGCAAAAGGTTACATTGTATCAAAATAAATCTTATTAGAAATCATAGGCTATATTTAGAGATTAAGACAAATTAAAAACTCTAAGATAACTGATTTTTAGCTATCTCAGAGTTTTAATATCAGGGTAAAAAACTATCTGATAGGAATGAATACCCCTTTTTTGTTCAAATAGCCTTCAATACCATTTTTAAACATTTTAACCTTTCCCTTATTAAAATAAATGCCTTTCTCATCGTAATCACTGCTTTCGCCATCATATATAAATGGTATAACTACCCTACCCCTTTTATTGATAAATCCCCATTTATCCTTGTGATTCAGCACTGCGGCAAGGCCTTCACTAAATATATACGCCCCATAATATTTTAATGGTATAACTACCTGACCTCTTTTGTTTATGTATCCGTATCTACCTGATTTTTTTACCGGAGCAAGCCCTTTGTTAAAATTATATGCACGTTCATACTGTAATGGTATTACTTCTGTACCATTTTTATTGATATATCCCATTTTGCCGTCTTTTTCTACAGCGACCAGTCCCTCTCTAAAACTATATACCATATCATATTTTAATGGTATTATTTCTGTACCATTTTTATTGATATATCCCCATTTACCATATATTTCCACCGGTGCAAGCCCTTCTCTAAAACTATATGCCATATCATACCGTAATGGCACTATTTCTGTGCCATTTTTATCTATAAATCCCCACTTATCCGCTTTTTTTACGCCTGCACGCCCTTCCTTAAAAGTATATGCCACATCATACTGTAATGGTGTTATTTCCATGCCATCTTCATTTATATATCCCCATTTACCTTCCCTTTTTACCGGTGCACGCCCTTCTTTAAAAATAGAAACCTCATCATAAATAAACGGTATTACATCTTCATTTTCTTTATCTATATATCCCCATTTACCATATATTTTTACAGGTGCAAGTCCTTCACTAAAGTTATATGCCATATCATACTCTACAGGTATAGTTATATTGCCTTCTTTATCTATAAATCCATATTTTTCACCTTTTTTTACTTCTAAAAATCCATCTGACTCATCATATATTCTGTCGTATTCAATAGGCAGAACAATATTATTTTCACTGTCTGTAATTCCATACTTTTTTCCTCTTATTACAATAGAATATCCGTTATCAAAGGTTGTTAATACCGCATATCTGTATCTTGCTGCAAGTGCTGTTTCACTATATAACAGTCCTATTACCATAACGAATACTAAAAAAATGCTTAATCTTTTAATTGCCTTTACTGCTGCTCTTTCTTTCCATATAGCCTTCATTTTACCTCTACCTTCCTTTCATCCTATTTTATTTTTCTCTCTTTGCTGACTATATTTAGCATAAATTAGTCAAACTGAACCTAAAAATATATTATCAATTTTTAAGCCTGTATTCAACTATTTTCTGATTTTTATTTATTGATTTAATATTTTACAGATTTTTCACTCTCAAAGCCCTAATAGCGTTTAACACCGCAATTATCATTACTCCCACATCTGCGAAAATTGCAAGCCACATATTGGCTAAACCGACTGCTCCGAGGAAGAGGCAGCCAAACTTGATAACAAGTGCAAAGACTATATTCTGATACACAATTCCAAGGCATTTTCGGGAAATTTTAATTGCCTTTGCAATCTGCAGAGGGTTGTCATCCATCAGCACAATGTCTGCCGCCTCTATGGCTGCATCCGAACCCATAGCTCCCATAGCAATTCCGATATCGGCTCTTGTAAGCACAGGTGCATCATTTATTCCGTCACCCACAAAGGCAAGCTTTGCTTTCTCTGATTTGGCATTCAATAATTCCTCAACCTTTGTTACCTTATCAGCCGGAAGCAGCTCACAATACACTTCATCCACATTTAGTGAAACTGCAACCTGATAAGCCGCTTTTTTTCTGTCACCTGTAAGCATGATAGTTTTGGTAACTCCTGCCTTCTTTAATTCCTTTATTGCCCTCTCAGCATTTGGTTTTACTATATCAGAAATCACAATATGTCCTGCATATTCACCGTCAAGTGCCATATGAACTATACTTCCAGCAGAACGGCATTCATGATATGGAATGTTTAATCTCTGCATCAGCTTACCATTTCCTGCTGCCACAGCACTTCCATCAACCTTTGCTATAACGCCCTCTCCGCTGATTTCTTCTATATCATTTACACGATTTCTGTCAATCTCTTTACCATAAGCCTCACGCAGGCTCTTACTGATAGGGTGGGAAGATGCACATTCCGCAAGGGCTGCATACTCTATCAGTTTCTCCTCAGCCATTTCACTGTGATGGACTGCACTTACCTCAAATACACCCTTAGTAAGTGTCCCTGTCTTGTCAAATACTACATATTTTGTCTGAGAAAGGGTTTCAAGATAGTTTGAACCTTTTATAAGTATACCCTCTTTACTTGCTCCTCCAATTCCTGCAAAGAAGCTGAGTGGTACACTTATTACCAAAGCACAGGGACAACTGATTACAAGGAAGGTCAGTGCTCTATACACCCAAACATCCCAGTCCGGCGTAAGATGTAATAATAACATTCTTATCAAAGGCGGTAGCAATGCAAGTGCAAGTGCACTGTAACATACAAACGGAGTATATACCTTTGCAAATTTTGAAATGAATTTCTCTGATTTTGACTTCCTTGCACCGGAATTTTCCACAAGCTCCAATATCTTTGAAACTGTGGACTCGCCAAACTCCTTGGTAGTCCTTACCTTTAGCACTCCGTTTATATTAATACAACCGCTGATAATCTCATCACCCTCTTTAGCATCTCTTGGCAGACTCTCTCCTGTAAGTGCACTTGTATTAAGAGTTGAACTTCCTTCTGTAATAATTCCGTCAAGCGGAACCTTTTCTCCCGGCTGGACTATGATAATGCTTCCTACAGCCACTTCATCCGGCGATACCTTTTCAAATTTTCCATTCTGTTCTATATTGGCGTAATCAGGGCGGATATCCATAAGCTCGCTGATATTTTTACGGCTCTTTCTTACTGCATAGCTCTGGAACAGCTCTCCTATCTGGTAGAAAAGCATAACTGCAATCGCCTCATTATAATCACCGCTTTTTTCATAAATGGCAAGAGCAAAGGCTCCTACTGTAGCTATAGCCATCAAAAAGTTTTCATCAAAAACACGCCTGTTTAAGATACCTTTTCCGGCTTTTCTTAGAATGTCACAGCCTATTACCAGATATGCCACAAGGTAAAGTCCTAAATTTACAAGTCCTTTTAAATGCACAAGATTCAATGCCACAAGCAATACTATGGTAATAAGTATTCTTATAAGCATTTTTTTCTGTTTTTTATTCATAGCAGCCTCTTTTCTTAAAAATGGGGCATCATTCCAAACTCGGAATTAAAGCTCTATTTCACAGTCAGGCTCAACCTTCTTACAGGCTTTTAGTACCTCTTTCATAACAGCCTTTTCATTCTGTCCTTCTTCAAACTCCACAACCATTTTCTGTGCCATAAAGTTTACCGCAGCATCCTTTACGCCTGCTGTTTTCTTGGTTACATCCTCCATAAGATTTGCACAGTTTGCACAATCAACTTCGATTTCATAAGTTTTTTTCATAATAAGCACTTCCTCTCTTTAATTTTATTAAATAATTAAGCATATGTTTAATTGTTTGATATAATACTAACACTAATACTTTATAATGTCAACAAAAATTACTATAATATCATATTAATCGCTATTATCATGTAAAAATCCCCATTAGCTTCAAATTAATATCTGAAACTAATGAGGATTGATTTTCACAGTTTATTCGGTACAAAGCTGTAACTGAACATCCTTTGTAAGAATATCAGTATAAGTATAAGAAACTGTTTTAGAAGTATCTTCTTCGCTGTCATTTAGTTCAATCATAAATATATGAGGGTAAACCTCCTTAATCACTCCCTCATTCACATCAAATCTATGCCTTCCTCTGTTGGATTTAACCAAAACCTTACTTCCAATGGCACGGTATACTGCATTACGGACTGCCTTTACATCAACTTTTCCCATGATTAAGCCTCCAAATTATTAAGTTATACACCTAACCCCGAATAAATCGGGATATGCAACATACAATATTGTATACAAGTGTACTTGCATACTTATCTTATTATCATATCATATTAATAAATGAAAGTCAAATATTGATAAACCGTCCGTTTCACCTGTTTTGCCTAAAAGGGAGGCTAAAATCAGCCTCCCTCTTTACAAAATGTTTTTTTGATTTTTATATCTCAGCAAATATAACGGTTTTGTAATATCCTAATTATTTTGCAAGTATTTCACATAGCTTAACCGTTTCATTTGACTTGAATATAAGTTTAACCTCTGTTACTTTGGTTCCTGCTATAGTAAATTTGCTAAACCTGCTATCTAAAATTCCAAGATTTACCCACTCACCATCAACCTTTGCCTGTACTTCCGCATTACATATACTTTCCTTATCCTGAATTATATATATATTCTTTGAATCAGTTTTTGACAATTTGTAAGCAAGATATTTTCCTTCAGCAGTACCTGTTATTTCAGATATAGTACTAATATTACCGTCATAAAGCTTTTCCTTGCCCTTTATAGTGCAGTCACTTTCTATAAGCTCTACTGAATCATCTCCCAAATTATTTGCCTTCTTGTTATAAAATACTTCATATACCTGAACCCAGTTTTCACTCTGCTTTGTTGTGGAGAATTTCAAATAACGCCCCATTTTACCGTTTGCATCAAATTCTACCTTTGCCAGCTTAGTACCTGCAACAGCTTGATAATTTGCAGCCTCTATTATATCACCGACCTGTATCCAAGTTACACCGTCCTCAGATATTTCAAGCTTTGTATCAAAGAAACCGTCTATTCCATGCTCTCTTCCTTTAGGATTATCTGCATAATATATCTCCAAATCATACAAAGGCACAGATTTTCCTAAATCAACCCTGATATAACTACCTGCTGAAGGTCCTCCATTAGACCAAAAGTTGGTATTTATATTGCCGTCAACCGCCTTGTTTATAGTGTAATGCTGATAATGGTTTAATTTTGTTTCCGCTTCAACATTTGAAACTCCATAAACTATCATGGCCTTTATTTCATCTATCTTTACTTCTTTGTCACCTTTATTGGTAATTCTGATAACAGAAGCACTGATTGGGTTTTCTGTTGAAAGCCTTCCATCAGCACCTTTCAACTCTTCTTCATCATACTTTTCAGTATTAATTGAATAACTAAACTTTAAATCCGCTCCTTCAAGTGCGGCTCCTGTAACGGATACTTTAGCTATCTTTAATGCTCTTGGAAGTTTAAGTTCAATATAGTCATTCTTTTTAAGTGTTGCGTTTAAATCACCTGCTATGTAATTACCTCCGGTCATTTTCAACTCTTTATTAATATCACCGGTACTTGTATATACAGAAGCCTCACTGTCTACTTTAAGTCCGTTTACTACACTCTGTCTTATTGAGCCGGCAACATCCTTTATAAACGGTTTAATACGCTTTTCGCATACTTCAACTATATTATCTCTTTCTGTTCCATGGTCTTCTAAACTTTTTACAGTAAATGTTCTTGCCTTTTTAATTGCTTTTTCAAAAACATCTATACTGTTAAGTGCAGTATCAAAGTCATTCTTTTCTACTGCTAAAATTCCTTCCATTACAGCAACGCCTGCCTTTGCCACCTCTTCATAAGCATTTACAAACGGCTCTATTTCCTTAAATAAATCCTTGTTCTCCATATTTCTTAGAACATCACAGTCAGCAATCAGCAGTTCAAATTCCTTCTTTAAGTCTGCTCCTTTTTCAGCTATACTCTCTTTCTTAGAAAGTACAGACATAAATTCAGCCAACTTATCCTTTATATATCTGGATTCGTCAAAGTCAAGTTTTTCTTTCTGAAGGAAGGCAAGGTTATCTGCAAACCTTTCAAAAGCTTCTTTTTCATTAGGCACAAGTTCCTTAATTGCCCTTCTCCAACTTGACATTTTTTCAAAACCGTCTAAATTCCAGCAATAGTCCGCTCCACTGAAAATAGATATTCTTGATGCCTGTGCATGCGGCATAGGATTTAAGAATACTCCTAAAAGGTTATCCGCATCATTATAAACTCCGTCAAGAGGTCCCATTAACATCTTGCCGTCTGCATAGTCGATAACAGGATAATTCCACCAAGCCGCTAATTTTCTTGTAGAACCTGTTTGTTTACCCGGCCATTCAAAATCAGCCTTATTCAGAGTTCCCATTGTTTCAGCACCTGTCCACATCACTATAACATCATCATCAAGTCCTGTTAAGAAAGGTTTTAAATAACTCTCAACACTTGGTCCCCAAGCCTGTGCATATCTTGTACCTACTACTATAAGAGGCTTAACATCACCTTTTTTCTGAACAAATTCTTTATTTACTTTGTTAATTACATCAACATGTCTTCTTGCGTAGCTTCCGTTTATGTCATCGTATGAAACACCGAACTGCCTTACTCCAAGTTCATAAAGCTGTTCAAATTTTTTCATTAACAAATCAAAATCATTACCGGTTCCATATATATTGCCCGGATGAATATTCCAACAAAAACTTACATTATGGGCTTTTGAAACCTCTGCTAACTGCCTTAGTTCCTCTGCCTTATCATCAGGATATAAATCACGCCATCTATCTTTATGGTAAGGGTCGTCCTTAGGTGCATAGATATAGACATTCATCTTGTATTTTGAACTGTCCGTTATAAGTCCCATTTTCTCTTTAAAAGACCATGGGTAGCCATAATATCCCTCAACAATTCCCCTAAGAGGAATGGAAGGGTAATCCGAAATACTTACAACAGGTAAATATCCGCAGTCTTTTTTATCCTGCAAAAGCTGTCTAAAACTCATGACACCATAGTACAAACCTTCGTTTGAAGCACCTACTAAGAATACTTTATGGCTGTCAGCTTCTTTAACACAGTTTAATACATACCCCTGCTCATTTTGAAGTGCCTTATCAGCAAAGAATTTCTCTATACCGGCTTTTTCCTTAGCCGCCTTTGTACCCAAAATTATGTCCGCTTTACCTACATTCTTTTCATCAATGAGTGTATATTCCACATTATATTCTTTAAGCAATTCAAAGAATTTCTTTACTGCCGGACTGTCCTTATCTGAAACAACCGCAACATTTAGCTTACCTTTTATTTCCAAACCTTCATTATTAAATGTAATATTTCTTACAACAGGATAGAATGCGGGCTTCAAATCAATATGTGAAGCTTTTTTACCAAATCCGCTCTTTATATTTTCATTATTTCCCGGGTTGGTATTTCCTCCTCCGGGATTGGTGTTTCCTCCTCCCGGATTAGTGTTTCCTCCTCCCGGATTAGTGTTTCCTCCTCCCGGGTTGGTACTGCCTCCTCCTGAACTTGTACCGCCTGTGCCTGCACTGCTGCTGTTATCAGTTTTATTTTCTTCCTTTTTGTTTTCTGTCTTTTTATTTTCTGTCTTTTTATTATCTTCTACTGTTGATTTATCTAACTTTTCACCTGATGAAACTGTCTTTTCACCTTCCGGTGTATTTACCGTTATTTTTTCTGCCGTATTGTTGGCTATTTTTGCTTCTACCCCTTCTTTTACTTCTATAACAGACTTTTCCGCACCTTTTTCAAATGTGATGTCCGCATTATTAAGTAATGTAAGTTTTACAGCAGTTTCAGCTTTAAGGCTTACATTCTCACCCTCTATTACAAGGTTTGTATCATCTGCTGCCCCCTTAACTTTTACCTGTACTCCGGCAGCTTTGATTGTAGCGTTGTCCACCTTACCGTTCACATTTAAGGTAAGAGTTCTAACCCCGTTATTTGCTAAAATTTTTGCTATCTTACTTCCCTTATTTACTGTAAGGCTAAGATTATCTCCACTGCAGTTAAGACTTTTTAATACAGCTTTATTAGAAACTACAATTTTTGCTTTGGATGAAGTCACTTTTATGGAATTATTTTTAGCCGCTTCTACAAATTTCTTTACCCCGTCTCCTTCAAGGTTTATGCTTTTAAATTTAGCTTTATTTTCTACGCTTAATTTTGAGCCTGCAACATGAAGTTTAACCTTATTAAAACTTCCCTTAGGAATCTTTATATCGGCTTTCTTGTTATTCTCCAAAACAATCTTCCCGATACCTTTTTTACCCATAGCTTTCAGTTGTGCATTAAGCTCTGCCTGAGAAGTTACTATAGCTTCTTTTTTAGTTGCAGCAAATGTTTTTACATTTACCGAACTTAAAAGCATACTAGTCACTGCAAGTGCAATGACTGCTTTGTTCCTCTTAGATCTCATAAATTTACCCCCAGTTCCGGTTTTGTTTACATTACTTTTACCTTTTCCATACATATTGCTGCAGTCAATACATACTTTTAATATGTCGGTTATCATACGGCATATTAAACAAAAAAGGCAAATCCGACACAAGATAACAATATAATACCTTGTAATTACGGTTTTGCCCTCTTTAAGGTAACAATCCTATAAATAATTACTAAAACCTAGTATAGTATCAAAATGAAACTTAGTCAATACTTATTTAAATTTTGTTTAGTTTTAATTTTATTTTGTGCATATTTATGGATTGTTAATATTTTATTCTTGTTCTTTCACCGGCTCAGGAAAACTAAATACCACATCTTCTCCGTCATCTTCTATATCTACAGTATAATTTTGTGTTTCATAACCGTCTTTTTTCAATGTTATCTCATGTTTACCTGTGACCTTACTCATTTCACACGGAATATCTCCTATAACCCTGCCGTCAAATAAAACAGTTGCACCTTCGGGCTTTCTGAAAGAGATAGTTTTTGTACTGTCTGTACGCACTGTTTCTTCCTTTTCAATATCTTCATTATCTTCATTATCCCTGTTTTCATCCGTGTCTTCTTCATTTTCAAAATCATCTGTATTATCTCCGACAATTCTATCTATATTTGCAGGAGGTTCAGCCATGCCGTTATCGTCTTCCTCTTCTTCCTCAACCTTCTCCCTCTTTAATGCAAGAGCAATACTCATAACTGTTTTAGGCTTAGAAATTGTTATCACTTTTTCCCAACCTACATAGCCTTCAGCCATTACTTTTACCAAATATTCACCATAATCCAAAGTAAGCTTACTTCCGGCATCTACCTCCTTGCCGTCTATATGTATAGCCGCATTACTTGGCGAAAGGTTAAAGGTAACTTTAGAACTTTTATCCATTTCTTTTGTAAAATCCGAAAGCCTCAAAACTTCTGTCCTATCACGCTTTATATCCACAACCTTGTTCACTGCAAGTTTTCCATTTTTCATAATTACCTTATACTTGCCTTCACGCAACACATATTTCATGTTGTCGGATATATCATCAAATACATCATATCCGATTTCAATACTTCCACCTAAAAAATCATCATACTCGGCAAAGTCAAGCATTCCATGTCCTGTGGTAATATCAATGGAAAGTATTTTCTCCCCTATTCCACGCACTTCCAGGGTGTCTTTTGAGGTGTCTATATTACTCAGGCTTACATTATCTTTTCCGCTTATCACTGTAAGCCCCGCATCATACATATAGTTGCTATCTCCAATCTGCATTTTGGAAATCACTTCATCTATAACTAAATTTCTTACTCCCTGATAATCCCAAGCCTCTTTATTTACCTCAACCTTAGATAACATATCCGTTTTATCTCTAAATTCAAGGTTTAATATACTTCCCGGTTTAAGTTCAGGCATTACCAACTCCTGATCATTCACACTTTTGACTGAGGTCGCAAGGTCGTAGGAAAAAGCGGTTTCTTTCATTTCATTTACCAGATATACCCCTATTCTGCCTCCTTCTTTGTCTATACCTCTAAGTACAGCTACTGTTTCTTTTTTAATTTCATTATTCACGGCAGCAGGTGTTGACAAATCAGTGTTCAGGTTAGAACTGACAAGAGGCTTACTGCGTTTTGTATTTAAAATGGTATTTACACCTACAAACACGCCTAAGCCTATTAAACACAACATTATAATTACCGGCAGCCATCTGTTATTTTTCATCATGCTCCACCTCCAAAAGAAGGCTCTCCTTAGTATTTAATTCAGGATGCTCTATTACCAACTCCAAAAGTCTATAAAGAATATTACCTATCTTGATTCCTTTAGGAATCCCTGCTTCAATTAAATCCCTGCCATTTATTTTAAGTTCAGAAATCTCAGTACATTCGCCCTTTTCAAGAATTTCTTTATAAAGATATGAATTATCTTTAATTCCCTTTGCTCTCCTTGCTTCAAGAAACAGCGGCATTATTTTATGACCTGCCTCTTTAACTGTCCTTCTCATTTCAAGAACGGAGTTTTCTACCTCTCTTTGCAACAAGATAATAAGTTTTTTTACCGTATTTATGGTATCATTATCCAATTTAAAATTTTTAAGAAGTCTGACTGCTTTATCAGCTCCCAAGACTTCAAGAAAAATGGCTGTTCTTATCTGATAAAGTTCCTTTTTTTCAGGATAATTTACTCTTTTAAGCACTTGTACGGATTTATAAATTTCTCCGTTCTTAAAATATTCCGACAGTTCAGGTGCAATAACTTCAAAAATACCGGTTTCATATACAAGACCTATATATTCAGGATTTCCTGATAAAAGTAATTTTTCAAGCTCTTTTGCAATCCTCTCAACACTGACCTTAGAAATATTAGATGACAGCTTTTTTATGGCATCAAAAGTCTTTCCTGCGATTTTAAAATTTAACTGTCCTGCAAAGCGTATGGCACGAAGCATTCTGAGTGCATCTTCCAAAAATCTTTCCTCGGCATTACCGACAGCCCTTATTACTCCGTCTTCAAGATCTCTCTCTCCGTTAAATTCATCTATCAATCCCGCTTTTTCACTATATGCCATAGCATTGATAGTAAAATCACGCCTTTTTAAGTCTTCTGTCAAAGACGATGTAAAGGCAACCCTATCAGGATGCCTCCCGTCTGAATAATCTCCGTCAAGTCTGAAGGTAGTAATCTCATAGCCTTTTTTTTCTATAACTACGGTTACTGTTCCATGTTGCAAACCTGTGTCTATGGTAGCTTGAAACAGTTTCTTTACTTCCTCAGGCTTTGCTGAGGTAGTTATGTCCCAATCCTCAGGTACTCTCTTTAAGATGGAATCTCTTACACAGCCGCCGACTGCATAAGCTTCATATCCGTTTTTTTCAAGTTTTGATATTATATATTTTACCTTTATAGGTAATTTAATATACATTAATATGCCTTCCCCCAATAAACAAGCTTCTTAGCAGGCTTACCACAGCATACACACACACCTTCCGAATTACCGTCCTCAAAAGGAATACATCTTGCTGTAGCTGAGGTATCTTCTTTAACTTTATCCTCACATTCCCTGTTTTCACACCAATGTGCCTTAATAAAGCCCGGCTTATTAGTAATTATATCCTTAAATTCATCATAAGTTACCACACTGTAAGTATGACTTTCTCTATGTTCTCTAGCTCTTTCAAGCATATCTTTTTGTATAGTTGCTAAAATTTCAGCAAGTTTTCCTTCCAACTCATCTAAGGAAACTTCTATCTTTTCTCTATTATCTCTTCTTACAACTATACATTTATCAGCTTCGATATCCTTAGGACCAATCTCCACTCTTACAGGTATTCCTCGCATTTCCTGATCTGCAAACTTAAATCCCGGAGTTTTATCACTGTCATCAAGCTTAACTCTAAATTTATCTGTCAGTCTTTCTTTAATTTCATTCGCCTTCTCAAGCACTCCTTCCTTATTCTGCATAATAGGAATTATCATAACCTGTGTAGGTGCAATTCTCGGAGGAAGTACAAGACCGTTATCATCTCCATGTACCATTATAAGTGCACCTATCATTCTGGTACTTACTCCCCATGAAGTCTGATGCACATATTTAAGACTATTATCTTTACCTGTAAATGTAACATCATAAGCCTTTGCAAAACCGTCACCGAAATTGTGGCTGGTGCCTGACTGAAGAGCTTTACCGTCATGCATAAGTGCTTCTACGGTGTATGTAGAAACAGCCCCTGCAAATTTTTCCTTCTCCGTCTTTTGCCCCTTTATCACAGGAATTGCAAGCTCATTTTCAAAAAAATCGGAGTATACATTCAACATTTGGATAGTTCTAGCCTGTGCTTCTTGTGCATCGGCATGTGCCGTGTGTCCCTCCTGCCATAAAAACTCTCTGGTACGAAGGAAAGGTCTTGTTTCCTTTTCCCACCTTACTACCGAACACCACTGGTTATAAACCTTAGGCAAATCTCTATAAGAGCGTATATCCTTTGAATAAAAATCACAAAAAAGTGTTTCCGATGTAGGACGCACACAAAGCCTCTCCTGAAGCTTTTCAGAGCCGCCATGTGTAATCCATGCCGCCTCAGGTGCAAAACCTTCTACATGATCTTTTTCTTTATTTATAAGGCTTTCAGGAATCAAAAGCGGCATATATACATTTTCTACACCTGTAGACTTAAACATTTTATCGAGAGTTTTTTGGATATTTTCCCAAATGCCGTAACCATAAGGTTTAAGCACCACAAACCCCTTAACACTTGAATAATCTGCAAGTTCCGCTTTCTTAACTACATCAGTATACCATTGTGCAAAATCCTCATTCATAGAAGTAATCTCTTCCACCATTTTCTTATCTTTTGCCATTTTGATTCCTCATTTCTATATTTTTTATTTATTGTTCTTAAATTTACATATAATTATTCACGCATAGTTCACAGATAAATAATAACCTTTCATATTTTAATACATGAAGTGACCAGTATATCGCCTTAAAATACTGATAATTTTGGTTAATCTTTAATGCTTAATTTTAATACAGAGCTACCATTTTGTCAAACTGTCGCCTGAAATGTTGACACTTACTCCACAACTCGCTATAATGACATGATACAAGGGCTTTAAGCCCTTAATATACCTTAAAAGACCTAGTAAAGGGGCTAAAATGAATGAATTTGTAATTAAAGGCGGCAAGCCGCTCGTTGGCGAAGTTTCTATAAGTGGAGCTAAGAATGCCGCTCTGGGTATTCTGGCTGCAGCAGTTATGTGTAATGAGCCTGTCAAGATAGAGAATCTTCCTTATGTAAGTGATATACAGGTACTTTTAAGTGCCATTGAAGAAATAGGTGCCATAGTCGAAAGAATAGACAATAATACTGTACGAATAAATGGTGGAACTATAACTAATTTCTGTGTTGACAATGAGCATATAAGAAAAATAAGGGCTTCTTATTATCTTTTGGGAGCACTTCTTGGCAAGAATAAAGATGCTAAAGTTGCCTTTCCCGGAGGCTGTAATATAGGCAGCCGTCCTATAGACCAGCATATTAAGGGTTTTGAGGCACTAGGAGCTGAAATAGATATTAGACACAGCCTGATTGCAGTAAAGGCTGATGAACTGGTTGGAAACCATATTTATTTTGATGTTTCCAGTGTAGGTGCTACTATAAACACCATGCTTGCTGCTACTCTTGCAAAGGGTAAAACCATAATGGAAAATGTGGCTAAAGAGCCTCATGTAGTAGATGTGGCTAACTTCCTTAACAGTATGGGTGCTGATATAAAGGGTGCCGGTACTGATATAATTAGAATAGTCGGTGTAGAAAAGCTTCATGCAAGTGAATATTCCATTATACCGGATATGATAGAGGCAGGTACTTATATGGTAGCCGCTGCTGCCACTAAGGGTGATGTACTTGTAAAAAATCTTATTCCAAAGCACATGGAGGCAATCAGTGCAAAGCTTGTAGAAACCGGTGCTGAAATTTACGAATTTGATGATGCAATAAGAGTCTGTGCAAAAAACAGGCTTAACCACACCCATGTTAAAACCTTACCTTATCCGGGCTTTCCTACAGATATGCAGCCTCAGATAACCACTCTACTTGCTTTGGCAAATGGAACAAGTGTAGTTACTGAAAGTATATTTGAAAATCGTTTTAAGTTCACTGATGAGCTTGCTAAAATGGGTGCAAATATCAAAGTTGAAGGCAATAGTGCCATTATAGACGGAGTAGAAAAACTTTCAGGTGCAAAACTTAGCTCTCCTGACCTTAGAGCCGGTGCAGCTCTTGTAATAGCAGGACTCTGTTCAGAAGAAATCAGCGAAGTTGACCAGATAGAGTTTATCGAAAGAGGCTATGAGAATTTTGAGGAAAAATTAAAAGAACTTGGTGCTGATATTGCTAAAATACCTGTAGATGATGAAAAAGAGCTGATGAAATTTAAGTTAAGGGTCGGATGAAATATTAAAAGTGATGAAAATCTCTATTTGGAAATTTTCATCACTTTTTTGACTTTTTAAAAACTCATTTACTCTTCCAAAACCGATATTTCGTATACTTCTCCCAATTCTATAGGGTTTGACATTTCAGGCTTATCACCATTTATCTCGCCATTAAACCATACCTGTATTCTTTTACCCGGCAACTTGTCTTTTTTTATATTTTTAATACCATTAGATACACCTAAATCTTTAAGCATTATCTGCACAGGCTTTATTTCATCTGCCTCTTTATCTCCGAAAATATAGCTAAATTCCTTAGGTAAGTCTGTAATTTTAACTAATATTCTTTCCTTATCTTCTTCTATTATTTCTGCATCAAAATGTGCCACATCTTCAGGTATTATCCACGAACTTATTGCCATATCCTGAAAAACCTGCCATTTATTATCTATCTCCACATATAAATATTTAATATCAGCTTTCTGGTATCTATATCCTGTCCCAAAATTTGATTCATCATTTTTTTCAGGAGCCTCATCATTGCTTGTAAGAATTTCCCCATCTGCCGTACCGCATTTTAAAGCACTCAGAACATATCCCATATCCATATACAGCCTGTCATCCACCTTGACCATTCGAGACTTTTTCACTTCACTTTTATTTTTAGATGATTTTTCAGTATTTGAACTGTCTATCCTTGCTACATCAGCATCTACTGTAGTGTTTAAGTTATTTTTCTCATTTACTGCTGTTTCGTCCGATACTTTACTTTTAATTAAATCTTTGCTCACTGAATTTTGTACTTTTTCTTTATCCTTACTGCTCCCACAAGCTGTAAATACTGTAATTACTATAACAAGTGACAATACAGTCAGACAAATTTTTCTGATACTTTTCATAGTTTTTCTCCTCACTCTAACAGCTTGTTTTACTTATCCCGATATTCCTATTTTTATCTTTTATTATGTCAAATATATGACACTTACTTAAAAAATTATGTATTAAAAAATTAAAATTATCTGACTTTTATAACTGCCGCTTAAATTACTGAAGGGGCTGTCGCATTAAGAATGAGATACACAAAATACAGTTATAATTTGACAATAAATTTACTATATCATAAGTACTAAGTTCAGCCTTCGCCAAAAGCGGCTCGCTTGCACAGCACTAGCACCTGCGGTGCGTCGTCACTAAGTGCTTAGATACCGCTCTACCTAAAGGTACTAGCACCTACGGTGCGTCGTCACTAAACTCAATCTTCGCCTTACGGCTTGATTTTGTTAAGTGTTCACATTATATCTTGTTGTATTTTTACTTATTGTGACAGCCCCTTCATAAAATTTTTATCAACCCGCACTATC
Organism: uncultured Catonella sp.; assembly: GCA_963539695.1. Taxonomy (GTDB): domain Bacteria; phylum Bacillota; class Clostridia; order Lachnospirales; family Lachnospiraceae; genus Catonella. Next base: position 39,442 of record CAUTOC010000006.1, on the reverse strand, counting down.
TTTTAGATTTTTTATTATTACCACCACTTAATCAAATCAGTCACCTCATTACGAAGTTTAACAAAATCCGGTGAAGCAATATCTCGTGGACGAGGTAAATCATTCATAATCTCTTCTTTTATCTTGGTAGGTTTATTAGTCAGTACCAATATTCTCTCACCAAGATATACGGCTTCCTCAATATTATGAGTGATAAAAATAACCGTAGTCCCTGTTCTCTTCCATAGATTAAGAAGTTCATCCTCCAGCTTGAAACGAAGTTCAATGTCTAACTGACCATAAGGCTCATCCATAAGAAGTAATTCAGGTTGTGTTGCAAATGCCCTTGCAATAACCACCCTTTGTAACATACTTGCAGATAACTGTTCCGGATAATATTTGCGGAATTTTGTAAGTCCGACTATATCCAAATATTCATCTACCAGTTTATTCGCCTTTGCCCTTTCCACATGTTTAATATCCAGACCGAAACGAACATTTTCCTCAACTGTCAGCCAAGGCATGGTTGAATATTCCTGAAAAATATATGCCACATTATGCTTATCCAAGTCTACCGGCTCATTATTTACAAGGATTTCTCCCGAAGTAGGCTTGTATAATTTTGTAATACTGTTTAAAAAAGTAGTTTTTCCACATCCTGTCGGACCTACAATACATAGAAATTCACCTTTTTTTACTTCAAAGGATATATCATCTAATACCAGGAGGTCGTCAAACTTTTTTGTAAGATTTATTACTTTAACCTTAGCTTCTCTATTATCCTGCATCCTCTCTCCTCCTAAAAAGATTTATCCATATTTTCAGTGATTTCCTTCCTTAATTCCAGGAATTTTGGATCTACATAGTTTCTTGGAAAAGGTAAATCTATCTTATATTCTTTTTTGATTTTTGAAGGACAGTTGGTTAAGAGTATAATACGGTCTGCCAAATATACTGCTTCTTCAATATTATTGGTAACAAAAACAACTGTTCTCTTCTCCTTCTGCCATATTCTTTGCAGCTCCTCCTCCATCATATAACGGGTTTGTGCATCCAAATGTCCAAAAGGCTCATCAAGGAGGAGAATATCAGGGTTGTTGCAATAGGCTCTTGCAATACCCACACGCTGTCTCATACCGCCGGATAGCTGTGAAGGATAGCTTTTTTCAAAGCCTTTCAGTCCTACAAGTTCAATATAGTGGTCAGCCAGTTCTTTACGCTTCTTTTTATCAAAACCACGCACACTGGGACCAAACTCTACATTTCCCATAACCGTAAGCCATGGAAATAAAGCTGTTTTCTGATATACTACTCCCCTTTCAGGGCTTGGAGCTTTTACCTCTTTATTATTTGATATTACCTTGCCTGTAGTTGGCAGTTCAAGCCCCGCCAATATATTAAGTAAGGTAGTTTTACCACATTGCCCCGGACCGAATAATACCAAAAACTCATTTTTTTCTACCTGAAAGCTGATATCCTTCAAAACTTCATTTTTGCCGCTTCCATCAAAGCTGTCAAACTCCTTCGATACATTATCACATATTAAAGGAACATTGTTTAAATTCCCTGTTGTTTGTTCCATCTACACAATCTCCTTTCTAAAGCAGACATTAAGGTTGCAAGGATAAATCCAATCGCACCTATGGCAACAATGCCTACCATAATCTGTATCGTATTGCCGGTTGACATACCCATTACTATTAACCAGCCCACACCTTCATCAGAGCGAATCATTTCTGCCGCAACTACTGCAGACCAGCCGGCAGTAATAGCAATCTGTAAGCCTGCAAATATATATGGAACGGCAGAAGGAAGTACAACTCTTGTAAATACCTGTCTTTCATTTGCACCTAACATTCTGGCTGCTCCCATTAAGGTTTTATCAACATTTTTTGTGCCGTCATAAGTATTTACTGTTATAAAGGTAAAGCTTCCGAGAAATATAATGAACCACTTACTTTCATCTCCGATACCAAACCACAAAATGGACATCGGAATCCACGCTAAAGGCGGTATAGGTCTTACAAATTCAAACAGCGGCTTAAAAATAGCTTCAAATGTCTTAGAATATCCCATAAATACTCCAAGAAATACACCTGCCACAGTTGCTATCAAAAATGCAACCATTACACGATAAAGACTTATAGCGATATGTACCTGCATGGTATACTTTCCGACAGGTACAGCAAAACTTGTAAGAAATGCCTGTATAATAACAGAGGCAGGCGGCAAGAACATTTTTGCACTTGTAAACCTTGCAACCAGTTCCCATACAATGAGAAAACCGATTACTGCTGTTAAGGCTGCAAAAATTGTCTGCATTTTTTCGTTATGCCCTTTTACCAATTTCCCCATTATTTACTACCCCTTCCTATGTATTTTTTCTGCAATTTTTCCAGACCATAGCTCATCATAAGACCGATGCCGCCTATTGTAATCATACCCACAATGATTACATCAGGTCTTCCAAGCATTCTTGCAACATAAATCATATAGCCTACTCCCCTTGTAGCAGCTAACATTTCTGCCGCAACAAGTGCAACCCATGAAGAGCCGAGTGCCAGTCTTAAACCGGTAAAAATCATAGGCAAGGCAGTAGGGATTGCTACCTTAAATAACATCTGTCTGTTTGTAGCACCAAAGGTTCTTGCAACCCAAAGGTGAACCTGATTTGTTTTCTTGATACCTGTATAGGAATTAATTGTGGCACTTATAAATGCCGCAAAGAATATAATTCCTACCTTTGACAGATAACCTATGCCAAGCCAAAGTATCATAAGCGGAATCCAAGCTAATGCCGGTACCGGTCTGATAAGGTTAAATAAAGGCATCGCATACCTCTCAAATTTACGGCTCCAAGCCATAGCTATTCCTAAAGGCACGCCTATAAAAACACCTACACCGTATCCTCCCAGTGCTATCTTCAAACTGGAAAGAATATGCTCGATAAGATTTGCTCCGTCCGGAGTAGTTCCACCTGTCAGCTTGTAAATAAAGGTATCCAGTACCTTTAGAGGGCTGGGCAGCATAAACGGAGAAACAATTTTAAATACATCTGTTACAAGCTGCCATATCGTAAGAACAATTACAACTGTACAGATTGAAATGAGTTTGTATTTTAAACCTTCAGATTTTTTCTTCATTTTTGTACTCATTCCTTTCTAATGTCTTTTTATCTAAATCCTTCACATAAAATCTTGTGAAGAATTTTGTTTTATATACCGCTTTTAAAGATTTAAGAATCTCTCAAAAGTGGCAGAGATTCTTAAATCCGGTTCATATCATTTTATTTTGTACCAAGCTTTTCTACAAAAGTTTTAACAATATTTGTATTGAATTTATCCATTAAGCTTGCATCAAGCTGTCCAAGTCCAATATAAAACTCTCCCAATTCTTTTGCAAAGCTTCCAAGTTCTCTGTTCTTCCAATCTGAAGCTTCAATAAATTTAACACGTCCTAAATCACCTCTGATACTTTCTTCTGAGGTTTCAGCGCCGGCTTCTTTTAAGTAATCCATCATAAGCTTTGTAGCCATATCTTGGTCAGCATTGAGTGCTGCACCGGCTTCTGCGAGAAGATTTATATATTTCTGAATAATTTCACTCTTTGTTTCAAGAGATTTTTTATTACCGGTAACCATATCCACATATTTTGTTCCCATATCCGCAAGATTACCTACCTGAACCATACCATCATTTTTAGCATCAAAGAAAGTAGGAATATTTAATGCTACAGCGTCAGCCTGATCCGCTTTAAGAGCCTGATAAGCCTGTGCGGTTTCCATATTGACTATATTTACATCCTCTGCTTTAACACCTATCTTTTCTAACCATTTTAAGGTGGTAAAATGCTGTGCTGTTCCGATTGGAAGTAAGATTTTTGCACCCTTTACCGTATCAGGATCACCGTACACATTAGGATATGAAGGATTGAAGCCTTTTACTGTAGCAATCTTACTCTCAGGCTTTACAAATACTCCTAAACCGTCCTGAGATTCAAGCACCTCGCCAATAATAGTCATATCATAGTTTGCTACACCTGTTACTGCTGCCGCTCCCATAGCACCTACATCCCATAAATCCGCTGCAAGAGCCTCATTCATAGGAGCACCTGTGGCATACATAGTTGTTTCCATTTTAAATCCGTTTTTCTCATCTAATTTGTTTGCCTTAATATACTGAGCAGGTAAACTTGTCACAAAAGGCATCATGGCCACACGTAAAACAGGCAAATCCGTTCCTGTGGTTTCCGCTCCCTTGGAAGCTGTAGAATTTTTTGCTGCTCCCCCTGCACCTGAACAGCCAACCAAAGCTAATGCCAACGACATTGCCACAATACTTCTTAAAATCTTTTTCATAAATACACTCCTCCTCAAGTTTTTTATGTTTACTTAATTGTCACTTCGCTTATATTATTATAATAAAATTTCTAATAACTTTGTTTACAATTATTTTACTTTTCTTTCAAATTATTTTGTTTTCTGAAATTTAATTTAGATTTTTTTATAAATATTTTGACATTTCTTTCATTTATTTGTGTTTTTTCACACACTATTGACAACAAAATTTGCCTATTATATGATGGTTTAATACAGGCAAAAAGGAGAACCGATATGAATACAAAATGCCCGAATATTGTTTTTATTTTATCCGATGATCAGGGAATGTGGTCTATGGGTTGTGCAGGAAATGACGAAATAATAACTCCAAACATGGATAGACTGGCAAATGAAGGAATGTTGTTTAACAACTTCTTCTGTGCATCCCCTGTCTGCTCACCTGCAAGGGCTTCTTTACTGACGGGAAGAATCCCATCTCAACATGGGGTACACGACTGGCTCAGAGATGATAATAAAAAACAGGAAGATATTGAATACTTAAAAGGTATGAAGGCTTACACAGAAGTTTTGGCAGAAAACGGCTATGTATGCGGTCTATCCGGCAAATGGCATATGGGCAACAGTGCTGTACCACAGAAAGGCTTTTCTCACTGGTTTGCTCACAAGTCAGGCGGTGGACCTTATTATAATGCTCCGCTTATTAAAAACGGAGAGCTTTACAGGGAACCACGCTATGTAACCGATGTAATAACTGATGATGCGATAGAATTTATAGAAGAATATGCAGGCAAACAGCCATTTTATCTGACTGTAGGTTATACTGCACCACATTCTCCATGGCTAAATAACCATCCGCAAGAATATACCGATTTATATAAAGACTGCCCATTTAATTCCATTCCAAAGGAAAAAGAGCATCCTGACAGCATTTATTTAACCAAAGAAGTGGCTAAAGATGTGCGTGCCAATCTAATAGGATATTTTGCCGCAGTTACTGCTATGGATGCAAACATAGGTAGGATAATAGATAAGATTGAAGATTTGGGTATCAGAGAAAATACCCTGATAATATTTACAAGTGACAATGGCTTTAGCTGTGGGCATCATGGCTTCTGGGGAAAGGGCAACGGCACCTTCCCGATTAATATGTATGACAGCTCTGTTAAAGTGCCTTTCATAGCCTCACAGCCGGGTATTATTCCTGAAAATAAAGTATGTGATTCTCTTGTTTCAGCCTATGATTTTATGCCTACATTATTAAACTATGTGGGAATTAAAGATTATAAAGATGACAGCCTGCCGGGAAGAAGCTTTGCAAATGCCTTAAAGGGGCTTCCGTATGAGCAGGATGATAAAATTGTGGTGCTTGACGAATATGGCCCAAACCGTATGATACGAAGTAAAGAGTTTAAGTACATCAAACGCTACCCTTACGGGCCTGATGAAATGTATGACCTGGTAAATGACCCTGATGAACGAAATAACCTGCTCTTACGGGATAATCACAGTGAAAAAGCAGCTGAACTAAGATATGAGCTTGAAACTTGGTTTAATAAATATGTTAATCCTGAGATTGACGGTGCAAAGGAAGCGGTGTATGGCTCAGGACAGATTAATCTGGCAGGGCTTTGGGCAAAGGGTGAAGTTTCTCATAGTTGTGATGATTATATAAAGGAATCTCCAAATTATAAGCCCTATAAGTTAACCTAGATTCCTCTAAAAACTTAGAGTTTAAAGCAGGTTGTTTATGAAAAATATAAAACTCAAAAAGATATTTCCAAATAAAATCAGGAATCAGTTATTTGCAGTATATATTTTAACAATTACTGCAATAATTATAATTATTTCAACAGTCTTGATAGCACTTTTAAGCAATCTTATGATAGATAAGATAGGTGCTTCAAGACTGGATCTTTTAAAGCAGATCGGAGAAAGGGCTAATGCCATTAAAAACAGCAGCATTACCATTTCCAACCTGTACAAGCTAAATACTTCCCTTATATCTGCTTTAGACGGAAAGCCTGATACTCCCGAAGATAAAGAGCTAAAAGTAAAGCTTGATGATATGAAGAAAAACCTTGATGTGGTATTCAGCGAAGTAGGTATAGCCTTTGATGTGGTAGTAATCGGAGATAACGGTTTTTCATATTCCTCACAGGCGGGAGATAATTATGATTTTGCTTCTGTTAAAAATCAATTATGGTATAAGACTATTTATGGCAAAGATGATGATATAACATTTATCAGCAGTTTTAAGGATAATTTCGGTTCAAAAAAGAAACAGTATGTTTTCAGTGCTTCCAGACGAATTTTAAACACCGAAGGTAAGGAGGCTGCCACCCTGTTAATAAATATTGACGAGGTATACCTCTCTGATATCTACAAGTCTGCATTAAATGGAACTAATATCATCTATATAATCGATATTAACGGTAATATCATATCGCATACCAACAAAAATATTAAAAAGCTTTATGGTGAAAATGAGTTCCGAATTACCAAAAAGTCTAACGGTGAATACCTTATTTCAAACTATCATGATACACAGACAGGTTGGACAATAATAGAAGAAATGCCTGCCTCCTTTGTGTTTTCTGACGTGTATAGAGCCTATATTATTATATTTATAATAATGGGAATTTGCTTTTTAATTGCACTTGTTATCTCTTACATTGTTGCAAGGAAGGTATCAAAGCCTTTACTTAATCTATGCGACTCTCTAAATCAGGTAAAAGAAGGAAATTTTGATGTTGTAAGTAATGTAAAAGGTTATGATGAAATTAATCTGCTTAAAAACAGTTTTAACAGTATGGCACAGGAAATAAAAAAATTACTTGAAGACATAAAAATTAAAGAGGCTTATAAACGCCGTATAGAGAATGACTTGCTTAAAGCACAGATTAATCCTCATTTTTTATACAATACCTTGTTTTCTATCAAATGCCTTGTAGAAACAGGACAGCCCGAAGAAGTAAGCAGGATGATAAGTGCATTTATAGACTTTCTCAAAATGACATTAAGACAGGATGCAGACCTTATCTGCCTAAGCGAAGAATTTGCAATTACAGAAAAATATCTGATTTTACAGCAAATCCGCTATGGAGATATGCTAAGTTTTGAATTTGAACCTGATGAGGAAACCAGGGATTGTATGGTTCCTGCTCTGATTCTTCAACCTATAGTTGAAAATGCAATCTTTCATGGCATAGAAGCTAAAAATGAAATGGGAATTATCATAATTACTTCTAAGATACAAAACGGAAAGCTGATTATTTCCGTCAGTGATGACGGTATAGGTATGAACAGCGAAGTCTTGGAACAGGTTATCAGCAAGTGTAATAAAAAAGAATATACAAGAAATGAATCCATTGGAATCGCCAATGTTTCAGGTCGTATCAAAGTGGAATTCGGCGATGAATACGGACTACAGATAGAAAGTGAACTAGATATCGGTACTACAGTTACTATTAAACTTCCGGCTATCAATAAAAAGACAAGGACTGGCTATTATGAAAATTTTAATTGCAGATGATGAAAGAATGATTTGTGAATGGCTGCAGTTTTGCATTAAAGAAAACCCCGAATATGAGATTGTCGGAGTTGCAAACAACGGAGAACAGGCATTAAAAATATACAAGGAAACAGAGCCTGATCTGGTACTTTCCGATATTAAAATGCCGGTTATGGACGGTCTCAGGCTATTAAAAGAAATTAAGAAAATTAATAGCTCTACCTTTGTAATACTCTTAACCGCTTTCTCTGAATTTGATTATGTGCGTGAAGCAATGCGTGAAAATGCTGATGAATACATTTTAAAAACAGAAATAAGTAAACAGTCCTTTCAGGAAATGCTTGCCGCTACCGCTGCCAAAATCAAAGAAAAAAACAGTCAAAACGAAGATGAGATGTCCTATAATGGGCATAAACACTCTATTATACGTAACATCCTGATTAGCGGAAAGCCAATTACGGAAAATGACATTAATATTTTAAGAGAATATAACATAAAATGGCGTGATTCCGGATTGTTTGCTTTAGCTGTATGGAAAAGGAAACTCTTTGATAATTTTACAGTGCCAAAGCATGAAAATATAGTACATGTAACAGGCATAGAATATGACGAGTTTGTCTACGTTTTAATCGGTAATCTTTCAAGAAATCTAAGCGAACTTGAAAAGCTGAGTCGCCTGCAAGAATACGCTAATAAAATTATAAACGAAAATAATTGTATGGCCGGTATCAGCAATATTACAGAGAGTTTAGTTAATGTAAGCGGAGCTGCAGAAGAAGCTGTAAATGCCCTGTCTCTTAGCTTTTACAAAGAGCAGTTAAAGCTTTATTTTCCGATTCATTCTAATAAACAGCAAAACGAAGAAAATGAAAAATCGAATATGGAATTAAAGCGTTTTTATCAGGAATTTTATGCCGCCCCGGGAAAAGAACAATATTTACAGCTTGAAAAAATCTTAGATTATATTGAATCAAACAAAGTGCTTCAAATTAAATATATAAAAATGCTCTGCAAAGAATGTCTTGATGTGATATATTTAAGATATGCAAATGATAATACCACCTTTACTAAAGATGCTTTAAATCAGGCAAAATCAGGCATTGATGAAACAGTACACTTTTCAGAAATGAAGCGTATCTCTTTAGAATATGCCGGTACAAATATGCCTGACAATGAAATTAACGAAAAGGAGCTTTCCCAGAGAATATTTAAGGCTGTCGTGTTCATTCAACAGCATTATAGTGAGCCAATCAACTTAGAGCAGATTGCCATGGAGGCTAATTTAAACCCTGAATACCTTTCCAGAGTATTTAAGGAAGAAACCGGATATAACTACAGCACATTTTTATCCAATATCCGCTTAAAAAAGGCGGAATATCTGTTAAAAAATACTATGGAAAAAGTCCAAAAAATAGCTGAAATGGTCGGCTATTCCAATGTCAGCTATTTTTCCACGATATTTAAGAAAAAATATGGAGTAAATCCCTATGAATTTAGGAGGGGGAAATGAATTACATCGGTTCAAAATATTCTTTACTTAATTTTATTGATTATGGCATAACCAAGATAAGTAATTATAAAAATGGAAAAAACTGTGTTTTTGCCGATTTGTTTGCGGGAACGGGTACTGTCGGCAAACACTATAAGGCTAAAGGCTTTGAGGTTATATCAAATGATATCCAATACTACAGCTATGTGTTAAATAAGCACTATATAGAAAATATCCCTCCTCTTAAAAATGATTTACTTGAAAAATTAAACTCACTTGAACCGATTTCGGGTTTTATTTTTAATAACTACTGCAAAGGCTCAGGTTCAGGGCGTAATTATTTTACAAATGAAAACGGTAGAAAATGTGATGCAATACGAACTTATTTAGAAATCCTCCATACTTCCGCTAAAATAGCTGACAATGAATATTTTTATTATTTGGCAAGTCTGATTAATTCGATTGATAAATATGCAAATACCGCCTCTGTATATGGGGCTTTTTTAAAACATATCAAAAAATCGGCTGCAAAAATGTTTGAACTTGCACTATTACCTGTTATCTCAGGCAAACCCGGCAAGGTTTATAATGAAGATGTAAATATTTTGATAAAGAAAATTAAAGGCGATATACTCTACCTTGATCCGCCTTATAATACCAGACAATACTCTGCTAACTATCATATACTTGAAACTATAGCCAAATATGACAATCCAAAGCTTAGCGGACTGACAGGACTTCGTGATTACAGCACACAAAAAAGTAAGTTTTGTTCTAAATATACAGCCTGTGAAACATTTAACGATTTAATAAAAAATGCTGATTTTAAATATATCTTTTTAAGCTATAATAACGAAGGTCTGATGCCGCTAAATACAATTAAAGAAATTATGTCAGGCTATGGAAAATACAGTGTTTTTACAAAAGAATATAAACGCTTCAAAGCCGATAAAGATGAAAATAGAAAGATTGCAGGAAATGAGGTTACAGAATACCTTCACTGTTTGGTTAAAAATTAATCCGGTTACCTGACTAACAAATTTTACAACATTCGTATCACAATATCACCTTGCATTTCCTGCTATCTCTATAATTCTGTCATAACAAGCACTAAAAAATATCTTATATGCTTCACAGAAATAATTTTCATACAGTCCGGTATCAGGATTTAAGTCACGACAACGCTGACATCCTCCACGACATAGCTTGTAATATTGACATTCTCTGCACTTTAAAGCTAATTTAAAAGAACGCTCTATAAAACCGATTTCCAGCCTTCTTTCATTTATCTGATCCAACTGATTTTCATTAAAATTTCCCAACTGATACTGATCCAGTACATAAAAATCACAAGGATATACACTTCCGTCCGCCTCTACCACATACTGTATTCCACAGAAACCCGTTTGGTCACAGGATTCTGCCATAAATCCTGCCGCAAGATTTATATAATTTACAAACTGGCGTATATAAGGCTCTTTCCCCTTTTTATAATCCTTATCCCAAAGGTTAAATAAATCAGCCAAAAACTTTCCATAAATCTCCGGAGTTAAAGAGTATACTTCATTTCCATGTTTTTCATCAAGCGGGTCAAGACAGGCTATATATTGCTGATAATTCCAACCCTGATTTTTATAAAACTGATATATTTCAGAAATATTTTTTGCAACTGCCCGTGTAACAACAGTCAAAATATTATAATCCACCTTATACTTGTCCATAAGCTTTGAGGATTTTAGTATTCTTTGAAATGTATCTTTGCCATTTTTGGTATGGCGTAATGAATTATGAATTTCTTTTGTTCCGTCTACAGATAAACCTACTAAAAAGTTATTTTCTTTTAAAAAAATACACCATTCTTCTGTAAGTGAAAATCCATTTGTCTGAAGTGCATTATAAATCTTAATGTTTTTCTTGTTATACTGTTTTTGATAAGCCACGACCTTCTTGAAAAAATCTATCCCGCACAAAGTCGGTTCGCCGCCTTGAAAAACATAACTTGCCATACCGTCTGCCCTAAGCAAAGTTTTACGCACCGTATTTTTAAGGGTCATTTCGTCCATAAATCCATAAGAACACTGTGAACGCTTAAATGCTTCATCACAGTAAAAACAATAGTCACATGACATATTGCATAAACTTGATGCGGGTTTAATTAAGACACTGATTGGAGGCATAATAAATCACCTTTCATATATTTTTTAACTTTTATTCTTTAATCAAATATACTTATCTTCATATCCAATTCAGTTATACCACAGTTGGCAAGTTAAAACAATTTTCTTTTTTATATATTCTCCCTGATATTTCACAGCATACTACTTAAACTTAAAACTTCCGATTTCTATCTGTAAACTGTCATCAGGGAATACATAATCAGCTATTTTATTCTTATTCCAGATACCAAATTCCCTTACCGTATCTATAGGAACAACTGCGGCTTCTTTTCCTATAGTTTCAAGCACTTCTTTATAAATTTCCTGTACACGCCCTATATCAGATGTAGCATCAAGTTCAGCAATCAGCCCCTTAGGTAACAAATCCGAAACCTGAGCTACAACCTTATCTGTTGCCACTTCCGGGTTAATATTGGTAAATACCGTAGTAGGATCAAAAGCCCCTCCATAAGTCTTATAAAGGGTAATATTGTAATCCCCCTTCATAATAGGTCCCATCCATGACATCATGTCCATAGCTTCCTGCTTGACAGATATTCCTACTTCACGAAGCCCTCCTGAAATGGCAGCCATCAAATCATCCCTGTTTCCAAACGCATTGGTATATGACATGGTAAACTCCAGTTTCTTACCATTCTTTTCTCGTATTCCGTCCTTATCTTCATCTTTCCAACCGGCTTCATTTAAAAGCTTATTTGCTTTCTCTAAATCATATTCATAAACAGGAACATCAACATTACAAAAAGGCTTAGTCTTTTCAAAAAGACCTAAAGCCGGTGCATTTATTCCATAATATATCTTTTCACTAATCAGATTTCTATCTATTGCATGTGAAACGGCCTGTCTTACTTTAGTATCATTAAACGGCTCTTTAGAAAGATTTAGACCGATATAATCAGTTAAATTTCCTCTTTCATCTACCTTTCCTTTAAACTCGCCACTTTCTGACATTTCATGAAATGCATCATGAGAAATGCGTGATGAGCCTATAATTGCATCAACTTCACCATTCTTTAATGCAAGCATCTTAGAGTCATTGTCTGCAATAATCTTTATCACAAAACTGTCTGCTTCAGGATTTTCTCCCCAATAATACGGGTTTCTCACAAATTTATATGCTTTTCCTCCATCATTACTCTCATACATATATGGACCTGTTCCCATGGTTGCCTCTGTACACGCCTTAAACGGATCACTTTCAAAAGCCTTAGGATTTACGATTGCCAGTGGAGTACACATTGTAAGGTCATTAAGCGTTCCATAATAAGACTGTGAAAGTTCCATTACAAAAGTGTTGTCATCAGTAGCTTCCATAGAAGTAATAAGAGAAGACAATCTGCCGAAAGAACCGTTATACATTCCCAAATTTTTGATTGCCTGTTCAAAACTTACCTTTACTGCATTGGCGGTGAAATCACTTCCATCTGAGAATTTAACACCTTTTTTTAGCTTGAAAGTATATTTTTTCCCATCTTTACTGATTTCCCAGCTCTCTGCAAGAGAACCTTTTATTTCTCCGTTTTCATACTTCACAAGATTATCATAGAAGTTATGTCCCCAGTTTGTAATTCCCGGATTTTCACTGGTAGACTCTGTAAACACAGGATAAAACCCCTTTGCAAAATCAAAACTTTCTGCGACGGTTATTGTCTTCTCCTGTGCGACATCAGACGACATTTTCTCAGCGACAGAAGATGAAGCTTTCTGTGGTGTGGTTGAAGACTTTATTCCCTGCTGCCCTCCACATGCGGCTAAGCTTCCCACTACCAAACCTATAGCCAATACACTTGCCAATCCTTTTTTTAACATATATTTCCTCCTTAATTATCTATTGAAATATCGGGTTTTATCCCTCATATCTCCCACAAAAAATAAATCCACATTATTTATGTATAAATCTCTTAATCAGTATGATATATTCAGATGAACCGGCTTTATTCCCCGGAAAATGCTGACTGTAGAAGTAATTTAGAATATTCGTCATTAAATTCCGGCTTTCCTTCTGTACAATCAGCCTGTTCCAATACTTTTCCGTCCTTCATGACAATTATCTCATCTGATACAAATAGTGCCGCTCCCATATCATGTGTGATAAAAATATATATCCCCTCACTTTCCTTATGCAAATTGGTTAAAAGTGAAAGTATATTTTTCTGAACAGTCACATCCAGTCCGCTCACCGCCTCATCAAAGATAATAACAGTCGGAGTTGCCGAAAGTGCTCTGGCTATACATACCCTTTTTTGCTGTCCGCCTGAGAGTTCATATGGAAACCTCCCCGGTATATCCTCAGAAAGTTCCATTTTATGAAGAAGCTGTAATACTCTTTCCTTTAGTTTAATCCCTGAAAGCTTTTTAAAATTTATAAGCGGCTCTGCAATGCTTTTATAAATATTCATCTTTGAATCCAGTGCGCTTTTGCCATCCTGCAGAATCAGTTGAACCTGCCTTAAATATTCTCTTCTTTTTTTATAGTCCATAGGGTAAACATTCCTATTGTTATATAAAACTTCTCCCGAACTTGGAGGCAATATCCCACCCATTATTTTTCCGAGCGTACTCTTGCCGCTTCCGCTTTCACCCACCAGTGAATAAATTTTCCCTTTTTCAAATTTTAAATTAACCGACTGTACTGCAAACAAGTCATTTCCACTGTATTTTTTATATATATTTCTAAGTTCAAGCATCTTTTTTCTTTCTATCATACGAAGCTGCCCGGATTAGCCTCTTGGTATATTCATGTTTTGGAGCTTCAAGAATTTCTTCCACACTTCCCCGTTCGATAACTTCTCCTTCCTTTAATATAATCAAATCTCCGCCAAGCTTTTTTGCCGCATAAAAATCATGTGTCACCATAAGTATGGATACACCTTCTTTTTTAAGTTCTGAAAATGCTTCTAACACTGCATTTCTATGGATTACATCAAGAGCTGTCGTTGGCTCGTCCGTAATCACAAGTTTAGCTTCCATCATAAGTACCATAGCAATCAGTACCCTTTGTAACATGCCGCCCGATAAGGTATACGGATAACTTTTCATTATAAGTTCCGGATTATCAAGCCCTGCCTTTGACAAAGCCCTTATACATAAGGAAAATGCTTCCTTCTTTCCGATTTTTCTATGAAGATACAGTGTCTCAAGCATTTGTATACCGACTTTTAATGAAGGATTCAATGCAGTCATTGGATTTTGCGGAATAAATGTTATATAACTTCCGTATATACTCCTAAGCTGCCTCTTTGGCAGATTTAGTAAATCATATTGCCCTGTATCGTAAAAAACAATACTTCCTTCAGTCTGAAATGCCGGTGAAAGAAGTCCCAGTATGGCATTACAGGTCATAGTTTTCCCGCTGCCCGACTCACCTAACAAAATCAGGCTTTTCCCTGATTCAAGTTCAAAGCCAAGCGGTTTTAGCAAAACAGTTTTCTTTTCTTTAAGATAAACGGATAAACCGGATACTTTAAGCACCATTTTCAACTTCCCTCCTCCGATACATCCCTAAATGCCTCACCAAGCAGATTAAAGCCCAAAGCAGCTACAATAATACAAAGTGAAGGATATAATAAAAATTCTGCATGGGAATATATTCCGCTCCTTGCTTCATTAAGCAACATTCCCCATTCCGGTGTCCCCACAGACAGTCCCAGACCTAAAAAAGAAAAAGCAGAAAGTGTCAAAATGGCAGTAGAAATACCTGTACTTACATATACTGCAAATTGTGGAATAATATTGGGTAAAAGATGATTAAAAATAATCTGCCACTGTGTACATCCTGATATCTGAGAAGCTGTTATATAATCCTTATTAAGCTCTATAATTGTATATGAACGCACCATCCTCACATACCATGCAAATGAGGCAAGCATCAGTGCAAGCATACTGTTAAATATACTCTTTCCTAAAACCCCTACAATTGCCGCTGCGATAATAAGTGCCGAAAAAGCCAGAAAAATATTGCATAAAATCACTACAATTTTTTCAATATAACCACCTTTAAGTGTACTCCACAGACCAATTATAAGTCCTGTAACAGATACAATCAAAACAGCAGGAAGGCTCATTCCTATCGAATATCTTGCTCCATAAATAAGCCTTGACAGTTCACACCGCCCTAATTGGTCGGCACCTAGCGGAAAAGAACCATCTGCCGTTATATATTTATTCAGCAAATTTTCTTTCATCGGATCATTGGGTGCAAGAACCGGTGCAAAAATCGCAATAAAAATCAACACCGTCACAATAAGCATTCCTACCATTCCCTGCGGCTTTTTTAATACTTTTTTCAACATACTCTCTCCGTCCAAGGACATAAAATCCGATTAATCACATCTCCCAAAATATTAGAAACCACAAAAACAGCTGCAACAATCATCACGCAATATGCAGTTGGCACAGTATCTGCAATAAATATTCCCGACAATAAATAGTCTCCTATACCCTGAAGTGAAAACAGTTTTTCCACAACCGCACTACCTGCAAGCTGATAGCCTATGTATTGAAAAAACAGTGTAATAAACGGTGGAAGTGCATTTTTAAGTGCATGTCTACATAGTATCCTAAAGTCCGACAATCCTCTAGCCTTGGCAAAAGTGCAATAATCTTT
Organism: uncultured Catonella sp.; assembly: GCA_963539695.1. Taxonomy (GTDB): domain Bacteria; phylum Bacillota; class Clostridia; order Lachnospirales; family Lachnospiraceae; genus Catonella. Next base: position 23,341 of record CAUTOC010000006.1, on the reverse strand, counting down.
AGACATTTCCGTCAAGAGTGAAGCTCTAAGTACCCGTATCATTGCACAGGATGTGGGAAAAGCCAACGCAAATGATGGCATAATATAATCCGTAAAACTCCCTTTAGGTGCAACCGGAAATAAATGCAGGTGAACCGCAAATAATAAGAGCAAAAAAATTCCCAACACAAATGCCGGCATACATATCCCAATAATGCCAAATATCCTTATAACATGGTCAAAAAAACTGTTTTTCTTAAATGCACAAAAAAGACTTACAGGTATGGTAATCACAATTATCCATACAAGTGATAAAAGCACCAGTATTCCTGTTACCGGAAGATGCTCTCTAAGGTCTGTAAGAATTGGATTAAATGTGGTAAGAGATATTCCAAAATCTCCTGTCAAAAAACTCCCAAGCCAAAACAAATAACGCAAATGAAGCGGTTTATCAAGTCCAAGCTCTATCCTTTTCATTTCAATCTGCTCTGTTGTAGCATTCAGACTTGTTCTCCTTACAACAATTTCCGCTGTATCTTTATTGGTCGCTGTAAGAAGCAGGAAACTTAACATACTTATACCAAGTAACACAATGCACATCATTCCAAGTTTCTTTGCAAACATGATATATTTTTTTCTTATTTTCATATAAAACTGCCCCGGAATAAACCTCTTTAATTAGACCTGACTAACTTTTGTTAAAAAAAAGAAATCCCAACTAACAGGATTTCCCTATATGTCTACCAAAATAATAATAGACTGAGTCGCATTTGTTTTCTACTCCAAATTTTCTATTTTTTGCTCCATTTGTTCAACTTCATAAGAATTCATTTTTTTATATACAAGCGGTGTCACTCCCCATTGCGCCTTAAATGCCGCTGCAAATTTGCTTTGGTTATCATAGCCCATAAGTGTAGCCATATTTCTTATACTCATATTAGGGCAGTTAAGCATTTCTTTTGCGGCATATTTCATCTTAACCACACGCATAAATGTAGCCGGCGGCATTCCATATAATTCCTTAAAACATTGAATAAAACCTGTTCTTGGAAGCAAGAACTCCTTTACAAGTTCCTTCACACTAACATCTTTAAGGGGGTCTGTTAAAATCATGTCATGAATCTTTCTTACTGTATTAAGCATATCCAAAGAATATTTATTAAAGCTTACTTTTTTTTTCTTTGAAAAAATCACATAAATTTACCATCAATTCCATAATCTTTAGCAGATAAATACTGTTTTTATTACAGTTTTCAATCAGATAAATTTCATCCGTAAGCTTTGCCGGCAAGGCACAGGCTCTTAATAAAAGCGGTCCGCCTTCATTTTTTATCTTTTCCGTAAGTAAAGTAAAATCCATATCTTCTGTCATTTTACAGGTCTTAATAAGTTCTCTCATCTCTTTGGGATTTATTCTTACAGAAAATCCCTGATAGCATTTACCCGGAATCTTTGATTTTATTGTTTCTCCAAAACTTGCATCATATATACAGATATCTCCCTCATTCATATGGTACTTTCTTCCATTTTCCATAGTAAATATAAACTGTCCTTTAAGACAATGATTAATCTGTATTATTTTTTCTTCATCCTTTTTCCGTTTCTTCCAAAAACTCTCCATATAGATATGGTCATAGGTAAGGTCTATACCCTGTAAAATATTCCTATAGGTAAGACTTCCGTAACCTGTTTTGTTTATCATGTGAAGAATGGTGGCATTGCCCTGTTTTTCGGCTTTTTCAAATTGGTAGCCAAATGTGTTTTTAATATTCATAGATGTGGGTACCTATCATTTTCTATTGTGCCAACAATTTACAAATTATATTGCATTCATTACCTGTCTAATTTTAGTCAAATACATCAAAGTCTGATGTTATGATATCACCTAAATCATAACTAATTATACTAAATCAATCCTTTATTATTCCTCCAATTACATCTAATATAATTCTTAAATTCTTCTTCACAATCTAAACCTGTTCCATCTACATGATCTACAATAATAATCTGAGGTAATATTCCTGTATCCTTTTCAATTAAGTTTATTTCATCAAAAATTGTCTTATACATTTTATTTACGGCTGTCAAATCAGCCTGTGTTATTTTATCAGCTTTATCAACACCTTGAGGAAAATAAACTTGACTTGGCTGATCAAAAAATAATATTAGCGGCATAGGCGAATTATCTTGACCTGTAAAATACCTAAGAAAGCTCAAAAACAGTGCAATATGGCAAGATACCCAATTTGCTCCACTTCCCATTTCATCTAAATAAATATTTTCATTGTTATTTTTATGTTGATAAATATCAAAACTCCCATCTTGCAGCCTAAACTTTAAGTTAATAGGTATATAATCTTCTTCAAAATCAAGTGTCAAAGCTAGACGATTCATATTTTGGGATAAAAATTTTTCTGCTTCTGACATTTTTTTATCAACATCAAATTCTTTAATCTTTTCTTCCTTCTCTTTTATTTCTTTTTTGAGCTTCTCAATTTCTTCATCAAGATTTTCAAATATACCTGAATTGTTCATTTCTACATAAAAATCAATTTTTGCCTTAGCATAATTCACCTTATCCCTCTTTGAAGCCAGTTCTTCTGATGAAATAAATTTTTTCTCCATCATTTTTATTTGCTCCCAAATTTCACTAATTTCGGCATCTAATTTTACCTTTTCATCCTCAAGTTTTCTAATATCTTCTGAAAAATCAGCAGTATATTTTTCAGTAATTTTTAATTCATTATCCAGCCACTCTGTAGCCTCAATAAGTTTTAAATCATTCTCAGCAATTTCATGACATCCTTGACCACAAAGCGGACAGGTATACTTATCTGTTTTAATTTCAGCTATACCGGTTTGTTGTTTTAACTCTTTCAACATTTTAGTAAAAGAGCCACCTGTATTAGAAACATTACTTATATCATTAATTTTTATTGATATTTCACGCTTTTTATTTCTAAGTTCTTCTAATTCAATTTTTAACTCGTTATAACGCTCAGTTATTTTCCTTTCACCAAAAAGTTGTTCATCATCAAATTCCGGTAAATTAGAAGCTATTTTCAATATCTTCTTTACTGAAATATCTTTATCAAAATCTTGCTCTAATAATGCAAAATAATCTGCTAATAATGATGACATATTCTTCTGAATATATGCAATACTTTCTTCTTCAGCTTTTTGTTTTTTATTTTTTTGTTTCAAGCTGGATTTTAAGGTATTTAATTTAATCAAATCGCTATAATACTCTTGACCAATCATGCCTGCAAAAACAGGAAATTGTTCTATAACATCTTTTCTTTTATAAAAATCTGAAAATCTATAAAATAACGCAAACTTACTTGCTATCAAATTTTGGTGTTGAAACAAATAAGAAACCATATTTCTTAATGATGCTTTTTTACTTTTGTGTTCATCATCAGTAACCATATTATTTACAAATAAACCCAACGCAGATTCAATTTCATCTTTTACAGATTTATATGGTAAAATAGGCTTATCATTAAAATAGTATAATTCTAAATCTTCAGGATGAAATTCTTTTGACTCTTTTAAAAAATACATTTTGCCTTCATCTTCCCAATTATATCGAGCAATAACATAAGTATTATCGCCTATATCCATTATAATAGTATAAAGGTATGAAAATTCGGTTATTTTACCTTTTGGTATTGTACAGCGAGCACTGCACAGACAATAATCAATTATTTCAACTAAAGCACTTTTACCTGTTTTTGATTCACCGGTTATTATATTCACTCCTTGTTTAAGTGGAACTATTCTTTTGTCACCATTTTTATTAAATATAATAATTGCTTTTATGTAACTTCTCATTTTATATTAACTCCTAAAAAGAAAGATAAATTGTTTTTTGTGGTTTTTGAAAATATGACTCCAAGGTAAAATGCACCTTTGAGCCAATCCTTGATAGCAGCTTCAAACTTTTTATAATCAATTTTCTTGATAATCACAATTTTATGATCATCAAGGGATATTTTTTCTTCTGACGATAAAATAATAATTGCTTCTTTACAATATGGTTTAAGGGAATTATACCTATCTACATAACCGGATAAGCTTGTTTTGCCTGAAATCTTACTTCCATCAATAGTCTGAGGTGACTTAAACAGTGTATCTATCCGACTTTTTTTATTTGCATTTATTAATTTTTCTCTGGAATCAGCATATAACAAAATTGGAAGCGCCATAAACAGCAATTTTATTTCACAAGGTTTTTCATATCCAGAAAGAAAGCTTTGTATTAACAATGAATAAAAGTGCGGATTCATTAAGAGTTTTTTAATATTACTAATACTCATCCTTTTCTTCACCCACTTTCCACTTAAAGTCTTTTGTTTCCACTATATTGTGTATAACCCCTCTTTGAAAATATCCCTGATTACTAATAATAGAACCAAAATCATTTGCTTCCCAGCCCATTACTTCATTATAAAATTTCTTCGATAGTTTTATTTTTTCTTCTGCTGTAGTACCCTCAGCATCCAAACAGCTATTATCTTTTTTATATTTCATTTTCTCAGATAAATTTTCTTCATATGCCTCAAGGCTTTTTAAATACATAAGATTATCCTTGAAATATCCAGCAATTGTTAAAGTTGCTTTCCAATAATCTGACATCGCAGCTGAAATCATTTTATTATGCTGTATCTCTCGGATAGCCGAAACAAATTTTTTCTGTTCAAGTATAGTAACTTCACTTTGAGGAACTTTTGTTTTTGCATATATATCTGGAAGTGGCGCTTTCCCTTCAATTACATATGAACTTGACTGCATCCGCAAAATTTCATCAAATACTGTTTTCGTAACTTCCCATCTATGTGGGGGATTTTTTACTTTTATTAGTATTTCTCCAAGTAAAGCACCTATATATCCATCTCTGTTTTCTAAAGGAATATGACCTACATACTTAGAAAACTCCTTAGATATACCGGTTATTGACTTTTTAGCATCCTCAATAGTGAATTTATTTAATATTGCTAAAAGATGATTTTCATCATACAAAACACCAAAAATTCTATTATATTGCTTCCTAAAATTCTCTTCTCTTACTTTGTTTATTTTTCCTATTTCTTTCAGATATTTTAATTTTTCTTCCGCCTTCTTTTTGTTCCATTCATAAAATAAAGATTTTTTTGGGATTCTAGCTGTTGTACTCAGAATATAATTTGAAAAATCCTTTATTCGTCCATAATCTTCATACCAATTTGCAAGTGTCTTCCAAAAATCTATATCTCTATCTGACATTGATTTGTCTTTAAAATGATGTTTTACTTCTCTCTGAAAGCAATTAAATACTGGTATATATCTCCAACTTTGTTAAGAGTTGCATCATTAACTGCTTTTTTCATATACAATACCCTCTTTTAAATTTAAACACCTATCTACACGATTTTAGTTCTTTATTATATTGTATTCAGTTTCTCTTGTTAAATCAAGGAAAAATGCTTTTAATCTCTACTCAAACTCAATCTCCTCATTAACCTTTTGATGAATATCAATCCTATTTTTAACATCAACCACATTTACCAACCATCCGTTTAAAGTACAGTTCCTGATAAATTCATTAATTCTGTTTATACCATTCATTTCTTTAAGTGTTACAACCACTCCAAATCTTACACCCTCTCCATCCTTAGGGTTTAATCTATTATTGGTCTTTATTTCCATTCCCCAATTCTTATTTTTATAAGAATCCTTAGGTATCATTCTTTTATTGGCACTTTCTGCAATATATTTTACATTGTCCCATTTTCTAAATTGCCTTCTTGCTTCAACTTCAAAAAGATAATTCAATGTTTCATCTTTATTTTGCTTATCCCCCTTAATGTCAACAACCTTGCCATCCTTACCCAACCTTCCAAAATGTAAGTTAAGTTCAGTGTTGGTATAGTCTACACCCTGTGTCCTGTCACATAAAGGAAAATAGCACATGGTCGCCCTTGCAATATAAGGATATTTATCATCTTTAAGCGGAACCGGGAAATGATAATTGTATGTGTTCCATTTTTCACTGACATCTGATACCACAAACTTTATTTCATCATTTTTTGTCTGAATGATATCATTAATATGAATCGGCACAATTCCATGTCCATATAATGCAATTTCTTCAGGATCGGGCTTTTCATTCCAGTTTCTTGCGGCATCAATAATCATTGCTTTTGCAACCTCCCTGTTTATCCCTAAAATATCAATCAAATAGGACAGTTTACGCGCAATCCAAGGTGCGGCAAATGAGGTTCCTGCAACATTTGCTGCTCCCAAAGGCTCACAAACTTTGATATATTGTTCTTCACTTCCACCATAATAACTAACATCAGGTTTGGCAAAAAAAGACAATACTAATCCCTTACGCGAATATTTTGTAGACAGACCGCTTTTAGTGACTGCATTTACAACCATACTATTGATAGAATCTGCCGGAGAGCCTATTTTTACTACATCTTCATTTGGTTTATTAGTTCCTGCCACAACAAATATTACATTGTTTTCAAATTGTATCTGATCTAACATTGAGGCTTCCGCTGAAATAAAGTTGTCATTAATCTCCTGATTGCTTCCAAGCGAAATATTCCATACTTTTATATCTAAATTATTTAAAACAATACTCTTAATTTGTTTGATAATCGAAAAAGATGAAAATTCCGCCCCTACTGCCACTCCAAAATGCCTCACTCTAAATCGTCCACATCCATCCTTTAACCACGGATTTAACCTTTCACCATCTACAATAATTGATGTTACCGCAGTTCCATGACGATAGTCATTTGAATTTCTCGGTATATACTCTGATACCATATCATGGTATTCAACCCATTCACTAAAATATACATTTTCATCAAATAAAGTATCTATTACTCCAATTGTCGGCTCTATGGTTGGTGCAGGTATGGTAACCATATCATTTTGGTATTTATCAATAAAATCATCCGGAGATAATTTGGTTAGATTAGCAGTTGCCATCGAAACCAAATATGGTGCTTTTTCAAAAAGGACTTCAGACTGTTTTTCATCTAAATAAACTGTCTGATTATCTAAAATTCTGGTGCTTAAAAGGTCTATTCCTAATGCTTCAAATAATGACTTAACATCTGTTTTAACATCATAAAGTGTTATTATGCTTTGTTTAAAATCCGTTGTCTTTAATTCCACTCCAAAGGAATCTATATATGAAGCATCTGCAATTATCTGTTTAAATACTGACATACTTAACGGAAGATTCTTAAATAACATAGAGTTAATAAGTTTTTTATCCTCCATAGTTTTTTGGTTTAATTTACCTGAAAATTTTTGAGACAATACATCCGCTGTGTTAAATAACAATTCAATACTTGTATTTAAATCTTCAAAACCAAGAAAATATATTATAATATGCTTACTTTTATTTTCATTAAATTTTGCCCCCACAATCGCCTCATTAGACTCCTTCCCCTTAAACAGACCTCCTATACGATTGCTTTTTGCAACAATTTTATTGTAATAAACACTTACTAAGATTCCTTCAAACGGTCTTGATTCCTTAGCCCAAAAGTCTTTAATCTGAATTAACTGCTCTCTTAATCCCATTAAGTGTTCTGCGGTTACTTCTTTTTTGCTGTTCATGGATATCCCACCGCCTGCTCCCTCTCTAGGTGCCTGAATAAATCGCTTGCCTCTTAATTCCAACACATTATTCATTGTCAGCTCCTTCTTTATTTAATTTTCTTGCTACTGCACTTTTAGATTCGCCCTTTAATTTTTCAATTTCTCTTATTGTAAATCCTTCTTCATAAAGTTTACTCAAATCCTTCTGCTCCAAATTGCCTATCAGATTATTATATAACCTCTTCAGATAATCATATTCAGAGCCAATGTCGCTAAATGCAAGCGATGTTTTTATGATATTTTTCAATTCTCCCGGATATGGTAGTTTTTTTGCTGTTTTTAATATCTTTCTAAACAGTCTGACATCTTTTGATGTACCCTTGAAGTTTTTTATAAATGATGAAAAATAGTATTCTGCTACTTCTATCAAGTCTTCCTCACTGTATCTGTTAAAATTAATAACCGCATCAAATCGTCTTACTAATGCCTTATCAAAGTTTGAATACAAATTCGTAGTTGCAATAATCACTATCTCTTTATTCAAATCTGTCAGCCTGTCCAGTTCTCTTAAAATAGTTGATGTTACCCTTCCCATCTCTCTGACATCATTTGAGTTAATTCTATCTAGGGCAATTACATCAATTTCATCAAATAAAACTACTATTTTGTTTGCATTTGGAATCATATTTATTTCTTTAAAAACATTAGTAATATTTTTATTCGTCTGTCCCAGCTTGCTGTCTATCAGGTTCTCAAAATCCACGACAAAAAGTGACCTGTTAAGTAATCTTGCAACATTTTTTGCAGCCTCAGTTTTCCCACTTCCGGGTAATCCTTCAAATAAAAATTTGTTTATTCCCACATTATGATTTACTGCATTTATAATTCCCTTGATATCTTCTGATATCTCCAGCGGTAAGTTCAAAGCCTCCATCCCCCTCGTTTCTATCTGCTTTAAAAATTCACTTTCAAAGTCACTGCTTTGAGGTGCATACAGGTTTGATTCTGATATCAGTCCCATAATATATTCAGCTAATTGGTAATCACCGATGCTATCAAAGTATCTTGCTATTGCTACCGCTTCATTTCTAAAAGAATTCTCATTCCTCTCAACATGATATTTTATTAAATTTAAAACATTCTGCTTTTTCATTTTCCCATACCTCCTAATCTAAAATCATTTTATCATAAATCGGGACAAATATCTATATTTATGGGACAAAAATATGCTTTTTTAATTATTTCTATAAAAAAATCCAAGAACCAAAAAATTATTCCGGTTCTCGGATTTTCTCTATTTTTAACATTCCAATTCCCCTAAATAAGCCATACTCCCACAAGCTTCCGGTTCTAAATCAGGAAAATCTTCCACCGATACACCCCAGATTACATTTCCCTCTAAAATGCCTTTCTCCTTACATTTTCTTTCAAATTCATTTAAGTCTGCAATATAATCTTTTGCCAGCTCTCGTGCATTACATAAAGAAGCCCTGACAGAAAACCAAAAATCTTTTTTATCCAATTCTTCTAAGCCCACTTCCCTGCAAAATCCACATCCACCCAAAGATGATATTTTTCACATTTTCAATGCAATATGGCAAAATAGAATAGTAGACAGTGCTCTTCTTGCGGCTTCTTCTTTCTCAGTCAGAGGACATGGCAGAGCATAATTATCAGCCTGACTTTTGCTTCTTTTTCATCTGCTACAGCAAGTCTGTCAGCAAATCTCCTTTATAAGTATTGGGGTTACTGTTATTTTTTTCATTTTCATCCATGGCTTTTATTTTCCTTTAGTAGATTTATTAAATTAAACAGCTTATTTTTTTTACCTTTTAACCACATATTTCTGTAATCTGCTTTGTGGCTTTTCCGGTATAGTGTATTCAAGCTTCCCCATCTCTAACAATGGTCTAATGAAAGTTCTCGTCATATAAGTTAAGTTTTTGTACCCTATATACTCTTAAATTTCTTTTTTAGTTCTTGCTATTTCACAGAAACCAAGTATTTTTGTCATGACATCATTATTTCTGACTTGGTCACTGACTTGGTCACTGATACTTTGTCCTCCTACCTTCTTTGTAGCAATCCTTTTTAGTGGAATAAACCAATTATGATTCTATAACTGATGACTCACTCTCTGTGATCCCATAAATAGAATATACTATCTCATCGATCTGCTTTACTTTATCTTCGTTAAGTTCTTGTAATAATTCTTTCACTAAACTGATGATTTCATCTTGCTGTTCTTTACTTCCCAGTTTTATCGGCAGCCCATCTATTTCATAACCATTAACATTACTATTTGTACTTAGCTTAGCAAAATACCAATTCAACAGTTTAGAATTAAGCAAACCTAATATAAAATAATCAAAATCATTCTCTGTACTCGGCATTAAATAATTTACAGAATTTGCACAAAAATATGGTGGATATGCCATTGTCATCTTCAATCTCCATTTTTCATTTATACCTGTAATTCCTTGCATTACAATTCTTCTCTTTTCATGATGCCTGCTTCTTTCACCATTATTCTTATGTAAATAGTTATCTGCTTTCAAATACATAATATCTCCCTGACTAATATCATTGGTAGTAAAATACTTTTGCACTTGAGCTCCCCTAAACATCAAGTCATTATTACTGTTTGTTGTAATAAACTCTTTATCAAAGGATATATCAATCTCTCCTGTATAACATTTGCTGTAATCTGCCATTCTCTTACAATCTTCTGTCATTTTTAAAAAAATTGATAACTCATGTTGCTTTATTAGAGGAATAGAATAATATTCTTTATCAATTTCCCTTACATCATCAAATGAAATAAGCATAGCTTCATTATTCTCATCTACATATTTATCATGATGAATACGAACATTAAATTTATATGATGAATTTACCTTATGTTTTGTTGCACCGAGAATACATACTGACATTTTCACCTCTTTAAAAACACGCTTATTTTCACTATCTCGTTCAGGAAATGCCTCTATAAAATCTATTTTCGTATTTTTCATTATATATTCCCTAATTTTAGCATTAGTAAAGTCACCCATAAATGCCAACGGGAAAATTAAGCAACAATTTCCTTCATCTTTTAAAAGAGAAAAGCACCTGCATATAAACATACGATATATATTTAATACTCCACCTTTTGCCCACTCGTATGCAGCATTATTTTTATAATATTCTAAAATATCAGGAGTTACAGATATACTGGTATTATGATTTTGTTTTTTATTTAACAATCCATACGGCGGGTTGCCAATTATACAATCAAATCCTAAAAATACCCCCTTCTTATTCAGTAATTCCGGAAATTCTATCGCCCATTCAAATGCTCCTTTATATACCTCATTATTGTTACCATAATCAAATACTACACCTTTATCTTGTATCGTAAATGATATTTGGTTATACACATTGTGAAGACTACTTTTTATTATTTTAATATTCTTTCTGATTTCATTTTTTAAACTCTTATCCGATACTAATCTATACTCAGATACTAACTTTTTATAATCTTCCACAAGTTTTTTAGTATTTTTTTCAAATTCTAAGCCATTAGCACCTATTTTACTTCCAATTGTAAATGGTAGTTTATTTATTAATGAATTCCCGCTTTTAATATTAATGTCAATATTAGGCAATGTTTCCATAATTCCATTTTTATAATAAGCATTTTTTAATAGTTCAATCCATAACCGTAACTGACAGATTGCAACTGCCTTAGGATTCAAATCTACTCCAAACAAACAATTTTCTATTATGATTCTTTTTTCGTTAAATAAGGTTTCCTGTACAATTTGTGATAACGCATTAGTTTTATCATACCCATACATTTTCCCCTGTCCATCAAAAATTCTTATAACATCATCGACAATATCTATTTCATACTCAACCAACAATTCATCTTTATTATATTTAAACAAAACTCCAAGTTGTTTTTTTATTGTAATTATTCTGTTAAGTGCTGATACTAAAAAATGCCCTGAGCCAACGGATATATCACAAATTTTAATAGAATTAATAATATCATTTATTTCTTTCGCAGCTATAAGCGTCCCATCCATGCACGATTTAATTTCAAATAAATCTATACATTTCCACTGCTTTTCTATATTTATTCGGTCTATAATTGCCTTTTCTATTGATTTTCTGCACATATATGCAGTAATTACACTCGGTGTATAAAAACTTCCATCCCTATATCCATTAAGCTTTTCAAATATCAATCCCAAAACAGAGGCATCAATGATATCTCTTCCTTCTGCAATAGTATTATTTTCACTTGTTTCTGAAAAAAATCTATAGCAATTTAAAATTCTATGATGTATTCTAATATTGGCACTTCTTTAACATTTTTATTCCCAACTACCGAATTTTTCTTTCTGTCAACAGGTTCATTCCTCATTACATTTATATTTAATTCATTTTTCTCAACATCATACCTTTCAAAAAGAGAACTGTTTAAATATGGGATGCTTGAAAAATTATTCAAAAAATCTGAGTCTTCCCTTTCTCTTTTCCCTAATACCTCAAAAAATAAATCCTGTAAATTTTGAAATGACACAATCTTTTCACTATCAAGAATATGGTATTCTCTCCTATCACCATTAAAAGTTATCAATTGACCTTCAAACAGCTTAATAAAAAGTAATCTGTTCATCCAAATTATTACAAGCTCAAATGTTTTTTCAATACACTCTATTTCTGAATATTCTTTATCATTTTTTAATATAAAATATACTTGATTAGCTAGTGAGTTCTTTATATTATGGTCAATTTCAATGGTTTTATTACTTTTTCCATTTTTCTCTTTTAATCCCATGATATAAAGTAATTCTTGATAAAACTTATCATTCAATATATGTACAGAATCACCATACCTATTTATATCTTTCAATAAAAATGTTCTATGAAATAATTTATATAAATATGGCACTTTTTTAGGTGACATAAAATCTGATAATGAAAAAAATATATATGGCAATCTACTATTAACCTCAATTATATCTAGGTATTGTTTTATATCTGCATAAAACTTGTCTGTATTATGAGAATATATCAGCTGATTGTTATGATATTTGAAAAATAATTTTTCTAAATGCCCATCTACTATTTTTTCAATCTCATTTATATCGATTAGTACCCAGTTTTTCGTGTCTGTAATAATACATCTTCTAATTTCAATATCTAATTTTCTTCTCACCTTTATTCCGCTTACATCTCTTGTTTCCGTCATGTAATAAAATAAAATCTCATGCAAAGCTTTCGTATTAATATTATCTACTAATACCATCTCTCCTTTATTAGACGGTTTCTTATTTTCAATAATAACCTGCACCTGACCATCAACTTTAATAACGCTATCTATGCGTTTTTCAGTATTTATATCATATCTGCTATCTGAATAAATTGCTTTTAAAAACATATTTGTCAAATTTTTTAGATGTTCTTCTGACTCCCCTGCTTTAATAGCTTTATCAGTCATTATTGAATACTTTTTTATATTTTCTAAAAAAATCTCTATTGACTTTTCATCTGCTTTATAACTATAAAAACGCTTATCAAATCTCTTTAATGCTTCTTCAATTGTAATTGCCGACATACTATAATGATATACCTCCTATTAATTATGTAGACTTTTTATTCTCATTTCACCATTCTTTACTTAACCAATATATACTGCTTGTATTCCACTAAAATTACACCTTTTCATCGCCACCTCAATAATTCCACTGCCTTCATTGACTCCTGCTCTACCTTACAATCATTATCAAGCATATACTGAAGCACATCCATATACTCAGCAAGTTTTGTGCCTTTCTTGCCTTCAATCATCTTTACATCAGATGAAGTTAACTCTTTATAAAGTCCTGCCTGATAAAATTTCTGAATTGTTACCACATCCATCATAAGCGGTGTAAATGGAATTCCTGTCTTTTCCTTTAAATTCTCTAATATTAAAAAACCGTATACATCCAAATCTCCCTTGTGAAAATATGCTTTATCCTTATTATCAGCATATATTTTTTCAAGTAAAATCTGCTTTGAATGATTGTGGTATCCCCCAAGGTAAATATGTACCGCATCCTCTTCATCTAAATCATGATATGTTGTAAGGTTTTCAACGGTAACTACCTTGCCTGCTTTTACCTCTATCTTCCTAATATTTTCAAGTGATGCATTTGACAGTGCAATTCCATCCTGTAACTCCTCCACATCAATAAAAGATGAATCAAACTGTATAATAACATTTCCTTTTATAAGCACATAGGTAGGATTTTCATAGAGATTGTAAAAATTTAGAATCCTATCCTTTTCTACAATTTCATCCGTATAATCAAATAATATTGACTCTACCGTACTTCTAAATTCTTTTTGAAATCTTTTTGAATCCTTAAACAATGCTGTTGAAAAATTACGAATATAGGTTTCAGTGTTAAGCTTTAATAACGCCTGTAAAACAAAGAGAATATCATCAATGCGTTTGCTGTCATATTTTAAATCATAGGGTAATTTTTTATATTCTCCTAAGTACTTACACCAATCATTTATAACTTTCTGTAGTAGTGGCAGCTCACAATCCTGATATTTAGCCAATACGCTTTTTATATTTTCACACTGCTCCGGAATGCTCATTCTTTTTAACTTCTTATAACATTCTGTAACAGTGGGTACATTTAACTTAATCTTTGAATATTGACCGGAATTATTTTTCTCCGCAACTACCAGTCCTTTTACACATAAAACATCTATAGAGGAATTAACATCTTTATACACTTCATGATTATAGCGATTCAGGTATTCGGGATAAACTTTCTTTACTTCAAGCTGAATGGCTCGCAAAGAGGAGGCATCTTTATCAAATGCCCCTCTTCTTTCATATATATCTAATAGTCTTTTTAAAATGTCTTTCTCGTAATTCATTCAGCTTGATCCTTTCAAATCATACAATGTCCAAAGATTCCTACACCATTTCAAAAACTCCGATAGCATTTCTGTTGCCTGATTTTACAATTGAATATGTAATATCACAATATGGCAAGATTGATGTTGCCTTTTCTGCTGTAGCAATGAGAACTAACTGAAGATTTAATTTCTTAAACATGTTCATCATCGGCTCAATTCGGTCACTTGTCATATTATTGAATGCTTCATCCAATAATATGAGTCTCATACAACCATCTTGATTCTGCTCGTAAATTTGTAGAAGCGAAGCACAAATTGCTACATAGAATGGTGCCTGATTCTCACCACCGCTGCCTTCACCGCTTACCTTGGAAAGAGGTACCTCAATGCCTGTAACAGAGTTTTTTACAATAATATCATAATCCAGATATGTCCTGTAATCTACATACATACCCATGCTCTTTGCACCGGACTTCTGTCCTGTCAAATTCTCCTTTGCACGTTCTTCGACATCCATCATTATCCTGCTCATAAAATCTTCTATCTGGCTTTCAAATACCTCTGATTTATTAGCTTCCGCAAAATAAGCCATAATCTCATTATCTCTGTCAATCTGCTGATTATCTTTATCCATGATAATCTCATAAAAAATAGCAAGTTCTTTATCTTTACTCTTATCAATGCCAAAGCGATAACTTTCTTCACCGTACTCCAAATTTTCCATCACCTGATTAATCTGCTTAAATTGCTTTCTTGCATGAAGAATATCATCTTTCATTCTAAATAATACTTCCTTACGGAATCTGTCTTTACAGCGAAGCTGTGCCTGTGCCAATTCTTCTTTACGGCGTTCCAACTCAATATTCTGTAAAGATAAATATTCCTGCTGATAGCGTGGCGCACCCTCTATTCCTTCAGGATAATCACAAGTATAAGTTGCTGTATATTTTTGCTGTAAAGGAATCAACTGCTGGTTCATATAATTACTTAAAGCAATATTATCCTGTGCTGCACGATTACCAAAATTATATGCAATAGCTGATGCTTTCTTGGTTATTCTCTCTTCTTTATACTTCTTTTCTACATCACCTGCATACTCAGGATATTCTCTTAAACTATCCTCATAAGCAATTTGCATACCTCTAACAGTTTCTTCAAGTTTTGAAATCACTTCTTCTGCATTTTTTACATCTTTTTCAAGGTTCTGTCTTTTCGCCTTGACATCAGTTATCTCGTTTTGAATTGTCTTTACCTGCTTTTCACATTCACTTACCCTATCATACATCTGAAGTAAAATGGGATTATTCTTAAATTCTTCTATCTTTGCCCTTATTTCTTCTATTTTAACTCCGAGTTCCTTTGCTTGCCTGCCGGAATCACAGTATTTTTCCATGAGGGTAAAGTTGTTGCCGGCTGTGAATCTGTTGTAATCTCCATAAACTACATCAAATGACTTTTTATCCTTATCTAATTCTGCGAGTGACTTCTGAATATTTACAAGTTCCGTCTTAGCATTGTTTAACTGCTTTGTTATGGCATCAACACCTATAAAATGCTCCTTTTTACCCATTCTCTGCAAGCAGAAATTCTGAAATCGTAAACGCTCCTTTGTAACACTCTTCCCATATTGCTCAAGTGTATCCGCACTGTCACAGCATACAACATCCCGCATAATAAGCCTGACATACCTTTTCGCATAAATATTCTCTGATTCAACCTTATCCCCAAGATAGGATATACCTTCAACGGAGTATTCAATTTCTCCGATTTTTCTAGTATCAATAAGTCCGATTCCCTTAACTTTATCTCCCAATGAAATAAACACTTTTTTTGCAATAAGATAATTTTCCGGAGCAACAATAATATTAAATCTCTGAGTATTTAAATAACTTTCCACAGCATCCTGCCAGCTATTATCTGTCATATACAGAAGTTCACATAATAGTTTTGCATTTGCATCCTTACTCTGCTCCCCTAATTCTTCATTAATTTTATTTCTGACAAATACAGCCTCATCCGGATAGCACATTACACCTGCTTCCAGACTCTTAATTTTATTTTCAAGCATCTTTGACTGATTTGAAAGATTACTAAGCTCTGTTCTAATCTCTGCATCCTTGTTCTTGATGGATTCTTCTAACTTTCTAAGGATTTCTTCAGCCTTTTTTATCTCAGCAATCCGTTCATCACCAGTAATATCTTCATCCTCAGTTACCGACCAATCACAGGCAAAACCTATTTTATTCAATCTCCTTTTTAGAGAAGAAAGACTTTCCAGTAATCTCCCATATCCGGCAGCCTCATTGACGAGTCGTTCGTGCTCTTGTTCCTTATCTCTATTCTCTTGTTCTAACGAAAGCATTTCTCTGTTGTCGGTATTATCCTCTTTTGCCTTTTTAGCCTCATACAATAAATCCGAAGCTTTTCTCTCCTTCTCAGCCAATTCTTCTAATTTATCTGTTAATATACTAATGCTGTCTTCCCATTTTGATATAAGTTGTTTCTTTTCCTGCTGTTCTTCCACATTGCCCCGGTAGTTTGCATATGCAACAAGAATCTCATTTATCTTTACCTTAGAAAGACGAACTTTTGCCTCAACTATTTTCTCATTAATCTCAGCAAGCAAAACTTCCCTATCCTGTGCTTCTTGCAAAATCTCCTGCAAACGCTCAAGCTCATGCATATCCTGTCGCAAAAAATCAATATTTACCTCAGGTTCCGGTAATATATAAGTGTAAATAAATTCTCGTATATCCCTTATATCCTCTAAACTTGTACCCATATGGAATACTTCATTAAACTTTTTACCAATCTGTGAATCCGCTTCACCAATGCCCAGTATACGACATATTCTTCTTCTGGCATCTGCCTGATTTGATGCTCTATCCATGCCTTTATTTTCAAGTTTAAATGCATCCCTTGATGTAGGCTTTTTACCGTCTTTTACCTGTGTAAAAAATGGAATATCTTCAAGTAAATACCCCGGCTTTGTAATATACCAATCCTGATATACACCCTTTAAATCCTGCTTTGGTGTTTCAGATTCCACACGAACCGTAATTACAAAATTCTTCTTAATACTCTCATCCAAAAATTCTATTCCAATGTATGATACAGTATGTCCCGGTCTTAGATAACTATCCTCTGCTCTCTGTTTCTGGTGCACTGAGCCAAGTAATGTTCTTCCGCTCTTTTTATTACCTGCAGTATTAAAATCCTTGTTTGTTGTAAGGCAATATCTGATGGCATCCATAATTGTTGTTTTTCCAACCGCATTTACACCAAGAAGATAGGTTATATTCTTAAAATCTATAATATCATCCTGAAAGTTATGCCAATTAATCAGATGAATTCTGGTCATTCTAATCATCGTTCTCATCCTCCTCATCTGAATTTACATACTGTGCAAGCAATTTACTTGTCTCCTCATAAGCCTTTGAAATAGTGGTATCCGGCATAGCAAGCATCACAGAGGGATATACCTGTATCTTTGCCTCCATATCAAGCAGTTTATCTAAAGGCTGCACCAAATTATACCTCTTGATATTTCTGAGAGAATCCTCTAACAATACTTTATCAAATCGTCTGGGAAGATTTAACTTCTCATATTCGTTTTTTATTTCCTCAACAGTTACAACAACCTTTTCCTCACTTGTAGACAGGCTCTCCCTCTTCTCTACATACATCAGTCTGAAAATCAGCAGCATAATACTTTCATACTTTTTAAGCGAAAGCCTGCCTCTGCCATGATTGTTAATAAGCTGTACCACACGCAGATTTCTATGAATAACAAGTGTATACCCAATAGGTTGAAATAACTGCCTAAAGCTTTCTTCATGACTTATAACATAATAGTATTTCTCCCTGGTAGAATCCACGGTTCCTATAAGGAAGCAGTTATTCAACAAATAATTAGCAATTTCCTCTTTGATATCGACAGCCATCTTTAACTCTTCCTCTCCTCGACAATAAATTCTTTGAAACGAACACCATTACATTCCACAAATGTATCTTTAAGCCTTATCTCATATTCACGCTCAGATGTCTGTGAATATGTATACAGACCAATAACTTTAGGTAAAATATCAGGTTTATTCTCAAAAACACTGCTGATTGATACCGCTGTCTTCCCTTTTAAAATATCTTTTGCAAATGTATTTACATTTTCTGAAGTCAGTGCATTTCTTATATATTCCATCATTTTAAGTCTTTTTTCAGCCACAAGCTCAATATCAAGTTCGTCTATGACAGCCATTAACTCAATCGGAGATGAATGTCTTTTTTTAATCGGCGTGGCAAGTGAGGCACTGTCAAAATAGTTCTGCCCAAATACCTGAAATACATCATGGCAAATGGTTTTATCCTCATCATACAAATCCTCTTTTGTCTCAATTTGACTTGCATAATACTGTAACAGGTTGTTGATTTTACTTTTTACACTTCCATCCGATAACAATAAAAACTGTGCTCTCTGTACTGCCCGGGTTCTATAGATGATATGCCTGTCATCTATATTTCTCATGAGGTCTTCCATTTCTCCAATATCCATACGAACCTTTGTAATAAGCTGTTTTATCTTTAATGCTGCCTCAGTTTTATCGACACGCTCCGCATCCATATAGTCAAGTATAAGTGCATCAAATAAGTCACTCTCACATTTATCAAGGCTGTCATCCAAGCTGCTTTTATAGTAATAGAGATTATCATTTGTCTTAAACCTATGGTATGAGCCTACAACAATATTCTCCTCATATTTCCCAAATAACTCCAATATCTCTTCAGGCTTTTTCCCCTGTGTGAGATTATTAATATGGTCTTCAATAGAGGCAGACAGGCTTCTAAGCGCCTGATTCAGATTATCAAAGTCTTCAGAAGCTTCTTTTAGTACGCCTTCATATGGGCTTCCCTGTTCTGAAATATGTTCAAATAAAGAGTAAATCTTAAATAGCTTTCCCTTATATGTAGTAATTTTGGGGTTAATAATATCTTGAAAAGATTTGAGTAAAGAAACCACCTTATAGTTGACCGCAAGCTTAAACTCTTCCTCATACTCCCCTTCTTTTTCAATAATCCAACCTGTATCTTTAAGCCTTCTGATAAAACTGCCTGCTATACTGCGGGCATCTGCCATATTGCCCTCTATTTCTTCCTCTATATCAAACTCTACCTGTTCATCTAAGCCATTAAAATACTCCTCTGCCATATCGAAAATAGTACTTTTTTCTATGGCATACAAAGGCTGCCTCTTGCATCTTTCCCAAATTAAAGTAAGAATATCAACATATTTTCTTTTATTTATTCCTGTTAATGGACGAAACAGGTTCTCGTCCACTTCGTCAAAAATGTTCATGTTCAGTTCCTTCCATGAGTTTTATTACATCATTGTGATAATAATATATTACTGTATTACTTTTCTTCCGATTTTTGGCATTCCATAGCCCTTCGTTCCTTTATGTTCAATAATTTACAAGCTATAGCAGTTGTTATCATTTCCTGCTCTCGGACATATTCAAATATTGTTTTTTCTTGTTCTGTCATATGTTCAACTTCGGCACTCTTCGGCACTTCTTCGGCACTGCCGCAGTTCGCTTTACAGCACTTTCTGCCTTTTTACACTCTATATCCACTTTTTCACCCTGGTAGATAAGACTTTTTAATTCCTGCATATCCATTGCGACACCTTCTTTCATATAACAACATCTTTATAACTCTACAATAGTCTCATTAAGCAAAAAGTTTTCCACTCCGATATCCATGTTATATCATAAGGTTGCAACCTAATCAACAACCGGAAAAGAATTTAGGTGGATTTCCACCTTTTTATTTCGAGTTTAGCTGGTTGAGAATAAAACATAACTAATTAAAAACCGACCTCCAATCGCTAGATTTTTTAGTCTAACTTTTGTAGGTCGGTAGATTATTTAAAGATTTTACTTGTTAGATAAAAACTTGGCATCCCAAAATTTATCTTCTGATTCTTGCTGTTCTGAAAATGTCCACACTTTTGATTTATTTTGTAAATTCCAAAGTTTATGATAAAGCCCTTCTTTCTTTAACAATTCTTTATGATTTCCTTCTTCCGCAATTCTTCCTTGATCTAAAACAATAATATGATCTGCATTTTTAATTGTTTTTAATCTATGAGCAATCATAACTACCGTTTTATCTTTTACAAGGTTTGATATTGCTTTCTGAACCGATACTTCGTTCTTTGCATCTAAACTGGAAGTCGGTTCATCTAAAAGTAAAATCGGTGCATTTTAACGAACGAATAATTGAAATCGGACAGTATTATACCGGAGCTGCATCATACTATCAAAAAATACGAATGACTAAGGCTCTTGAATTGCTTTTTGATGACGAATTATCCGTTGTAGAGATAGCTAAGGCTGTTGAAATCTATTTGAAATCACCGCTCCAATGAAATGCTATTTGTATTACTGAATGTTTGATTTTTTAAACGGTTTCCTTTGCACAAAGTTCTTTTAGTTCTTTCATTACAATCAACAAAACTATAACAACAAGTGCTAAATCTATAGCAAATGAGCCTTTATAAATCCAAGTTATTCCAAAGAATTTAGGCAAAATCAGCATAGCAGGTATATATAGAAAAAGCTGTCTCGCCACTCCAAGTATTCCTGCAGGTTTTGCTCTTCCTACAGCCGGCCAGTAGGTCATAGCCATGAATATAACCGGGAGAATCGGACAAATCCCCAGTGCAAACCTGAAGTTTACAAAATCTTCACCTGTAAATATTCTTTCCGGCAATATAATGTTTAACATCAATTCCGGCTTAATCATAGCTATAATCCAAAATGGAAGCATTATAAGTGCAGCGACAAGTGCAAAGATTTTGAAGGATTTTGATACTCTGCTATAATTTCCTGCACCGAAATTTATTCCTATTGCAGGCTGTAATGCACGCATAAGACCGTAAATCGGAGTTAAAAATAGATTCAACAACCTGAAAACCGCTCCATAAAATGACATATCGCTCGTATTTCCGTAACTTTTTAGCGAATACATTATGACAAACATTTGAATTACATACATTATTGTCATTATCAAAGACGAAAAACCGAGTCCTAAAATTTGCTTTTTATCCTCGGAAACGCTTTTAAATGACAGGTAATTTGATTTAAAGCTGGCTTTGCCTTTTGCCGCATAAATTATAAATTGTAGAGTATAAACCAGCATTCCTATGTTTGTTCCCAATGCAATTCCTACTACCCCAAGATTAAGTATTGCAACAAAAATATAATTTAGAGCAATATTGGCAATCAATCCAATTCCCATCATAAGAGCCGCTTTTTTCATTCTTCCCTCAGCTCTTACTATCATGTTGTATGCCAAGCCGGCAATCCAAAAAACGCCTCCATATAAAACAGTGGTTATATAATCCTTGCCGTACATCATTTCATCACCGCTTGCGCCCAAAAATTTTAATACAAGCGGTAATGTAACTATTCCCAACGCTGTAACTATAATACTGCTTATTATTATGAGAAAGTTTACGCTTCCTAGCAGTTTTTCCTGTTTCTCAAAATCCTTTTTTCCTATTAAAACGCTCAAGTATGAGCCTGCACCTACACCTATGAGTGTTCCTACACCATTTAAAATTTGTGTTATAGGATAAACTATTGTTATTCCTGCGAGTGCTGTTTCTCCTATAAATTGTCCTACAAATATTCCGTCAATAAAAACATTCATTCCGTATAAAACCATAGCTATAATTGCCGGCCATGAAAGTGTCCACATCATCTTCCAAATATTTCCCTCCAATATGAGGGTTTGTTCGTTATACTTCATTTTTCCTCCTTAACCTACACTATATTTCTTTAACATATCTTTATATATTCTTCACTGAATAACTCCTCCTTTTCTTTGAAGTCAACAAGTTACATAAATAGCCTTTTAGGACTGATTATAGAAACTTACTTTTAATTTCTTTTTCAAAATTATATAGCTTTTTCTTGTTTTTATCTTCTTTTTATTATATAATGACTGAAGGTTTTAATCAATTAGATATAGCTAACTATGTCTATTCGGGATAATGTCTATTCAGGATAAAATATAAGAACAGAGGCGTAATATGAGTGATTTTTATAATTTTGTTAAAAACTTTCTTTCTACAGATGAGTGTATTGAAAATACAAAATACTCCACTGTAGGACATACATTTTGTTTTAATATGGATGATTCAGAAGGTATATATTGGTTTTACGAGGGAGATAATTTCACTATTGATATTCATGATATCTTCATAAAAAAAGAAATTATCCATACAAGTTTTTTAGGCTTAGATAATTTCTATTCCTTCTACTCCTCTTATTTAATTACTGCAAATGGAGAATGTTTTTATCCTTACCAAAATCTTTCTTCAAACTCACTCTATATTATAAATATAAAAAATGTAAAAAACTATAGATTCATACTTCACAAAAACTCTCCCTATTTAGGAATAGGCATAAACTTCAAACAATCTATGATAGATGAATGCTTATCCTCTTATAAAAATAAAGTTCACAACTATGAAGATTTATTTTTTAATACCGGCAACATCATAAACAAACCTTTAGAAAGAATTGCCAAAGATATACTTAATTGTAAGATGGTATCTCCTGCTGCTGAAATCTTTTTTGAATCAAAAGCGAAGGAATGGTTAAGCATCGCAATAGACTCATTTTTAAATAAGTACAACAATCCTATATCTATTGCTGATGATGAAGCTTTAAAAAATGTCGCTAATTATATAGACGATCATTATGCAGCATCAATCTCACAAGATATTTTAGAAAAAATATCCACTATGAGCGGTACAAAGCTAAAAAAATTATTTAAGCAA
>CAUTOC010000005.1:0-72615 GCA_963539695.1 uncultured Catonella sp. | reverse complement strand
CAACTTGGGGAGATGGCAGCTCTGCTTCAAATCCTAAATGGTATGTAGTTCAACAAGGAAAGGTTGAAACAGCTTCAAGAATTGAAGTAAAAGGTAATGTTAATCTGATTTTAGCAGACGGTGCAGAACTTCAGGCTAAAGGTGGAATAGATGTATCGGAGGGAAGTTCTTTAACCATATACGCACAGACAGATATGCTTACAGAAAATACAGGTAAAATAGAGGCTAAAATAAACGGTGATAATGCAAGTATTGGAGGAAGTGAGGATAAAGAGGGCGGAAGCATAAAGATAACAGGCGGAAAAGTAGATGCAAGCTCCGGCAAAGGAGCGGGCATAGGCGGCGGTAAGGACGGAGCGGCAGGAAGCTTTAGTACAGGACCTGACGGCAAAGCCTTAATCAAAGCAGGTGGTAATGGTATTTCCGATACTTCAGATGAAAATAACTGGAAGGGAATCATATTTCAAAACGACAGGGGCAAGGTGTACGGCGAACAGGAATTATCTTATGATTTTGATGTGGGTGGCGGACACATTCTTGAAATTCCAAACGGCGGTAAATTAACCATTCCTAAGGATAAAACACTTGGGCTTGATAATACTGCGAAATTAAAAAACAACGGCACTTTAGAAAATAACGGCAAGATAAAGAAAAGAAAAGGCAGTGAAATAATCGGAAGCGATATAACAGGAAGCGGTGAGCTTATAGATAAGCCCCGTCCTACACCTGCCGCCGCCATAGACTATAGAGCGGAAAAACTTACAAAGCTTAGTTCTGATATTTCGTACCGAATCACTTTTGCTCACGAACAGGAAGATATAGACAAACCGTCTAATGGAGAAATAGGAATAAAAGCAAACTGGTTCGGTAAAACTTTATCAATCGTAGCCGCCGAAGATGACAGCCACTTAGACAGCTTGGCACAAAGCTTAACAGTGCCTGCCCGCCCTGCTATACCGGCAGTTAACGGAGTAGACGAAGCTAATTATGGGAAAAATGACGGTAAAATCACAGGCACTACAGATAAAATGCAGTACACAGCTTATTCTTCAAACGATTGGAAGCCGTGTACGGCAGGTGAAACTGATAATATTGCACCGGGCAAATATTTAGTCAGAATAGCTCCGAGCGAAAACGGCTTTGCAAGCGAAGCGGCAGAAGTTGCGATTAAGAAAATTCACCTTATCACCGTAGAAAATATCGGCGGCGGAACGGCGGAGGCTAATAAAAAAGAGGCATATAAGGATACGCAAATCACCCTTAGTGCTGCTGCAAGCAACGGTCATTATTTCAAAGAATGGCAGACAGTACCGACTGTTAATATAACAGATAATAAATTCACTATGCCTGACGGTAATGTAACGATAAAGGCGGTTTTTGAGGAAAAAGCCACACCTGCACTTAAAGTAAGCCTTGATGACTGGACTTATGGAGAAGCTCCCAATACTCCTACTGTAACAGGAAATACAGGAGGAGCGGTAACTTATGAATATTTTACCGATAAAGCTTGCACTGTTAAGACTACGAATGTGAACAGCGGTGCGGCAGATGACGGCAAAGTGCCTGAATATGCCGGCAGATATTATCTGAAAACAACTATAGCGGAAACTGCCACATATAAGCAGGTTAGTGTCACAACCGCTTTTGAAATCAAAAAAGCAAATCAGGCTGTATTTAGCATAAATCCTGTCGGCAACAAAAAATATGGAAATCCTAATTTTGATTTAACGAGCACAGGCGGAAGCGGTACAGGCGGTGTAACTTACAGTGTGCCTGCAAATAACGGCGTACTTTCCATAAACGGCTCTACTGCAAGAATCATAGGGGTAGGAGAGGTAACGGTTAAGGCTGTTAAAGCAGGAAATAGGAACTATAACGAAGCGGTAGCGGAGCTTAAAATAAGGATAGGCAAGGCTCTTGCACCTGCAATTACTTTCCCCACGGCAGGCGATTTGACCTACGGACAGAAATTATCTGAAAGCACCCTTACAGGCGGAAGCAGTCAGTTCGGCACTTTTGCTTGGGCGGATAAAAATATTATCCCTACGGTAAGTAATACAGGCTATGAAGTGGTATTTAACCCAAGCGAGAAAACGCTGAAAAACTATGAAGAAATTGCAGATATAGATAAGAAAAAGAATGTTCCGATTATAGTTGCAAAAGCAAATCCAACTGTAAACCTTACAGCAAATATATCGGTAGAGTCGGGAAATAAAGTAGTTACACTGGTTGCAGAAATAACAGGTGCAAACGGTGCTGATAAACCGAGCGGAAGTGTAAAATTTTCTTATAAAAACGGAGGGACTTTTACAGAGCTTGGCACAGCAGCATTAGCAGAAGGAAAGGCTACCTATAAATGGAATAATCCGGAGGAAAAAGAATACGAAATTAAAGCTGAGTATGTAGGAGATAATAATTACAACGCTGAAAGTGCTGTTAAAAACATAGACACAAGAAAGCAAAGTCAGGCTCCACTTTTGTTTGCATCAATTCCTGATAAGACTTACGGAGATGGCAAATTTACCTTATCTGTTACAGGTGGAAGCGGTACAGGAGATGTAACCTACAGCGTGCCTAATAATAACGGAGTGCTTAAAATAGAAGGAGATAAGGCAACAATTATAGGAGCGGGAAAAGTTACTGTTACAGCTAAAAAGGAAGGGAACGCTATTTACAACGAAGCAGAAAGAAGTGTAACTGTTACCGTAAATAAGAGAAAAATAACCGTAAAAGCAGAAGATAAGACTGTAGTAAAAGGCGAAGTTATGCCTGCATTTACCTACAACAAGAAAGAAGTAGATAAAAGCCTTGCAAGCGGAGATACTTTTACAAATCCGGTGCTTACATCAAATGTAGCAAATACAAACCATACTGGAGAATATGAGATTACAGTAAGCGGTGGTGAACTTAAAAATAAAGATGGTGCAGATGTAGCAAACAACTACATGGTTACATACGAAAAAGGCATACTGAAAATTGTAGATGCAGTCTATGAAGTAAAGGTAATAGACGGAACAGGAAGCGGCAAGTATAGCGAAGGACAAAAAGTCGTTATCAAAGCAAATGATAAGTCAGGCTATACATTTACAGGCTGGAGCGGTACTGAAGGAGTAGTTTTTGTAAATGCTTCTGTAAGAGAAACCAGCTTTACAATGCCTGCAAAGGGTGTTACCGTAACAGCTAATTACAGAGCAAACAGCAGTGGAGGTTCGGGCAGTGGAGGTTTAGGCGGCGGTTCTTCATCAGACGGAGCAAGCGGTGGAAATACGGAGATAAATGAAAACAATAAGCCTAAAGACGACAGCAGTGTAACAGATGCTAATACTGATAAAGGCTCTGATTTACCTGTAACAGCAAAGATTACAGTAAAAGCCAAAAAAGGAAAAAATAAAACAGCAACTGCCCAAATTTCCGAAAAGGCGGTAGAAAATGCCGTTAAAAAGGCAAAAGAAGAAGTCCTGAAAAATGGTAAGAAAGCAGATAAAATAGCTCTTGAAGTAAAGGTAGATATGCCAAAGGGTACTAATAAAATAAAGGTAAATCTTACCGGAAATGCTTTAGAAAGAATTGTAAATGAAGAAGTTGACAGCCTTACCATAGACAGCCCTATTTCAAAAACGGTGTTTGACAAAACAGCTATTTCTGAGATAAAGAAAAATAGTAAGGGAGGTATTGTATTAAGTATCTCTCCTGTTAAAAAGCTTTCCAAACAGGCTAAAAAGCAGATAGGAAAAAGACCTGTCCTTGCCATAAGCCTAAGTTATTTAAAGGGAAAGAAAAAGATAACAAGCCTCGGAAAAGGAAAGATAACAGCTTTCATTCCTTACACACTTAATAAAAACGAAAAAGCGGACGGATTATATGCCGTATATGTTGATAAAAAAGGAAAAGTAAGGAAGATTAAAGGCTCATATTATGACGGGGAAAACTCTGTTTTGGTATTTACTACAGGCAGATTTGCTGACTTTGGTATAGGATATAAAAAAGAGTCAAAATAATATATCTGAATTAAATTCGGATAATGAAGAGGAAGAAGAAAGATTTAATATAGTGAGCCTGTCTGATATTTTGGCAGGCTCATTTTATATGTTTAAAAATCAGTTTCATTATTGCTGGAACCGGTATCAAAATTATATCTTGATACAAATGTCTAATATAGTTTATATAAGGAAGCAAGCTTTTTAAAAGAAGCATAGGCATTATTAATCACAGAAGGTTCAACACAATAAGCAATTCTTACATAATCAGGACAGCCGAAAGCGGAGCCGGGAACAAATAAGAGCCTTTCTTTTTTGGCTTTTTCTACAAAAAGCTTATCATTTTCAGGAGTTTTCATAAATAAATAAAAAGCTCCTTCAGGGCGTATATAGGAAAAGCCAAGTTTATCAAGGATTGTCGTCAATTTATTTCTGTTATTTTCATAAATCTTAATATCAACACTTTCTTCAAGGCACTCCGCTATAGCTAACTGCATAAGGGAGGGAGCATTTACAAAGCCCAAAATTCTAGTTGCAGCAGAGGCGGAAGCCGTCATTTCCTCAAAATCTTCTATCTCATAAGGAATGACCAAATATCCTATTCTTTCCCCCGGAAGTGAAAGAGATTTACTGTAGGAATAACATACTACAGTGTTATCATAATATTTTGGCAGATAAGGTACTTTAATATTATCATAGACAAGCTCTCTGTAAGGCTCATCCGAAATGAGAAAAATAGCCTGTCCTATTTCTTTGCTTTTTTCTTTAAGCACCGTCACTATATTTTTAATGTCGTATTCAGAGTATACTACGCCTGTAGGATTGTTTGGAGTATTTATAATTAAAGCTTTAGTTTTTGCAGTAACGGCATTTTTTAATTCATTTATATCAGGTTTAAAATTTCCGGATATATTCGGTGTGAGGGCTGTAAGTTTTCCACCGTAATTTTCTGTGTAATGTCTGTATTCTCCAAAATAGGGTGAAAAGGTAATAACTTCATCGCCCGGGTTTAAGATAGTCTTAAATATTACATTAAGCCCGCCGGCAGCTCCGACAGTCATTATTATATTCTTAAATGAAAAATTTGTGTAAAATCTTTTATTAAGGGAAACAGCAATCTTTTCACGCACTTTTTCATAACCTGAGTTATTCATATAGCCATGTAGGTAGGAAGGGCTAATATCATTTACAAGAGTGCAAATGACGGCTTTTAATTTTTCCGGCGGATAAACACTCGGATTTCCTAAACTAAAGTCATATACATTTTCTTTGCCGAACTTTTCAGCCATTATTTTTCCTTCTTCAAACATAGCTCTTATTACGGAACTTCCGGTTAGTAAACTTTTCATTTTCTCTGAAATCATAAAATACTCACTTTCAAATCATTTGACACTGTCTGGTCATTATGATAACATAAAACTTTAAAAGATACACATGTAAAATTATGTTTGGAGGTAAAAATGAAGGTACTTATTGCAGAAGATGACTTCGCAAGTAGAAAGTTTATGCTTAGATTTTTTGAAAAATATGGTGAATGTGATGTAACTGTAGACGGGAAGGAAGCAGTAGAGGCATTTACAATGGCTGTTGAAATGGATGAACCTTATGACCTTATATGCCTTGATATAATGATGCCTGAAATGGACGGACATCAGGCTCTTAAAATGATAAGAAAGCTGGAAGCGGAAAATGGAGTTGCTGAAGAGGACAGAGTTAAAATAGTAATGACTACCGCCCTAAGTGAAACCAGACATGTGACGAAAGCTTTTGAAAATGGATGCACGGCATACGCAGGTAAGCCTGTCAATCAGGAAAAACTTATTGCAATGCTTAAAAAATTTAATTTGATTGAAGAATAAAATATGAAAAAAGAAAGCATTTTAGGAGAAGAGGCTTATATATATAATCACAGAGAAGATGAAAAAGAGGTTGATAAGTGGAAAAAAATGAGCCTGAAGCAAAAGTTTGATTATTTTAATGATTATTATAGAAATAAAGTCATAATAACAATAATCGTAATGGGGGTATTTGCTTCACTAATGTATTCTATCTTTTCGCCTAAGCCTGATGTGGTTATTTCGATAGCTGTAGTAAATGATTACTGGAATGAGGAGAGGATAAATAAACTGTCTCTTGAGCTTTCAGATTGTCTTGGACTTTATGAAGGAAAGCAGGAAGTTCAGATTGACGATACATATTTTCTTAAAGAAACGGGCATGGGTAACGCAGTAGCCAATACACAGCGTCTTGTGGCAAGATTTGCAGCAGGTGACATTAATATATTAATAGCCGATAAGGCTAAGTTTGATGAATTTGCCGCAAATAAAACATTTATGAAGGTAACTGAAGCACTGACTGAGGATGTATCATATAAAAACAGGCTGACTTCAAACGGATATGGGATAAGCCTTAAAGACAGTAAGCTGTTAAAAGAACTGGAAAGCGTGCAGGATGAATTGGTATTAGGTATTTTATCAAATGTACCTGATGAAGATTACGAATATATATCAAAAACAATTAAGTATATTTTACAAAAATCTTAAAATAAGAAAATTAGCCGAAATATGCTTGACAATTAATATTTACAAACTTATACTCATTTTGCTAAGGAATTTGAAAATCGGCGGATAAACTTTGTCCGTATTAGAAATGAGGATAGCAATGGGCGTTAATTCATATAGAAATAATAGAAGTTCATATCGAAGAAAAAGACGGAATGAACATAGAGGACTGGTTGCAATAGTTGTGGTTACGATAATGGCGGCAGGCATAATGGGAGGCTACGGATTAATAAATCTTTTCATAGGTGAAGGAAGAGATTTATCCGCTAAGACAACATCTACCGATTCGGCGATTAAAACCGGCAGTGCAGATACAGCCGCCTTAGGTACTTCAGGCAGTCTTTCATCAGAAAATATCGGTACGACTTCTTCGGCACAAACAAATAGTAACATAGACTCTAAAATTAACACTGCAGAGGATAAGGCTAATAAAAATGAAGCCGGGAAAAATAAAAAAGAAGAAAAAGATATAAAAAAATTAGTGACTGCAACAAAGGAAGATGAGGAGAAGTATTATAAGGATACTGTTTTTGTAGGCGACTCAAGAACTCAGGGCTTGCAAATAAGTGCAGGACTTAAAAGTCCGAATTTCTTTGCAGGAAGAGGATTAAATGTAAAGAATGCCCGTACTGAAAAAGTGGTAAGAAATGCTAAAGGGAAAATGGTAACTGTAATAGAGGCATTAAAGGATAAAAAGTATAAGAAAGTATATATTTGTTATGGAATTAACGAACTTGGATGGTCATATACAAATATTTTTGCTGACGAATACAAAAAAACTATAGAGGCTATAAAGAAAATACAACCTGATGCGGAAATAGTTGTACAGGGAATTTTGCCTGTAACTGAAAAAAAGTCCAAGTCGGATAAAATATTTAATATGAAGAATGTAAAGAAGTTTAATAAAATAATAAAGGAAATGGCGGAAGAAATTAAAGTATCATATATTGATCTTTCACCTGCCGTTGCAGATAAAAAGGGTTATCTTCCTAAAGGCGTTACTCCTGACGGAGTACACATGGATAGAGAATATTGCAAGAGAATACTTGCTTATATAGTAAATATGAATTATTAAAAATGAGGGAAATAAAATGAGAAAAAAAACAAACAAAATTAAAATGTTGGCGGCACTTTCAGTATTAACAATTACAGCTTCAACTGTATTATACGGTTGCGGCGGAAACAAAGATACAAAAAAATCCTCAGTTAAGAGTGAAAGTACGGCATCTATGTCAAAAACAAGCAGTAAAGCCGCTATGGCGGATGTAACAAAGGTAGCGGACAGGCTTAAAAATGAAATTAAGTATGATGATAAGCTTGTTGAACCTGAGGAAGAAACACTTGAAATTCTTTATCCTACTCTTATGAAAGATAAGATAAAGGCTAAAAAGGTTTATGTATCAAGTTCAGGCGGTACGGCAGAAGAGATTGCCGCATTTGAGGCAAATGATGAAGAAGCTGCAAAGGATATTGAAACAAAGCTTAATGAGAGGATTGAAATTCAAAAGGCAAGCTTTAAGAACTATGTGCCGGAAGAACTCAAGCGTCTTGACAATGCTTTCGTTATTAGAAAAGGGACTTACATATACCTTTCAGTTTCGGCGGATTCGGATAAAGCTAAGAGTATTATAGAAGAAAATTAAAATATAGGGCAGGTTCGTACCGTGAAGGAGCGTTCCTGTCCTAATTCTTGTGTATAGGAGAAAGTTATGATATTTGCAGTGGATATGGGAAACAGCAATATAGTTTTAGGGTGTTTGGAAGGCGGGAAACCGTTTTTTGAGGAAAGACTTGCTACAAATATGGGGAAAACCGCTCTTGAATATGCTATTATGTTTAAGAATTTATTTGAGCTTTACGGGAAAAAACCGACTGAAGTTGAAGGCTCTATTATTTCATCAGTAGTTCCGCAACTGACCGATACAATAGCTGAAGCGGTAGAAAAGGTTTGCGGCAAAGTACCTATGATAGTAGGTCCCGGCATTAAAAGCGGAATTAATATAGTAATAGATAATCCGGCACAGCTTGGGGCTGACCTTATAGCAGGAGCTGTTGCGGCACTTGATGAATATAAGGCTCCGTTAATTATAATAGATATGGGAACAGCTACCACTTTCAGTTATATAAATGAAAAAAGGCAGTTTGCGGGAGGAGCTATAATGCCGGGAGTAATAACCGGGCTTAATTCCCTTGTAAGCGGTACATCACAGCTTATAAGAATCAGCCTTGAAGCCCCTAAAAAGGTTATCGGAAG
Organism: uncultured Catonella sp.; assembly: GCA_963539695.1. Classification (GTDB taxonomy): domain Bacteria; phylum Bacillota; class Clostridia; order Lachnospirales; family Lachnospiraceae; genus Catonella. Next base: position 63,823 of record CAUTOC010000005.1, on the reverse strand, counting down.
CAATACAATAGACAGTATGAAAAGCGGAACGGTATTTGGAAGTGCGGCTATGATAGACGGTATGATAGAGCGGATAGAAGAGGAAATGGGCAGAAAACTCTTAACTGTTGCAACGGGAGGATTGGCTAAGCTGGTAGTTCCGTATTGCAAAAAGAAAATTATACAGGATGACTCACTTCTGATAAAAGGACTTGGTCTGATTTATGAAAAGAATAAAAAATAGTGAAGAAATCGTGAAAAATCTATGTATTACTTGCAATTTTAATTGTGTATAGTTATAATTGTATACAATGAAGTTGTGCAAATAAAAAATAGAAAGGAAATTCAATGGAAGATAATAAAAATAACAAAACAGGCGATAATAATTCCGGCGGCGGTATGAATAAAAAAGCCGGTATTATAACCATAATAGCAAGCATTGTTATTTTTCTGATATTCATATATGGAATGCACCTTTTAAAACAGGGTGTAAACAGAGAAATAAGTTATAATGAATTTATCAGAATGTTGGATGCGGGCAAGATAGAATCTGTAATATTAAGACAGGGTAAAATAGAGATTACACCTAAGTCATCTGCTAATGACCTTTATACTCCGACATATTATACCGGCTATGTAGGCGATGTAGAACTTGCAAAAAAGCTTTTGGAGGCAAAGGTTGAAATGCGTTCTCCCGTGGCGGATGCTACTCAGGGAATATTGGAATTTTTTGCAATCTATATTCTTCCTCTTCTTGGAATTTGGGTGGTTATGTATTTAATTTACCGTTCATTTTCAAAAAGTGCCGGCGGAATGATGGGAGTCGGTAAAAGTAATGCAAAAGTTTATGTGGAAAAACGCACGGGTATCACCTTTGCCGATGTAGCCGGTGAGGATGAAGCAAAGGACTCACTTCGTGAAATGGTGGACTTTTTACATAATCCTAAGAAATATGCCGAGATTGGTGCTAAACTTCCAAAAGGAGCACTTCTTGTAGGACCTCCGGGAACAGGTAAAACTCTGCTTGCAAAGGCTGTGGCGGGAGAGGCGAATGTACCGTTTTTTTCACTTTCAGGTTCTGATTTTGTGGAAATGTTTGTAGGTGTGGGTGCTTCAAGGGTAAGAGATTTATTTAAACAGGCACATAGTATGGCACCTTGTATTATTTTCATAGATGAGATAGATGCTATAGGTAAAAGCAGGGATTCTAAATATGGCGGCGGTAATGATGAGCGTGAACAGACATTAAACCAGCTTCTTGCTGAAATGGACGGTTTTGATTCCAAGTCAAAGGGAGTAGTTATATTAGCGGCTACCAACCGTCCGGATGTACTTGACAAGGCACTTCTTCGTCCGGGGCGTTTTGACAGAAGAGTTATAGTTGACCGTCCTGACCTTAAAGGAAGGGTTGCCATACTTAAAGTACATAGTAAAGATGTGCTTATGGATGATACGGTAGATATAGATGCAATCGCTATGGCTACGGCGGGGGCTGTCGGTTCAGACCTTGCCAATATGATAAATGAAGCCGCTATTATGGCGGTAAAAGCAGGCAGGAGGACTGTAAGTCAGGCGGATCTTTTTGAGGCAGTTGAAGTGGTTATAGCAGGTAAGGAAAAGAAGGATAGAATACTTGGTAAGGAAGAAAAGCGTATAGTTGCCTTCCATGAGGTGGGACATGCTCTTATTACCGCCTCTATGAAGAATGCGGATCCGGTACAAAAGATAACCATAGTACCAAGAACAATGGGCTCACTCGGTTATACTATGCAGCTTCCTAAGGAGGAGAAGTTCCTTCAGAGTAAAGAGGAGCTTGAAACGGATATTGTTACCTTCCTTGGAGGCAGAGCGGCGGAAGATGTAGTATTTAACTCCGTTACAACCGGTGCAAGCAACGATATTGAGAGGGCTACGGCTATACTTCGTTCTATGATTACTCAGTACGGTATGTCGGATAAATTCGGTATGGTAGGGCTTGAGTCCGTTGAAAATCGTTATTTGGACGGAAGGGCTGTACTTAACTGTGCTGATGATACCGCAGCTAAGATAGATGCTGAAATTGCAAGGCTTATGAAAGAGTTCTATGACAGAGCCGTGAATATAATCAAGGAAAACAGAGAGGTACTTGATAAGATAGCGGAATACCTTATTGAGAAAGAAACCATCACAGGTAAGGAGTTTATTAAGATGTATAGAGAAATAAAAGGACTTCCCGATCCTGATGAAAAGAAAGAAGAGAAAACTGAAGTTGAAAACGCAGAAACCTCGGAGACAGATGTAGAAAAAGTCGAGATTACAGAAAACACTCCTGAAATAAAAGAATAAGATATTGTAGAAAGAACTCAAACTTTGATGTATAATAAGTTTGGGTTCTTTTTTATAAAGTCTTATAAATGCAGCAGAAAAGTGAAAACAGAACAAGGAGAAAAGTATGAGGATTTTACATTTAGAGGACTCTGTAAGCAAACATTCTGAAATACGATCCGTTTTATTATCTTGTGGGATTAAAGCAGATGATATAGTTTGGGTGATGAATCTGACAGACGGAATTTGTGAATTGAAGGAGGCGGCAGAAAGAGGAGAACATTTTGACCTTGCTATAACAGATATGTACTATCCGGTAGAACCGGGAGGTTATGAGGAAAAAGATACCGGAGATAAGTTTGTAAAATTCGTAAAAAAAGAAAGGCTGAATTTGCCTGTTATAATCTGCTCGTCTGTGAATATAAAGGACGGAGGCGTGTTTGGCTGTGTATGGTTTTCAGCTATTAGTAATTGGGAGTTAGAACTTAGAGGAATGATAGAAGAATTAAAATAAAAAAATACAAGGAGCGGAAATTTAAGTCCGCTCCTAATACATGAAAGCTTTAATCTAACTGTATGTTTTATCTTTTAACTCTTGCGGAGCCGCCGGACATAAGGGCTTCAACTTCAGGTTTTCTTGCCATCGAGGTATCGCCCGGAGTAGTCATTGCAAGTGCACCATGTGCAGCACCGTAGTTAACCGCCTTAGCCGGATCGCCTGTTTCCATAAGACCGTATATCAAACCGGAAGCAAAGCTGTCACCGCCGCCTACTCTGTCAAGGATTTCAAGCCCTTTATACTCGTTAGCGTGGTATATTTCACCATCTACATAAAGCATTGCAGACCAGTCATTTATTGTAGCGGTTTTAACTTCACGAAGTGTAGTTCCTGCCGCCTTCCAGTTTGTATATACCTTTGTAGCTTCATTTAACATAAGCTTATAGCCGTCTAAGTTAAGAGAAGTTAAATCTTCAGCATTTCCCGGAACTTCAAAGCCGAGGCAGGCGGTATAATCTTCTTCATTTCCAATCATTACATCTACATATTTTGCTATTTCACGGTTTACTTCCCTGCATTTGTTGAGGCCTCCTATATGTTTCCACAGAGAAGGACGGTAGTTTAAGTCATAACTTACAATAGTACCGTACTCTTTAGCCTTTTTTACGGCTTCTATAGTAAACTCTGCTGTACTTTCGGAAAGAGCTGCAAAAATACCTCCTGTATGAAACCACCTTACACCGAGCTTGCCAAAGAGGTGGTCGAAATCAAAGTCCCCTACTTTAAGCTGACTTGCAGCAGTATTTGCCCTGTCGGATATGCCCAGTGCACCTCTTGCACCGTATCCTCTTTCTGTGAAATTAAGTCCGTTTCGTACTGCCCTTCCTATACCGTCAAAATCTCTCCATACGATAAAATCGGAATCTACCTTGCCGGCATCTATCATTTCTTCTATAAGGTAGCCTATGTCATTCTTTGCAAGTGAGGTAATAACTGCTGTTTTAAGTCCGAAGCATTTTGCAAGTCCTCTGGCTACATTGTATTCTCCGCCGCCCTCGTAAGCGTTGAAGCTTCTTGCAGTTCTTATTCTGCCCTCGCCCGGGTCAAGACGCAGCATTACTTCTCCCATTGACACCTCATCATAGGTGCACTCACTTTTACTTTTAATCTGTAAATTCATATATCCTCCATTAAAATAAAACTTGGTTAGATTATTACGCAATAAGTCAAAGATATATTAATAAGTTTTATATATAGAGATTTAATTTTTGCTCTTTGACTATAAGGTTATATTGCTAAATATCTGTATAACAGATAATTTTAACCCTGTGGTTTAATTGTTTGATTAGTTATGTTGGTTTAATAATATGAGATAAATTATTGCCTTACAGTTCTGAAAATATCCATAGCCTCTTTTGAAAGCTTGGTTATTTCATCCCATTTTCCATCTTTAATAAGATCCTTTGTGCAAAGCCATGAACCTCCCACAGCAGCAATCTTGTTAAATTCAAGATAAGCGGTGAGGTTTGACAGGCTCACTCCGCCTGTAGGTACGAATTTTATATTAGGGAAAGGAGCGGAAAGAGCTTTAATGGTTTTAAGTCCTCCGTAATTCTCGGCAGGGAAAAATTTAACAACCTTGATATCTTCTTTTATAAGCTGCATTATTTCCGTAGGAGTAACAGCACCCGGAAGCATATATACACCGAGTTCTTTTGCATATCTTATTACTTCAAGGTCGCTTCCCGGGGAAACGATGAATTTTGCACCGGCATCGGTGGCTGCTTTTAGCTGCTCTTTTGTAATTACAGTACCGGCTCCCACTATCATATCAGGTACATTTAAGGCAATCTGTCTGATAGATTCCTCAGCTGCTGCTGTCCTAAAAGTTATTTCGCAAATGTTGATTCCTCCTGCAAGTAAAGCCTTTGCAAGAGGAACGGCATGGCAGGCATCCTCCAGTACCACTACCGGAATAATGCCGCAGTTTTCTACAATTTTATGCAATGACATAAACACCTCCTAAGTTTTTTATTAAAAATAACTAAATAAATATTGACATCGGACTAATTATAGCATAATATATTATATAAGTAAACGGTTACGCAAACGATAATTATCAATTATTTAAACATAAACTTTTAAGTAAATAAAAATGATAAACATACTTACAAAGTTTATTAGCCGGAAATGGATGGTTTTATGAAGAAAGCTTCAGGTACAATTACAATAAAAGATATATCAAAAAAATTAGGAATATCTACAGTTTCTGTTCATAGGGCACTTAGAGGTAAAGAAGGGATAAGCGATGAGCTTCGTGCCAAAATTATAGAAACATCAAGAAAAATGGGATATGTGGAAAACTATGCGGCAGCCTCGATTAAGAGAAAAACAGAGAGAGTTGCGGTAGTAATGCCTAAGGATAAATGGGGAAAGAAGCTTTACTTCGATTATGTGTGGCTTGGAATTAATAAAAGTACAGAGGATTTGAAAGGATTAAATGTAGAAATAATTCCATTTGTATGTGACAACGAAGAACAGCAGCTTATACAGCTTAAAGAAATCGCTGAAAAAGGCTCGGTTGAGTATGGAGGAGTTATAACACTTTCATTTACAAGAGCACCTGAGATTCTTATGCAGTTACAACGGCTTTTAGCACAAAATATAAGAGTACTGATTATAGATGACCACATGAAAATCCCCGAAGGACTTATCTGTATTCCGCCGAGAGAAGTACAGGTAGGAAGAGTGGCGGCGGAATTTACAGCACTTATAACGCCTGATAAGGGAAGAGTATTGGTTTCTTGCGGGCGTGCCGATTCTAAAATTCATGAGGGGCGTTTGAACAGTTTTTGTGATTATATAAATAAGTATAAGCCGGAATTAAAATTAGAGTTTGTAAAAGGCTATACAAGAAATATGAATGCTAAAGGAGAGCTTTACTTAAATGCCTGTAAGGCACTTGATAAATATAAAGATATATGTCTTATATATGCTCTTACTTCACATGATAATGCGGCATTTGTAGAGGCACTTGAAGGAAGAAACGAGGATTCTAAGGTGGCAATAATAGGTACGGACTTAAATGAGGAAACTTTAGAGTTTTTGAAGTTAAAGAAAATGGCGGCGGTGATAGATCAAAATCCTTATCAAAAAGGATATATGGCTTTTAAGGTTATGGTTGACTGTCTTATTAAAAATATGCCGGTGCCGGATGTAATGTTATGTAAGATTGATATTGCTCTTGAAAATAATGCGGAGCTTTATAATGTGCAGTAGTTAATATTTTGTTATGAAAAGTTTTGTGCATATTATTCCTTTTAATAAGGATGTACAAAAACTCATATAAATATGTAAACACAAAAAGGAGGAACATTTTATGAAAAGAAAGTTTTTACAAAGAATTGGGGTTGCAGTAATTTCCGGTGCTATGGTAATGTCGGCACTTGCAGGATGTGGAAATAAGGCAGATATGGAAAAACCCGCTTCCGCAGGGAAGTCTGCATCTATGACGGCAAGCAAAGCATCAAGCACTTCTCAGACAGGCTCCGATGCAAAGAAGTTCAGCGGAGTAAAGCTTGTATACTGGTCTAACTGGGAAGCTACAGAGCCACAGGGAATGGTTATTTCAGAGGCTGTTGAAGCTTATGAGAAAGAAACCGGAGTTGAGATTGAAGTTGAATTTAAGGGGCGTAAGGGAATTAAGGAAGGTCTTATTCCTGCTCTTGATGCAAACCAGCAGGTAGATTTCTTTGACGGAGCCGGAAATAAGAGTAATTACGGCGACCGTATTATAAGTCTTGAGGATATTGTTAAGGAGCGTAATTATGAGCCTCGTACAAATCCTACAATGATGGCACTTTTTAGAAGTTACAATGACGGTGTGCTTAAAGAGATACCTTATCAGTTTAAGTCAAATGCTTATCTTTACAATAAAAAGCTTTTCAAACAGGCAGGCATTGAAAAAGCACCTGCTAACTGGGATGAGTTTTTAGCTGCTTGTCAGAAGCTTAAAGACGCAGGTATAACTCCTCTTACTACTGATGATGCTTATGTACCACAGGCATTCGGTATGCACCTTGGAAGACTTGCAGGAAGCAAGGGCTTAAAGGAAATCGTTAATGAAAACGGTTGGGACAGACCTGAAGTTTTACAGACTGCTAATGATCTTGCAGACCTTGCAGCTAAGGGATATTTTTCAGAGCTTGTAGCTTCAAATGTATTCCCTACAGGACAGAATACAGAATATGCAACAGGTAAGGTTGCTATGTACTGCGTAGGAACATATATGGTTAACGAAGTTAAGAATATCACAGGTCCTGATTTTGAGTGGGGATTCTTTGCATATCCTGAGGTAAAGAACGGAGTTAACGGAACAGAAGCTATGGTTATCGGCGGACAGAGTTTTGCTATTACTTCTATGTGTAAGAATAAAGAAGCTGCATTCGGCTTTATCGAGAAGATGACAAGAGGTGAGTATGACGAGAAGTTAGCTAAAGAGAGTATAAGTCTTCCGGCAGATTCTGAAAATCATTCTTGGCCTGAGCAGCTTGCAGATGTAAAGCCTTACTTTGATAACTGCAAGGAGATTATGGGCGGAGCAGAGAGTAACCCTGATATTACACCTGTATTAAAGGAGAACTTAATTAAGCTTTACTCAGGAAAACTTACAGGTGCAGAGTTTGTTGAAAACATGAAAAAGGCGGCAGGAAAATAAAAGTATAGGGCCTTATTTGTGAAAAATATGTAATTTGCAGAAAAATGCGTAAATACGCATAATGGGCAGGCAGGTATTTCACTTGACCTGCCTGTTTTGTAAATTATATATAAAGCAGTGGTCTGTCTCAGAAGGGGAAATATTTATGAAACGCAATAAAAGTATGATTTTAGCATTTACTCTTCCCGGAACATTATTGTTTTTCGGAGTATTTGTTTATCCGATAATCAGAACCGTAATTATGAGTTTTTTTAAGATTATAGAAATTACGGATCCGGTTAGCAAATGGGAATTTAGAGGATTTGGAAATTATTTGGATTTGTTTAGCACTTCGCTGTTTAGACAGTCGCTTATCAATATAGGAAAGATATGGACGATAGGCGGTATAACCACACTTACAGTATCTTTACTGATAGCTATTATTTTAACCAGCGGAATAAGAGGAAAAGGATTTTTTCAGGCTACAATATATTTACCTAATGTAATAAGTGCCGTAGCTATGGCTACAATGTGGATTCAGTATGCCTTTAATTCTTCTTACGGCTTTTTAACCACTTTTTTTAATATGCTTGGCTTAGAAAGTCTTGCCAAAATACAGTGGTTGGATGCAGAACATAAATTTTGGGCATTACTCTTTTCCTACTGTTTCGGAATGATAGGTCACCATATGCTTATATGGATAAGCGGTATAGAGAGAATAAGCAAGGAATACTATGAAGCATCAGGTATAGACGGAGCTAATAAGGTTCAGCAGTTTTTTCATATTACACTCCCTCTTTTAAGAGGTATTTTAAGAACGAACATTATTATGTGGTCTATAAGTATAGCAGGATTTTTTATATGGTCACAGCTTTTCTCACCTCTTACGGCAGATACCTCTACAGTTGTTCCTATGGTATATATGTATACTAAGGTATTTGGAGCGGAAACTGCGGATATAATTTCACGAGATGCCGGAGCAGGTGCGGCAATAGGTATAATTCTTTGCGTTTTAGTGATATTTATATTCAAGATTGCGGGTAGAGTTCTTAAAGATGATGACTTGGAGTTTTAAAAGTTAAATTTATGAAAGGTTTTGATTATGAAAATGCTAAAAACTGCAAAAAAAGAAAAAAAATCCACACCCTTTAATTTGAAAAAGGAAATTAAGCTTTTACCGGGTTATATAATTTTAGTTGCTTGGGTTCTTTTTACAGTGGTACTTTTAGGCTGGGTAGTGGCAGCAAGTTTGTCCACAACAGCAGATATATTTTCCGGAGATATTTTGGGATTTAAAACAGGAATTCATTTCGAGAACTATAAAAAGGCATGGGTATCATCCAATGTTTCGGTATTTTTTACTAACTCATTGATTTATGCGGTTTTATCCTGTGCATTTCTGATTTTAGTTTGTGCACCTTATGCTTATGTATTACAGAGGTTTGAATTTTGGGGCAGAAAAACCCTTACATCAGCCCTTGCAGGTACTATGGGAGTGCCGCTCATAATGGTAATAATCCCGCTTTATACCTGGGTTGCAAGGACAGGTGTGCTTGGTAATTCTTTTTCAAACAGAATAGTGCTTATAGTGCTGTTTGTAGCTATAAAAGTGCCATATACAACCACCTTCCTTATGGCGTATTTTGCCAATATATCAAGTGCCTATGAAGAGGCTGCGGCTATAGACGGCTGTCATCCTGTAAAGGCTTTTTGGAAGATTGTATTCCCACTCGCACAGGGTGGTGTTGTAACTGTAACGATTTTTAACTTTATAGCAATATGGAACGAGTACTTCCTCTCGCTGTTATTTGTAAACTCAGAGAAATTAAGACCTGTAGCTTTGGGATTGTTCTCAATGATTAACGGAATGAAGTACAGTGGAGACTGGTCAGGATTATTTGCTTCGGTAATAATTGTATTTATTCCTACATTTGTTCTTTACATAGGACTTTCAAAGAAGATTATAGGTGGAATAACAGGAGGAGTTAAGGGCTAAATATGAGTATGGGAAAAGCTGTTTCTGAAAAATATTCCATGCTTTTAGTAAGTTCGATGGAGAAGGTTTTTACAGATAAAGAGCCGTTGTACTTTCCCGAGCGTTGTGCTTTTCAGGGGCTTTTTGGGGAAAATGTATCATTTCAGGTAGCAATCAGTGCAAATATAAGGCGAAAAGAGAAGGTAAGATTTAAGATATACAGTGATTTAGAGCCATATATAAAAATAAGGCGTGTGGCTTTAGTGCCTTCTGAATATCCGGCTCATCCGGAAAAAGACGGAAATTACCTAAGATGCACACCGGGGCTTTATCCGGATTTATTAAAAGAACTTGATGAAACCGGAGAAACAGCTGTTTTACCGGAAATTTGGCAGAGTTTTTGGATTGATGTTGATATTACAGATAAAATAAAGGGCGGTATTTACCCTATAAGAGTCTGTATATTAAAAGATGATGATACTGTAGAAATTGAAGTTACTGCAAAGGTTGAGGTAATTCCCGTATCACTTCCCAAACTCACACTTTACCATACGGAGTGGTTTCACTGTGATTGTCTTGCTGATTATTATAAGGTTTCGCCCTTTAGTGAAAGACACTGGGAAATTTTGAAAAATTTTATAGAAGTATATGTAAAGCGTGGAGGAAATACAATTTTAACTCCGGTATTTACACCGCCTCTTGATACTGAGGTGGGAGGTGAGCGTACTACGGTACAGCTTGTCGGTATAACTGAAAGTGAAGGAAAGTATCTGTTTGATTTTAATAATCTTGAAAGGTGGATAGCTCTTTGCAACGAGGCGGGGATAGAGTATTTTGAAATTGCTCATTTCTTTACTCAATGGGGAGCAGGCTTTGCACCTAAGATAATGGTAAAAAAGAGCGGCAAATATATAAAAAGGTTTGGCTGGGATACCCCTGCTGTGGGTGAATATACTGTATTTTTAGAGCAGTTTATTCCGGCATTAAAAACCTTTTTATCGGAAAAAAATTTGCTTGATAAAACTTTTTTTCATATTTCCGATGAGCCAAGACAAGAGCATATCAAAGAGTATGAAAAAGCAAGGCTGTCGGTACTTCCTTATTTGAAGGATTGCAAGATAATTGACGCTTTGTCGGATTATAAATTTTATGAAAAAGGGCTTGTGGATATTCCGGTATGTGCCATAAATCACATAGAGCCTTTTATAGAGAATAAAGTTCCACATTTGTGGAGTTATTACTGTACCTCTCAGTATGAGTCGGTACCGAACCGCTTTTTCTCTATGCCATTAGCAAGAACCCGTATTTACGGAGTTTTGGTGTATAAGTTCGGAATAGAAGGTATACTTCACTGGGGATTTAATTTCTATAACAATCAGTTTTCAAAAAAGGCGATTAATCCTTATGAGATAACTGACTGTGAAGGCAGTTTCCCTTCGGGCGACGCATTTTTGGTGTATCCGGGTGAAGGCGGAAAGCCGGAGGAGTCTATACGGCTTATGGCATTAAATGAAGCCTTACAGGACTACAGAGCACTTAAACTGCTTGAAGCTGAAATAGGAAAAACAGCGGTAATAGAGCTTTTGGAAGAGGGCTTGGCAGAGCCTCTTACCTTTTTTGAATACCCGAAATCCCCCGAGTATCTTATTATGCTAAGAAATAAGGTAAACAGCATACTTATCAGAAATAAAAAGGTTTGATATGAAAACGGAAAATACAGAAGAAAGAGTAATCAGAGAATTATCTACACTTAATATAAGTATTGAAGAAGCCAAATTATGCTTAAAGTCAGTTGAGGTAAATCAGTATTTCAGCTTTGGCACATGGACAAGCAGACAGCATTTATTTTTGGTTTTAAGAGCAGGAAATGAAAGCGGATACGGAGAATGTGTTATCAGCGTTAATAACCCTGAGGTTTCATTAGATGAAAGTTATAATAATATCAATATGCTTAAAGGGTTAAGTATAAAAGAGGCATTCTCTCTTTTACGAACAAAGCGAGGCATTTTTCCTGAAAATATTGTGGAAATGGCAGAAATGGCAATAATCGACCTTGCAGGCAAATGTCTGAAAAAATCGGCACCGGATATTCTAGGACTTAAAGAGAGAAAGCCGGTTTGTGGAGTTTATGTCATTCTAAGTGATGACCCTGAGGATGTTGCTAACAAAACAAGATTTGCAATAGCTAATAAAAAGTCGGAGTTTATAAAGGTTAAATTATTTGGGGATGTAGAACTTGATAAAAAGATTATAAAAGCGGTAAGAGATAATTCTAAAAATCATGACACATTTATTATAGGGGATGTAAACGGAGGATATAAAAATATAGGAGAAGAAAAATCCTTAGAAAGCATTGCAGCTTGCCTTAAAGCCCTTCATAAGGCGGGACTTGATGCCTGTGAAGATCCGGCATATATAGACAATGAAGAATGGGTAGAGCTTCAAAAACAGGTTTCTGATTTACCGCTTATACCTGACTATCCCCTAAGACCTTCAAGAGAGGCGGTAAAAACTATATTGCCGGGTATGGGTGGAATTTATAATATTCATCCGGATTCATCAGGCTCTATAATAGATGCTGTCGAACTGGCAAAGAGAATATACGAAATAGGTGCCAAGCTTATGATAGGTGATGACAGTCTTATAGGTCCTGCAGCTACAGTGTGGCAGCAGATAGCAGTAGGGCTTGGAGCGGAATGGGTAGAAGCCACCGAAAAGGAGAAGGAAAGCAGATTTTATTATGATGCGGTGGAGGATATACCTACAGACAGCATAGTTAATCCTATTTCAGTTAAGTCTTGCTATGGTTTTGGAATATATCTTGATGAGAAGAAGTTGTTTAATTCATAAATCAGATAGTTTGTAGTTTAATAATCTGAATTAGATGAAGCGGATAGAAGGAGAGTGAAGTAGAGAATATGAATTTGTTATTTGTTTTTGCAGATCAATGGAGAGCCGGAGCTATGGGTTATGCTAATGAAGATCCGGTATTAACTCCTCTTATGGACAGATTTTGTTCAGAATCAACTTATTGTGATCATGCTTTCAGCACATTTCCTGTCTGCTCACCTCACAGGGCAAGCCTTATGACCGGAAAATATCCGCTGTCGGCAGGATTTTTTACAAATTGTAAAAGAGGCTTACCTTTAAGACTTGGTGATGATGAGATTTGTGTGGGACAGGTGCTTAAAGAAGCAGGCTATGATACAGCCTACATAGGAAAATGGCATTTGGATGAGCCTGAACAGAACCACTGTGAGGAACCAAAGTCGGGTGCAAGGGACTGGGACGCATACACTCCTCCGGGAGTAAGAAGACATGGCTTTGACTACTGGTATTCTTACGGAACTTATGATATGCACTTATCGCCTCATTACTGGCAGGATACGGATGAGATGATTAAGGTAAACAAATGGTCTCCTGAGCATGAAACGGATAAGGCTATAGAATATCTTTCAGAAAAAAGAGATAAATCAAAGCCGTTTGCCCTCTATATGTCTTGGAATCCTCCACACAGCGTTTACAGTGAGGTTCCTGAGGAGTATCTGAATCTCTATGATAAGGTGAAGCTTAAAAGCAATGTATGTGTGAGAGATATTCATCATCATACAGGAGAAAATGCTCTGATGACAGAGGAAGAAATGACTCTTACCACAAAGCAGTATTATGCGGCTGTAAGCGGTCTTGACAAGCAATTTGGTCGGTTGGTTGATTATCTAAAAGAGAATAAACTATATGATGACACCCTTATTATTTTATCTGCGGATCATGGAGATATGATGGGTTCACATGGTCTTATGGGAAAACATGTATGGTATGAAGAATCAATAAGAATACCGTTTGTAGTACATGTGCCGGGCAATGATAATAAAAAATGCAGTACCTGTATTGGAAGTCAGGACATGATGCCGACTGTCTTAGGGCTGTTAAATTGTCCTATACCTGATACGGTAGAGGGCAAAGACTGCTCAAGATTTATAAAAGGTGAAGAGGATGAGGAGAGAGTAAGCTTTATCTGTGCCTCACCGGGAAGAGCGGATTTTGTTGAAAAATTTAAGAAAGCGGGTAAAAACCCTGCAGCATACGGCTGGCGTGGAGTAAGGACTAAAAGATATACCTATGTATTAGAGCTTGGCTATGATGTGATTTGTAAGCCTAAGAGATATCTTTATGATATATTAAAAGATCCGGAGCAGAAAAATTTGCTTGATTTAGAAATTGAAGAAAATAAAGAACTTGCAAAAAAACTTGAAGCAGATGTTATAAGCTGGATGAAGCGTCAAAACGACAGTTTTCTTGATAACTGGATTAAGGAAGCAAATAATGAATAATACAGAATTGTTATGGAATGATTTTTGTAAACATTTCGTATATAAAAAAGAGGACTACTTAAAAATTGCGGATTTTTGTATTAAAAACTGCGAAGAGATGAAGGATATAGTTGTAAAAACAGCAGATGAAACGGCAGAGCATACATTTTTATTCAGGCTTCCATGGGACATGGAGTCTACAAGTGAAGCAGTTCATTTTGATGGAAAAATAAAGTGGGATTACTGCCTTAACGAAGATCAGGAATTTATTTTTCAGCTTAACAGGCATAGATACTTTATATGTCTGGGGCAGGCTTACAGGCTTTACTTAGATGATAAGTATGTTAAAGCATTTATAGCACAGTTACTTGACTGGATAAGCGAAAACATTGATATAGAAAAAACTGATAAAATGCTTTGGAGAACCCTTGAGGTGGGACTGCGTGCTGATTATTGGGTACGCGCAATGGCTCTTTTTGCAGACAGTCCCCTTATTACCGAAGATGTAAAGGAAAAGTTTTTCTCTGCTTTAGCCGTACATGCAAAACATTTGGCAGAAAATCCGAAAAAAGGTTTTTCGATAAAAAGTAACTGGGGTGTAATGGAGTACACAGGATTGTATGTACTCTCCCATATACTTAAAAATTCAGAGTACAGAGAAACTTCTGTTCATTTCTTAAAACCGGCATTACATACACAGATACATGATGACGGAATGCAGTGGGAAGCTTCTCCTATGTATCATAATGAGGTACTGGCTGCTTACCTTGAAGTTTTAAGAGTGGCTAAGCTTTACGGGGATGAACCGTTTACAGAAGAAGAAAAGCAGATTATAAGAAATATGGCTTATGCTACTTTTAAGAGAACATATCCTAACCATCATCAGCTTATGACGGGGGATTCAGACGATACCGATGTAAGAGATTTGTTAAGTCAGGCAGCGGTTATATTTGGTGATAAGGTACTTAAATTTGCAGGCTTTACACATCTTGATTTTGAAGGGGCATGGCTTTTCGGGGTTAAGGGAATAGAGGAATATGAAAAGCTGGAAACTTCGGCTATCCCGGCAGGGCTTATTTCCTTACCTGAAAGCGGTGAAGCAATATTAAGAAACTCCTATAATGAAGACTCTGATTTTTTGTATTTTAGAAATGGTAGTCTCGGAGGAGGTCATGGACATCAGGATAAGCTTCATATAGAACTATGGTTTAACGGAGAGCAGATACTTAGAGATAGCGGACGCTATACTTATAAAGACATAGAAGAAAGATATATACTAAAAGGTGCAAAGGCTCACAATGTACCTCTTATAAATAACAGTGAATACGCAGATAGTGTAAATTCTTGGACTTATAAAAATCTGCCGCCTTCACTCGGCAACATTTTTACTAAGAAAGGTGATTTCCTGTTATTTGAAGGTGTTCACTGTGGGTATATGGAGTCTGGAGTGTTGCTTAGAAGAAGGGTTGTAGCACCGAGGTCTGATATAATTATTATCAGTGATGAAATTATCGGCAACAAGGATAATGTGTTATCACAGCATTTTGCTTTTGCTGAAAATATCAGCCTTAAAAGAGAAAATAATCTGATAATCGGAAAAGGGGATAAATGCGAATTTGTAATAAAAAGCTTTGATGAAAATGGAGAGGTGGCACAGGATATTGTCAAATCACCGGTATCAAGGCATTATAATAAGATAGAAGAAAGTGAAGCTCTTAATATAAATACAGAAGGCTCGTATTTTTTAACTACCATAATTGCAAAAACTGTTATGGGTTCAAAAACAGATATATTAGAAGAGAAAGTATATAATTATGCCTATGATGTTATGCTTAACAAAGATGAAGTACAGGGATATTTGATTACAAGGAAAAAAGAGCAATACGGTATAGTGCTTCTTAGAAACGATGTGGGAAACACAAGTGACTTAAACGGTATAAAAGGAGTGTACGGACTTGGACAGACTATGGTTTGTGCATTTCATGAAAAGCCTGATCATATGACAGTGCTTAGGTGGTAGGTAAATCGGTATTTATATAAATTACAGCTAACAAAGGAATAAGAAGGTGAGGTTTATCTGTTACCTGCGTTAGTAAGATAAAAAGGAGATTGGATAAGTGGATAAATGGATTGACATCAATTTATTAAATAATTATCCCGAAGCTTCGGAAGAAATGGCTAAGAATGCTTTGGATATGTGTATGGAACAGGTTAAGAATAACCTTCCTGAATTTGAGGAGCATTTTCCTCCTGCAAACAGTGAAGGAAATTTTTATAAACCGGATATTAATACAGACTGGACAAGCGGTTTTTGGACAGGTGAGGTATGGCTTGCTTATGAAAATGCTATAAAACCTGAGGATAAAACTTTATTTGAAACCGCAGGAAAAAAACAGGCAGATTCTTTCTTAGAGAGAATTAACATAAGACATTATATAGACCACCACGATATGGGATTTTTATATATACCGTCCTGCGTTGCGGCATACCGTTTGCTTTCTTATGAAAATGCAAAAGAAGCGGGGGTAAAGGCTGCTGACCAGCTTTGTAGCAGATACCGTCCTGAAGGAAAGTACATTCAGGCTTGGGGAGAAATGTGGGCAAGGGATAATGCAAGACTTATTATAGACTGTATGCTTAATGTGCCGTTGTTATACTGGGCAAGTGAGGTAACAAAGGATAATCATTATGCAGATATAGCAAGGAATCATATTATTACTACAATGAAGCACATAATAAGAGATGATGATTCCACCTGGCACACAATATTCTTTGATCCGGACAGCGGTGAATTTTCTCATGGTGCTACCTGTCAGGGCTATAAGGATGCTTCAGCTTGGGCAAGAGGACAGGCTTGGGGAATTTACGGCACAGCTATTGCATATAAAAATACAGGCGATAAAGAATATATTAAGTACTTTGAAAGAGTATCAAAATATTTCCTCAGTCATCTTCCAAAAGACCTTTGCCCATACTGGGATTTAAGTTTTGGAGATGGGGATGAAGCTGAACAGCCAAGAGATTCTTCATCATCAGCAATCGCAATCTGCGGTTTCTTAGAAATGAGCAAGTACCTTGATGAAGAGAAGGCGGCATATTATACATCAGTTGCAAAAAAACTTATGCACTCTCTTATAGAGAATTATCAGGTAAAGGATAAGAGCATATCAAACGGTCAGCTTTTACATGGAACCTATGCAAAAAAGACACCATATAACACCTGTAAAAACAGCGGTGTAGACGAATGTGTTATTTGGGGAGATTACTTCTTTATGGAGGCTCTTACAAGACTGGTAAGACAGGATTGGGAAATGTACTGGTAAATTTACTACAGGAGTAGAAAGATGATTAAATTAAAAATTGTAGGTAAAGAAGAAAGAGAAATAGCCTGTGGCTTTGAAGGAGATGATAAGACAGAGCTTGTGTACTGCAGCGAATACCTTGACGGTGACAGGATAGTACTTGATACGGACAGAGCCGGAAGATACTGTGTGGTACGCTTTGAAGACAGTATGAGAGAGGCATTTATATATGTGCCTGGCAGAAGCATGGAATTTTTTATTCCGCCTGCAAACAACAGACCTAATTATTCGCCTAAAAGTTTTACGGGAGCAATGCACTATATAGAAGCACGCTATGCAACGGATGAGGAAATAAGCAAGGTAAAAAACCTGGCACTGAATGTATATGACCAGCATGAAAATGCTACATTTTATCCGCATGCATCAGCAAATGTGGAAACCAGAGGAGAGGCGGTGTTTGCGGCAAGAAATGCCGTAGACGGAATGTATGCCAATTCTTCACATGGAAGATACCCATATCAGAGCTGGGGCATCAACAGAGACCCGAATGCCGCCCTTACCATAGATTTCGGAAGAGAGGTGCTTATCAATGAACTGAGACTTACACTAAGGGCGGATTATCCTCACGATAATTACTGGGTAAGTGCAACAGTTAGCTTTGATGATGGAAGTAAAGAGGTATTAAAGCTTGAAAAATCAGAAAAGCCACAGTGCTTTAAGATAAAGGAAAGGAAGATTAAGAGCTTTGTGCTTGACAAGCTTATAAAGGCAGAGGGCGAATCTCCATTCCCTGCACTTACACAGATTGAAGCCTGGGGAGTTGAAGCATAGAAATGTAATTTTTATTTATAGAAGGAGGACAAAATGGATATAAGATATTCAGCAAATCAGAGGGATTTTAAACGCTACACTACAGAGGAAATCAGAGGAGAATTTCTGATTGAGGATTTATATAGGAAAGATGAAGTGGTAGCAGTATATTCCCATGTGGACAGAATGGTGACACTTGGCTGTATGCCTATAGAAGAAGTAGTTTCCATCAGTAAGGGAATTGATGTCTGGGCAAACTTCGGTACCGACTATTTCCTTGAAAGGCGTGAAATCGGTATTTTTAATATAGGCGGAGCAGGAAAAATAAAGGCTGACGGCGAAGTTTTTGAAATGGGATATAAGGACTGTCTTTATATTACAAAGGGTACAAAGGAAGTAACATTTGAAAGTAACTCTCCTGCTGCACCTGCTAAATTTTATATGGTAAGTGCACCGGCTCATACTTCTTATAAGACTACATTTATATCTATAGAAAAGGCGGCAAAAAAACCTCTCGGAAGTATGGAAACTTCAAATAAAAGAGTTATAAACCAGTTCATACATCCGGATGTACTTAAAACCTGTCAGCTTTCAATGGGTATGACTGTATTAGAGCCTGGAAGCGTATGGAACACAATGCCTGCACATACACATGAACGCAGAATGGAAGTATATATGTACTTTGAGGTTCCTGAAAATCAGGTGGTATTCCATATGATGGGAGAAGGCACAGAAACAAGACATATTGTTATGCAGAATGAACAGGCAGTTATTTCACCATCATGGAGTATTCATTCAGGTGCCGGAACTTCAAACTACACCTTTATATGGGCAATGGGCGGAGAAAATCAGGCATTTGATGATATGGACAATATAGCAACAACAGATTTAAGATAGGAGAAAATTTATGGGAAACATAATGAAACAGTATGATTTGACAGGAAAAGTGGCATTTATTACGGGTGCATCTTACGGTATAGGCTTTGCTATTGCAAAAGGACTTGCCTCGGCAGGTGCGACTATCGTGTTTAACGACAGAAATGAAGAACTTGTGGAAAAGGGTATTGCAGCTTACAAAGAAGAGGGGATTAAGGCTTACGGTTATGTTTGTGATGTAACTGATGAGGATGCGGTAGAAGAACTTGTAAAGAAAATAGAAAAAGAAGTAGGTGTTGTTGACATACTTGTTAATAATGCGGGAATTATAAAGCGTATACCTATGTGCGAGATGAAGGCGGCAGATTTCAGAGAGGTAATAGATGTAGACCTTAATGCACCGTTTATAGTATCAAAAGCGGTAATTCCAAGTATGATTAAAAAAGGACATGGTAAGATTATAAATATCTGTTCTATGATGAGTGAACTTGGAAGAGAGACAGTAAGTGCTTATGCTGCTGCAAAGGGCGGTCTTAAAATGCTTACAAAGAATATTGCTTCTGAATACGGAAGCTGCAATATTCAGTGTAACGGAATAGGACCGGGTTATATTGCAACACCTCAGACAGCTCCGTTAAGAGAAAAACAGGCTGACGGTTCAAGACATCCTTTTGATTCATTTATATTAGCGAAAACTCCGGCAGAGCGCTGGGGAGATCCTGAGGATTTGGCAGGTCCTGCGGTATTTTTAGCATCAGATGCTTCTAATTTTGTAAATGGTCATATTCTCTATGTAGATGGAGGAATCCTTGCATACATAGGAAAGCAGCCTTGATAATATAACAGATATTTTTTAAAGGATTGTAAGAGGCGAAACCCAAGCAGTCCCATATCAGTGGGTGTCAAATACTTTTGATACCCACATCATTTTACACTTTGTAAAAAAACTAAAGGGGGTAAATTATGAAACTTAGAAGGGTGACAAAAGCAGTCAGTCGAATGCTGGTGTTGATTTTATTTATACAAATCCTAATACCTGCGACTCCGGTGATTACAAAAGCAGAACAGGGAAAACAATATGGGGTCGGTTTTAATATCGAACCGGATACAGGTATGACAATTATACAGTCGCAGTATTTACCGAATTATTATCAGGATAATTACTGGAATACATTAGATAAAAATAAACTGCCGGGAACAACAGTGTTAGCAGCAGATGAAGTAAATGTAGCTTCTGACAGCGGTATTGCTGTAGATACAGTATGGAAGGGAGCAAAGCTTGATGTTTACAATTTTATAAGTGCAATCAGCTTAAAAGAAAATGTAACTGCACAGAAATCCTATTTTTCCATTGAGGATCAAATGGCTTGTTTAGGAGCGGGTATCAGTAATGTTTCTGCTGATACAGGAAAAGATGTATATACTGTAATTGAGGATTATAAGTTTGATGATACAACCAAAGACAAGGTAAATTTAAGGTATTCCAATAAACCTGTAGATGTATGGGGAAAGGAATTTTTTCCTCTTGGAAAGACATTTACATATAATGATAATGCAGAAAAAGGAAATTTAATGTCAAACAGACATTGGACATTTATTTCACCATCCAATTCGCAAGGTGGAAACGGTTATTACTTTAAGGAAAGTGAAAAAGAGCTTAATTTTCGTTTTATCCAAAGTTCAGATGATTTAAATAATAAAAAGACCTATCTTCAGTTATGGTTAAATCATGGAACAAGAAACGATGCAACTTATGATTATAGCATATTTAAAGATTTAAATACAGCGGAGAAACCGCCTGTGATACGAGAATATATGACTAACAACAAAACAGTTACAATTACAAATACCAAAGAAATTCAAGCCTCATTTTACGCTAAGACCAATACAGTGGCAGCAAATATTTGGGCAGATGAGGGAGGCAGTGTGGAGCATGATGAAATTTCAAACTTCAAGGTAAATGCACAGAGTTCGATTATAATGAGGAAAAAGTCGGGGCTTTTAGAAGTTGCGGTTTCAGAACCGACAGGATTGAAACAGGGAATAATTGAAGTTGAGATTGATTCTACCGGCTATGAAATTACTTCAAAAGACCGAAATATTGAAGCGGACTTATCCGTTTCGGGGAAAATAAAATTGACTGTTGATACTACAGGGCTAAATGGAGCGACATCCAAAATTACAATCAGTACAGTTCCGCCGGCAGTTGACAGTAATGTAAGCAGTATTGATGTTGTTAAGGGTAATTCTGTACTGATTAAGGTTCCGGATGACTTTGTAGAACCGGTTTCATGGACTTCTATATTTAAGAATGCGGATGGAAATCCGATTAAAAATGTCGGCAGCTTTAAAAAGAAAGATGAATTAAAACCGGGTGAAACAGATAACGACAGATTTGAAGGTATTGCACAGACATCTCATATTGCAAGTATTGAAAAAACCGATAGAGGCGGACTTATATCGGCATACGAAAAAGGTGTTGTTTACGCACAAGCAGCTGACAGTACAGGAAAAACAAAAGAATGGAAGATTAATGTATTATTTACGGCTAAAGATAATCTTCCTGTGGTAACACCTGAGGATTATAACGGGCTTAGAGCAAAATGGTCGTCCTTATTGGTGGGTCAAAATCTTGATAAAAATGATACTGCCATTATGGATACTGTGAATAATCTAAATACACAGGCACAGGAAATATGGAATCGCTACAGCTATAAGGGACAGTCTGTGTGCGGCGGTATTCCTTGGGCAGATGAAGAGAACAAAAAGGGAAATCCTAAGATCGAATATAAAAGAGATGCAGTCGAATTTAGACAGGCATTTAAGAATCTTCTTATTATGGCAAAGGCATATCGGGTAGAGCATGGTACATTATATAATAATCAAGAATTATTGCAGGATATGATTCAGATTCTTGAATGGTTAACTACCAACTGCTATCGCCCGCAATCACAGACTGATAACTGGTGGACTTGGGAAATCGGTATTCCGAAAGACTTAGTTCCAACTTTAATTCTTTTGTCTGATAAGTTAACAAAAGAACAGAGGGAAAAATACACTGAAGGAATCAGATTTTTCCAGCCTGACCCTTATCATGGTGGAGCTATCGGTACAGGTTCTACTCATGTAAAGGGGTATCGTATGCAGTACGCAGCCAACCGTGTAGATAATTCGGTGACTGCGATGGGACTTGGCTTATTGCTTGAAGATAATGAATTTATGTATCTTGCAAGTTTAGCTTCATCTTCCGTACTTGAGTTCGTGTCGGTAAAAGATAGTACCTTATTAGCAAAAGACGGACTTGAAAATGGATTTTATAAAGACGGCTCATATATCGACCATTCCCGTACACCTTATGCAGGTTCTTATGGGGTAGTTGTATTAGAAGGCATAGTAAATATTTCTTCGGTTTTAGCAAATTCACCATGGCAGTACAATGCGGATAAAACACAGATATTGGAATCAATTCTTATAAACACTTATGGAATTAGTGTTTATAAGGGATTGATGTTGGAGATGTTGCGTGGCAGGGCTGTTGCAAGAGAAAATGTAACAGGAAAAATAATCGGTCGTCAGATTATGACCAATATAATTAAAGCATTGGATTCTGTTGGAGCAGAAAAAAGGACAATCTTATCAAATTACTTAAAGAACTGGTTATTAGCCGATACAGAGTATATTACTTCCTTAAAAGAGTTAAATGAGATTTTAGTTAAGCAAAAAGCACAAGAAATATTAAATGATAACAGTATTTCAAGGACTGTTCCAAGTGTTCATCAAAACTTCCCTCTGATGGACAGAGCAATCCATAGAACGAATGATTGGCTTTTTGGATTAAGTATGTATTCCGAAAGAATTTTTAATACGGAAATTATGAACGGCGAAAACTTGTACGGCTGGCATCAGGGTGACGGTATGACATATCTTTATGGAGAGGATAATGCACAATATACCGATAATTTCTGGAATACGGTCAATCCTTTCCGTTTACCGGGAACTACAACCGTATCTAAAAATATAGGAAACGGAGTCAAAGACAGCAGCGGATTTTATCAGGAAGGTGACTATGCTTCCAAAGAGGCATGGGTTGGCGGCAGTATGTTATCCGGCTATGGTGTAAACGGTATGTCACTGTCGGGAGATAATGACTCTAAAACGCCGTATGAGCCTAACCTGAAAGCTTTAAAATCATACTTTATGTTTGATGATGAAATTGTATGCTTAGGAGCGGGAATTAACGACAGCGGAAGTAATTTTATTACAGAAACTACTGTTGAAAACAGAAAGTTGGATGAAACGGCATCCAATCAGATTACATTGAATGGAGATAAGTTTGAGCTTCAGCCTGTTTCTGTGAATGTGGCGGAAATCGTAAAAACGGAGGGCTTAGGTACAGGCACGGCTTCAATGGAAGGAACCGCCCTAAGTGATGCCAAGTGGATTCATATAGAAGGTAAGGATAATATCGGCTGGTATTTCCTAAATGCCGCAAATAGCCTGAAAGCAAGAAAAGTAGCAAGTACGGGTGACTGGGGAAATATTAAAGTTGATAAACCTCAAGCAGGAGCTAATCCGGGAACTAAACCTAAAGTTACAGTAAAGAATTATTTTGAGTTATGGTTTGATCATGGTAAAAATCCTCAGAATGCGGAGTATTCTTATGTAATACTGCCGGGAAAAAATACGGCACAGATGAGAGAGTATGCTAAGAATCCAACTGTAGAAATTTTAGCCAATACTGATGAGGTACAAGCGGTAGGTTATAAGAATAAAAGTGTAATCGGTGCAAACTTTTGGCAGGATAAGGTAGTTAGTGCCGGCGGCATTACCTGTGATAAGAAGGCATCACTTATTATGAAGCAGACAGGAGATACCTTAGAAATTGGGGTAGCCGATCCGACTATGAAGAATGTTGGAACAATAGAAGTAGAAATTGACAAAGAATATGTTCAGGTGGTAAGAGCAGATTCAAACATACAGGTATCTAATGTAAACCGTAAGCTTCACCTTAGCGTAAATACAAGTCAGAAAAACGGAGATACTTCTTATGCAGTTATAAAATTAAAAACAGATACGCCGTCAACACCATCAACACCGGCAGTACCTTCACAAACATCAGATGGTGAATCGGATAAGAAGGGGGATTTTGAGAAAGCTGTAAAAGAAAGTGTAGATAAGGATAAAAAACAGAGCACAACCTCAGAAATTACGAGGACTAAGGATGAAAACAATAACGAAATACTTCACGAAGAAGAAATAGTGAAAGACCTCA
Source organism: uncultured Catonella sp. (assembly GCA_963539695.1). Lineage (GTDB taxonomy): Bacteria > Bacillota > Clostridia > Lachnospirales > Lachnospiraceae > Catonella. The sequence goes on along the minus strand of CAUTOC010000005.1, from coordinate 39,800 downwards.
CTACAGGTAAGGTAATTGAGACCGGAAAGAAAGTAGTTATTACAGATGCAAAAACCGGAAAACAGGTAGAGGCAAAGCTTGTAAAAGATGAAACAGGTAAGCCTGTAGAAGCCTTTGTTAATGCAGAGGGTATCCTTAGTAAAAATGAAGGAAATAAGAAGGTGACGGCATTTACGGTAAAGGTGGCAAAGGAAGCAATTAATTCTGCGACCAAATGGGCGATGAAAGGTGAATCGGGTGATATTGTATTTGATTTAGGGCTTACGATTCCTACAGAGAGTTATATTGCAGAACTTGAGAAATCTGTCGATACAAAAAAAGTAAAGTTAGATTTGATTATTCCAAGGGATTTAGAGAAGGAAAGTAAGGTAAATATTTCAAGCATTTTGTTAAAAGAAGAAGCATTTAAGGCGGTAGCAAAGAAGTCCGCAGATTTCACCCTTTCTGTGCGGGATGAGAAAAAGGAAATGCTATATTCTTGGGATATGAACGGCAAAAAATTAAAAGAATCCAAAAATAAATCAGGCGATGTCAACTTTGCACTAAAAACTGTTTCGTTAAAAGATTCTAAGGCAGTAAAATCCCTTTTAAAAGAGAAGAAGGGAGCAGTGGTTTCTTTTGCACATCATGGACAACTACCGGCAGTTTCTACAGTAAAAATCAATGATACAGGGAAGTTTAACTATGCAGGAAATAAGAAACTTTATGTATATTATTATAATGAGAAAGAAAACAGACTGGAAGAAACTTATTATGATGTAGGAAAAGTCTTAAAGAAAGGTGTAATAAAATTTAAGATAGCACATTGTTCCGATTATGTGGTATTACCTAAGAAATTAGATAAAAAACTGATAGTATCACTGATGGAACAGATGTCTGTAGTTTCTGAATTTAAAATTAAAGTTGGTGAAAAACAGCAGGTTATTGTAAATAAAGCCGAAGGTGCTGAGATTACCTATAAAAGCAGTAATCCTAAAGTTGCCTCAGTTAGAGGCGGTGAAGTAAAAGGAAAGAGCAAGGGAGATACAGTCATTAAAGTAACTGTGAAAATCAAAGGAAAAACTTCTGTTTATAAGGTTAAGGTAAGTGTAAAGAATTAAAGTTTATAAGAAGTTAAATATTGATTTTAGAAGTCGATATTTTGGTAGAATGGTAAATTTTAAAGTGAGCAGTTTATCAATTTTTCTATCAGAGTATCGACTTTTGTCATGACTTTTGTGTTATAGATAGGGGTAATATAAATTATGTTTCCGGGTTTTATTTTAGTAACGGGAAAGCTAAAACCGCAGTATATTGCGTTATTTATGATAATTAGATATAATTAAATATATAATATCATTGTTAAATTAGAGGTTTTATAAGCTGAAATTAGTTGTCATTCTAAAAAGATAAAAATGATTTCAGAGAAAAGAGATAATTCATGTTTAATATAGAAGAGGAACTAAAAAAGCTTCCGTCTAAGCCGGGAGTTTATATAATACATAACGAACTTGATGAGATTATATATGTGGGAAAAGCCATAAGCCTGAAAAACAGAGTGCGTCAATACTTCCAAAGCATTAACAGGCACTCTCCTAAAATTAAGCGTATGGTTGAAAATATAGACCATTTTGAATACATAATTACCGACTCGGAGTTGGAAGCCCTTGTACTTGAGTGTAATCTGATTAAAGAACATCGTCCTAAGTATAATACTATGATGAAGGATGATAAGAGTTATCCATACATCAAAGTAACGGTAGATGAGGATTTTCCACGAGTTATGTTTACTAGAAAAAGAGGAAAGGACAAAGCAAAATATTTTGGTCCCTATCCTGCCCATATCAGTGAAACTTTGGAGTTGATTCACAAGTTATATAAAATAAGAACCTGTCGCAGAAATTTGCCTAAAGATATAGGGAAAGAACGCCCTTGTCTTAATTATCAGATAGGTAGATGTGACGGAGTCTGTCAGGGCTATGTGGAGCAGGCGGAATACAAAAAACGGATTGATGAAGTAATCAGATTTTTGAATGGGGATTATGAGCCGATGCTTAAAATGATTACTGATAAAATGTTGGAAGCCTCGAAAAAACTTGAATTTGAGGAAGCTGCTAATTATAGAGATATGTTAAGCCATGTAAAGCGTTTCAGTGACAGACAGAAAATAAATTCAAATGATAATGTGGATGACAGGGATGTATTAGCCCTTGCAAAGGCAGGAAAAGAAGCAGTTATGCAGGTATTTTTCATCCGTGCGGGCAGGCTCATAGGGCGTGAACATTTTTCGTTTGATGATGTCGGAGATGATGAAAAAGGGGCAATTTATACCGGATTTATAAAGCAATATTATACAGGAACCCCTTTTATACCTAAAGATTTGATGCTTGCAGATGAACCTGAGGAAAAAGCTCTTTTATCCGAATGGCTTGCAACTAAAAGAGGGAATAAAGTAAATATTTTGGTGCCTAAGAGAGGGGAAAAGGCGGGACTTACAGAACTTGCATATAAAAATGCCGCTATGGTATTAAGTAAAGACAGCGAACGAAATAAAAGAGAGCAGGCAAGAACTCTTGGAGCGATTAAGGAACTTAAAGAACTGCTTGGAATTAAAAATGATATAAAGCGAATAGAATCTTACGATATATCAAATACCAGCGGTTTTGAAAATGTAGGTTCTATGGTAGTTTTTGAGGACGGAAAGCCTAAGAAGAACGATTATAGAAAATTTAGGATTAAGGGAGTAGTAGGGCCGAATGATTACGCTTCAATGGAAGAAGTGCTTACCAGAAGATTTAAGCATGGGCTTAGGGAAAAGCAGGAAATAGAAATTTTAGAAAAAGCGGGAAAATTTAATGAGGGAAAATTTTCAAATTTTCCGGATTTGATTCTTATGGACGGAGGACGCGGTCAAATAAATATTTGTATTAAGGTACTTGAATCTTTAGGCATAAATATAGCTGTGGCAGGCCTTGTAAAGGATAACCGCCACAGGACAAGGGGGATATATTACAATAATGTTGAACAGCCGATAGATACTCATAGTGAGTTATTTAAGCTTATAACAAGGATTCAGGATGAAACCCACAGATTTGCAATAGAGTATCATAAGCTTTTAAGAGGTAAGAATCAGATACATTCTGTACTTGATGATATTAAGGGTATAGGTAAGGTAAGAAGAAAGGCACTTATGAAGCATTTTGCATCACTTGAAGATATTAAAAATGCAAATGAAGAGGAACTTAGTGCTGTAGAAGGCATGAACGAAAGAGCGGCAAGGGCGGTGTGGGAATTTTTTAGAAAATAATTTCAAATATCCTACAATTAATAAAAGACTTCTATCAGGTGGAGAACTCTTATGTTTAATAAAAATCTGAAGAATAGTGAACAATCCATAAACAGTATATATAAAATCGTATTTATTGCAGTTTTTACAGGGTGTATTATGCTGTTAGCTGTTGTATTTATAAGTACATACATATTTAACCAAACAAGGTCGCTTATGTACTTAGATTATATAACTGAAGAATATGATAAATTTAACAGACAATGTGAAAATCTGATTATGGAGAAAGAATTTGTAGAAAATTGTGAAAAATGTATTTCCAATAAAAGATATATATCAGAAATAAAATATAAATTAAAAGACATAGGAATATATGGCAGCGAAATGAAAGTTATTCTTACAGATAGAAAAGGTGGTATTAGATTTGCTGAGAATGATGAAAAAAGTGATTTACATATATGCAGTTTTCTAAAAATAATAGTTGCCAATGCTAAAGAAGGTGAAACTCCGTATCACAGTATCTATAAATTAAGAACTTATGCAGCCGATTTGGTATATACCTACATCGGTAGAGATGATATGGTTATTAATCTTTTTGTAGAACGCCCCATTTGGGAAAGAGTATTTCCAAAATACAGATTTGACGGGGTAATAACCGGTAGAAACCAAAATGCAATAATGACGAGCAGAGAAGGATTTGTAGCAGATAATAAATTAAATAAGTTTGAAATTGGTAAAAACAAGGAAAAATTAAAGGATTATGTTGTAAACAGCAAGGTACTGGCAGATGGAAAAACAAGGATATATTCTATGATATATGCCCCCAAAAATGAGGTGATTTTACTTGTAGGGATTTTAATAGTAATAGTATTTGGAAGTTTATGGTCAGTTATTGTTATAAAAATATCAATGAATACGGCGAAAGAAAGTGCAAGGGCAAGAGAAGAGCTGCTTCACAGGAATTATATCGCAGAAATAAGAGAACTTACAGCCCGTATTAATCCTCATTTTATGTATAATACTTTAGAAATGATTAAACACATGATAGTTCAGGATGCTAAAGCTGCAAGGATAATACTTGAAAAATTTACAAAAATACTTAGATACAGCATAAGCAGTACCGAAAGAGAAATATCATTAGAAGAAGATTTACACTATATAAAAGATTATATAGCTATTCAAGAGGAAAGATTTAAGGACAGGTTTAAGTGTAATTTTAAAATAAGTGATGAGGCAAAAGAACTTAAAGTTATGAAGCTTGCACTACAGCCTATTATAGAAAACAGTATAAAATATGGATTTAAGAAGAGTATGTACTTAGATGTAGAGGTTGTAGGAGAGAAAAAAGAAAATTATCTTGTGCTTACGGTTACTGATGACGGAGGAGGTATGGAAGAGGAGGCACTTGAAAAACTCAGAGAAGAAATTAAAGAAAGTGAAGTAAAAGGAACTCACAACGGGATACATAATATCGCAAGAAGACTGGAATTAAAATATAAGGGAAAGAGCGGACTTAGCATAGAAAATACAGAAAAAGGCTTTAAGGTTACCTTATACATAAAGCAGGAGGAAGAAAATGTATAGTGTATTGGTGGCAGAAGATGAGGTTATAATAAGGAAGGGGATAATTTTTTCTATAAATTGGGAAAAACTCGGAATAAAACTGATAGGTGAGGCTGATAATGGTGAGGACGGCATAAAACTCATAGAGGAATTTAAACCGGATATTGTAATTACAGATATAAATATGCCTATTACAGACGGTCTTGAAATGATAAAACGAACAAAAAATCTTGAACCATATTCAGCAATTATAATAAGCGGATATTCTGATTTTGAATATGCCAAAGAAGCTATAAATTACGGAGTTTCAGGATATCTTCTAAAACCTTATTCAGAAGAAGAACTGGAAGAAACCATAAAAATGGCAATTAAACAATGTGATGACAGAAAAAGACTGAAATATTATGAAAATACGGATAATATACAGCTACCGGAGCTTTTAGGAACTTTGAATAAGAAAATAACGGATCCGGTTGTAGAACAGATTGTAACCTATATCCATCAAAATTACAGTGAAAAAACTACAATTCATAATTTGGAAGAACTTGTAAGCTATAGCGAGCGTATGATAAATATAAAGTTCAAAGAAGAAATGGGAACCACAGTAATAGATTATTTAAATAGATATAGAATACAGCAGGCAATAAATATGTTGGCTAAAAATAAAAATAATATAAATGAAATTGCAGTTAAATGCGGCTTTGGAGATTATAAGTATTTTAGAGTAGTTTTTAAGAAATATATAGGAGTATCGCCAAAAGAATTCTTAACTTATCTCATACATTGATGATTATAATGTGGATATAAATGAAAATATCATATATATTTGCCAATAGAATATAAGTGCAAAATAAACATTTCGGTATTTTGCACTTATATTTCTGTTTTTAAGGTATAAAACACAGCAAAATTATAATAAAATAACAATACAAAGCACCAAACAAAAAACAATAATTGAGCAAGTCGCAGACTTGCGATGCTTATTGACCATAGGTCAATAAGATAGCTTAACTCTAATAAGTAGATAAACAATAATTTAGGAGGAAGAAGAAATGAAAAAGGGATTACTTATTACTATGCTTTTAGCATCACTTACTCTTACTGCCTGTGGTGGTGGAACTGCCGATTCAGGCAAAAAGGACAGTGGGAAGTCTGCTTCTATGGCAAGCACAAAAAGCGACAATAAAAGCGAAGCATCTACATCAGGTGAGAAAAAGGGTGGCAAACTTGTAGTTTATACAATGAACAGCGAAGGTCTTGTAAATGCGACCATACCTCTTTTTGAAGAAAAATATGGTATAGATGTAGAAGTTATTCAGGCAGGTACAGGAGAACTTATTAAGAGAATCCAATCTGAAAAAAATGATCCTTATGGAGATGTTATGTTTGGCGGTTCGTGGTCGCTTGACTTTGATAACAAAGATTTATGGCAGGAATATGTGTCACCGAATAATGAGGCGGTAATAGATACATATAAAAATACTACAGGTTTGATTACACCTTATGTACTTGATGGAAGTTGTCTTATAGTAAATAAGGAGCTTGTAGGCGAGAATAAAATAACATCTTATGAAGATTTATTAAAGCCTGAATTTAAGGGTAAGATTGCTACTGCCGATCCTGCAAATTCATCTTCAGCTTTTGCACAGCTTACTAATATTCTTCTTGCAAAGGGCGGATATGAGGACGAGAAGGCTTGGAATTATGTTAAGGATCTTTTCACTAATATAGACGGAAAAATCCAGTCAGGTTCAAGTGCGGTATATAAGAGTGTTGCAGACGGTGAAATGGCTGTAGGTCTTTCTTATGAAGATCCTTGTGCACAACTTGTAAAAGACGGTGCTAATGTGGAAGTGGTTTATCCTTCAGAAGGAAGTGTTTACCTTCCTGCAGGAACAACTATTATAAAAGATTGTAAGAATCTTGAAAATGCAAAACTTTTTGTAGATTTTGTAATAAGTGAGGAAATGCAGAATATTTATGGAACTACACTTACAAACAGACCTGTAAGAAAAGATGCAAAGACTTCTGAAACAATGAAGCCATTTTCTGAAATCAAGGTAATTGAAGAAGATATGGGCTATGTAAGTACACATAAGAAGGATATTATTGCAAAGTATACAGATATATTTACTACATTACAGTCTAAATAATCTGAAAAAATTGATAAACCACAGTTCCTCTCAGTTCGGGTATTGTGGTTTATCTTTTAGAAAATGTTAGGTAAAGGGGATAGTTATGGCAAAAATATCGGTTAAAAATGTTATTAAGAAATATGGTGAAAATACTGTAATTCCGAAACTTAGTGTGGAGATAGGAAAAGGTGAGCTTTTTACTTTGCTTGGACCTTCCGGTTGCGGCAAGACTACCTTGCTTAGAATGATAGCAGGTTTTAATTCTATAGAAGGCGGAGATATATTTTTCGATGATAAAAGAATAAATGATGTAGATCCGAGCAAAAGAAATATTGGAATGGTATTTCAGAATTATGCAATTTTTCCAAATATGACAGTAAGGGCAAATGTAGCATTTGGTTTAAAAAACAGGAAACTTGATAAAGCGGAGGTGACTAAGAGGACAGAAGAATTTTTAGAGCTGATGCAGATTAAACAGTATGCGGACAGAATGCCTGAGAGACTTTCAGGAGGGCAGCAGCAGAGAGTTGCACTTGCAAGAGCCTTAGTCATAAAACCGGATGTACTTCTTATGGATGAACCGCTTTCAAACTTGGATGCAAAGCTTAGACTTGAAATGAGGAGAGTAATCAGAAATACTCAGAAAAATGTATGTATAACAACTGTTTATGTAACCCATGATCAAGAAGAAGCAATGGCTATAAGTGATAAGATAGCAATTATGAAAGAAGGAGTAATCCAACAGATCGGTACTTCAAAGTTTGTATATCAACGGCCATCAAATACTTTTGTAGCAAATTTTATAGGTCGTTCAAATATGGTAGAGGCGGAACTTGATAATGGAACTCTTATATTTAAGAGTGGATATAAGACCGGATTTGAGCCTCTTAGAAAAGAGGGTAAGAAACCTGTAATCTGCTCAATAAGACCGGAAGAATTTGTAATTTGTGATAATTCTCAAGAAGGTATAAAAGGAATAGTAAAAGAAAGTATGTACTTGGGACTTAACACTCATTATTTTGTAGAGCTTAATTGGGGAGAAACTGTTGAAATAATCGAAGAGTCATCTGTAGATGATATAATGGAGCCCGGTAAAGAAGTTTCCCTAAGAATAAAAGAGAATAAAGTAAACATATTTGAAGCAGATGGCAGCAAAAATCTTTTGATGAGTTAGGGGGCGAGATAAATGAAAGATAATAATAAATTTCGTCTTGATGTATGGGGATTTATAACTTTATTTACTATAGTATTGTATGCCTTATTTCTTATATACCCTATGGCATTTTTGGTGAAACAGGCATTATTTAATGCGGAAACAGGAAAGTTCACTCTTGAAGAATTTGAAAAATTTTTCTCTAAAAGCTATTATTTTGCTACATTATTTAATAGTTTTAAACTATCAATAACAGCAACTTTACTTGCTGTAGCAATAGGAACTCCACTTGCTTATATATTTTCAATATATAAAATAAAAGGTAAGAGATTTTTAAGCATGCTTATAATTATAGCATCTATGTCTGCGCCTTTTATAGGTGCATATTCTTGGATACTTCTGCTTGGAAGAAACGGAGTAATTACTTCATTTTTAGGAAATTTAGGTATACATACTCCTGACATTTACGGTTTTGGCGGTATCGTACTTGTAATGACTATGCAGCTTTTTCCACTGGTATTCCTTTATGTAAGAGGAGCACTTAAAAATGTAGATAATTCACTTCTTGAAGCCAGTAAAAATCTTGGCTGTGCAGGAATAAAAAGCTTTTTTAAGGTAGTTGTACCGCTCATCATACCGACTATACTTGCAGCTTCACTTTTAGTATTTATGAGAGCATTTGCGGATTTTGGAACACCGATGCTTATAGGAGAAGGTTATAGGACATTTCCTGTGGTGCTTTATAATGAGTTTATAAGTGAAGTAGGCGGTGATGACAGTTTTGCTTCAGCCATAGCGGTAATAGCCATTCTTATTACAACACTTGTATTTTTAATACAGAAGTATATTGCAAACAAAAAGTCATTTTCATTAAATGCACTTCACCCTATAGAAGAGAAAAAAGCAAAAAGCGGGATAAATGCACTTGTACATTTCTTTTCTTATCTTATAGTAGGAATTGCAGTTATGCCACAGTGTTATGTAATCTACACTTCTTTTAAGAAAACAGAAGGTAAGATATTTACAGCAGGTCATAGTTTAGACAGTTATAAAGAGGCATTTTCAAAGCTTGGCACAAGTATACAAAATACTATAATAATGCCTGCCGCAGCTCTTGCAGTAATAGTTCTTTTAGCGGTTCTTATAGCTTATCTTGTAGTTAGAAGAAAGAATAATATAACCAATTTAGTTGATATAATTTCAATGATTCCGTTTATAGTACCGGGTACGGTACTTGGTATAGCACTTTTGATAAGTTTTAATAAAAAGCCGCTTCTTATCAGTGGAACTATGTTTATTATGGTGGCAGCATTGGTCATAAGAAGGTTACCATACACCATAAGGTCATCAGTTGCTGTACTTGCACAGATACCTATGAGTATTGAGGAAGCCGCCATTTCGCTGGGGGCAACCAAAATGAAGGCATTTTTCAGGGTTACGGCACCTATGATGGCAGGTGGTATTCTTTCCGGTGCAATACTTAGTTGGGTAACGATGATTAGCGAACTTTCCACAGCTATAATTCTTTACACAGGTAAGACAAAAACTTTGACAGTAGCGGTATATACTGAGGTTGTAAGAGGAAATTATGGTGTTGCAGCGGCACTTTCCACTATACTTACACTGCTTACAGTACTTTCCCTTGTGATATTTTCAAAGTTCAGCAAGAATAAGGAAGTTAGTATATAGTAGAGAGGCTATTTTGTTTATGTAAATAGTTATTAAGCAGTCGATATTCTATGGTAAATATAAATCATAGGAAACCGACTGCTGTTTTTATGTGGAAAAAAGTAGCTACTATCACATTAAAGCTAAACAATATAAGATATAATTGAGTTGTGTGTTGTATATATTATTTTAGATGCAATAGCTCATTTATTATTGGTAATTTCAATATAAAAACACCGTAAAAAAATTACGGAATATATTGTCGATTGTTGTAAAATGAGTTATACTATAGGTGTAGATTTATACACCGAAGTTTACTTAGAAGGGTGGTATACAATATGTTAAAAAAGTTTAAAGTAAAGAATTATAAAAATTTTAAGGATGAAATAGTAATAGACTTTGAAAATCATGGAGAATATCAATTTAATAAAGACTGCATTTCAAATGATCTTATCAGCAAAATGTTGATTTATGGACGAAATGCAACAGGTAAGACAAATTTAGGGAAAGCTTTGCTTGATATTAATTACACAATGTTTGGTGATATAAGATATTCAGAAAATGAAATATTGCTTAATGCGGATTCAAAAGAAGATGTTGTTGCTTTTAGTTACACATTTAAATTTGATGAAAAAGAAGTGATTTATCAATATTCAAAATTATCAAATCAAGAATTATCAAGTGAAGAATTATATGTAGATGGAGTTACTGTTTTTAAATGTAATTTTATAAAAGAAATGTATGACTTTGAAAACTTGAAAAATGTTTATGCAGAAACAGCCAATACTGAAAGATATTTACAGTCATTAGAATTTAGTAAGAAGACGAAAATCAGTGATGCTAAGCTGCCATTTTTGCGGTGGATATTTAATAATGTTGCATTAAATAGTGAATCTGTATTATTAAGTTTATATAGTTATGTTGTAAGAATGATTATGATTACAGTAGGGAGTGCTATACATGGTGCAAAGGGGCTTAATCAAAATTTTTATGAATTATTAAATAATGGGGATGAGTTGAAAAAATTTGAGGAATTTTTAAATTTTATGGGAGTTGAATGTAAGTTGGTTTTAAAAAAATTACCAGATGAACAACAAGAGTTATATTTTGGTTATGAGCGATTAATTCCTTTTTTTGAAAATGCTTCAAGTGGTACACTGATATTAACAGATTTATACCGTAAATTAGTTATAGACCTAGTGAATTCATCATTAATATATTTAGATGAATTTGATGCTTTTTATCATTATGAAATGGCAGAGAAAGTTGTTCTTTTTTTCAAAAATAAATATTCTTACAGCCAATTAATTATGACTACACATAATACCAATCTTATGACGAATAGAATTATGCGTCCGGACTGCTTATTTATTTTATCAGGTGAAGGAAAGTTAACAGCTCTCTGTAATGCTACAAAGCGTGAACTTAGAGAAGGGCATAATCTCGAAAAAATGTACATAAGCGGAGAGTTTGACGAGTATGAATAATTATCAGATAGAAGATAGGAAGCGTAAGCGAAGTTTGCTGATTGTAGAGGGTGAAAGGGAAAAAGATGAATTATTTAATATGATTTTTCAATGCTTTCAGGAATTGGATATAGATATAAATGATATATGGGTTTATGGTACTAATATTTATAAGTTATATAATAATATTGTAGAATATTATGGTGAAGACTGGATAGAACAAGATATTGATTTACCTCTTATCATTAGTAGAAAAGAAAACATGGAACAAGTAAGATATAAAGTAGATTTTAATAATATTATTCTTGTATTTGATTATGAAAGACAGGATCCGAATTTTTCTGCAAAAAATATAGAAGAGATGCAGGATTATTTTAAGGATTCAACTGACATAGGGAAATTGTATTTGAATTATCCTATGCTTGAGTCATATAAACATTTAAAATCATTACCGGATGAGGAATATCTTGAACGAAAAATGGAAGTGTCATCCTTAAAACAGGGAGGATATAAACAACGAGTTAATGAGCAAAGTAAAATTGGGAAAATACTTAATCTTTCTAATGAAATTGAGAAAGTATTTGCAAATAAAGATCTTACAATAGACAAAGATAAAGGAAAAGACTGTTGCAATAAAATATTAAATATTTCAAGCGATGAGAAACTGGAAGAGGAATTAGAAAACATATTACATATAATTGGGAATGCTGAAGAAGAAAGAAATTTAAAGTTGAACTTAAAAGATAAAATTATTAAAGCGGGATACATACAGGAAAAAATAACATATTGGGATTATATACGAAAAATCTTTCAGGAAATAATATATTTTAATATTTGTAAAGCGTATAAAATACGGGAAGAAAAAGATGAGGAAGACTTGAAAGCTAAGTTTAATAAAATTGAGTTATTGAAGATTCTTAAAAATCAAAATAAAGTAAGTGCTGATAAAAATGAAGGGTTTATATGGGTGTTAAATACCTGTATATTTTTAATACCTGATTATAATTTTAACTTGTTAGGAAAATAAAAAAAGGCTCTCCATTATCTTATGATAGTGGGGAGCCCCATTTCATTTAGAATATCTGTCCCGGTAATTTCAATTTTTCTTTAGGTGGGAAGCCTTTATTCATTATTTTTTATTATAAAAGTAATCTTTTATCTTGGCAAGATTGTCATTTATATTAAAGAGTACTATCATAAGCTCTGCCCAAACTCTTACAGCCAAAGGACCAAATATAAGCATAAGAAGTCCCCAAATAAAGTTACTTGTTCCGGTAAAAGGATTGCGTGAAAGCATAGTTGTAATAGCTGATATTACAACACCTATAAGAGCTAAGAAATAAAGTAACTTAATAAGTTTTGTGGAAATCATTACATCAAAGTTCAAAATGTTAGAGAAAAATGTCTTTCCTCCGTCTTTTGCAGCATCTGCAATTTTATCATAAGCCTGATTTAAGTTGTTATTACCGTTATTGCTCTGATTTCCGCCGGCATTTTGCTGATTTGTGCCACCGTTTTGTTGTAATTCGTTTTGGTTGTTGTTTTCTTCCATAATAAAACCTCCTCGTAATTTAATATATTAAATTAAACACAAATAATTCAAATTGCCTATTAAATTTATGTCATATTGTGAATAATATAAAATAATTATATATTAATACAAAACAATAGTATAGTATATATATAAAGTATTTTAAGAAAATAAATATTTAAGCAATTATAAAATACATCAGAGCTGTTTTATAGGAAAAGTAAGCTGCCGCACTAAAATTAGTACGACAGCATTCAGAAAAGATATAACTATTTAAGAATTATTTCCGATTATTCACGCCATAGGTCACAGACCTCTTATCCTACATATTACAGTAAGATAAATAGCTTTCGTTTCAGTCTGTGACTATGGGGTGATATTACCAAACATCTGCAAAATATCGTAATTTTAAGCCTGCGGCTTAATTACGATATTTCACAAGATGTTTCGTGAATAATTTGGAATTATAATCTTGTAATTTCCTGTTCTTTTTCTTTAGCAGGAGTATGTGTGCGGGTACGAGTGTGTTCCATTTTTCTGTCCTTAAATGGATTAAACTTGTTATGAAGGTCTTCAAAAGAAACTCCATGTCTCTTGTTCTCTTTATCTATATGGTAAGAATTGGACTCTTTTTCACGCTCAGCATTACGCTCATCCCATTTTTGCTTAATTTCCGTCTCCTCATTAAAACGCTCTGTTTCAAGACGATGCTTGGTGCGTTTGTCCTTTCCTGAGAAAATATTTATAGAGGTCTTTGGCTCTACCGGTGTTCTAGGGTTGTATGTAATCGGTGTAAAGCCGTTTTCGGTTGCCATACTCAAGTTATGCTCCGATTTATTAGAAAGATCCATATAGCTTTGCAGCTTGTCTGTAAATTCAGCAAGAGTAGACTCTACATTGTTTTTATCAAGATTTAATCCCTCAGTGTATGGTTTTCCATTTATATAAACCTTAGATAAAGCAGATTCTATAAGAGTCATATCTGTAGTAAGGTGGTCACTTCCAAGAAGCTTGGCACCGGTTAATTCCTCTAAAGCCCACATAGCTGTGTTTGCTTTTTCGCTCTTTGTTTCCATAATATTTTGAGAAAGAGTTTCTACAAGTCCGGTACTAAGTCCGGATTTTTGCTTAAATGTTTCAGCCTCTCTTTCTCTAAAGCCTTCATCTGCTTTTTCTCTTGCAGAATATCCGATTCTAAAGAGTTCATTTTCAATAGAGGTTCTAGGGGTAAAAGCATCCTCTTCACCTGCAAGTTTTTCACCATATTCTTTTAGTGACTGGAAAATACCGTTGCAAAAATGTCCTGCTATGTTTAGGTGACGCATAGACTCTTTGTTTTCTTCGCTTAAAAGATTTGAAGAAACAACATCACCTGTGATTTGCCCGATAGAAAATGCAATATCATTACCGTTTTCATCAGCTATTGCACCTGATGTCTGATTTAGTGCAGTTAAAAATCCTGCACTTCTACTAACAGGGATAAAGGTTTTATCACTTGTTGCAGGGTCAATAGAAGCAATTTCCTTTATGGTATCAAATGTTCCTGCAAAATCCATACGAACTGCATTCATAGCAGATGGGCCGATTTCTTTTTCAAGTTCACCAAAACTCTGTATTTTATTTGCAAACTCCGACCAGCCTGTTAAATCTCTGCCGGTTATAAGCTTATTATCCTCAGTTAATGAGAAGTTTTCATTCCAAAAACGGGTAAAATCCGCCTGTTTTTCATTTGGTATTCCAAGCTGACCGCAAAGCCACTTATCTCTGTAGCCACTTACTTCTTCCTTAGTTGCCGCAGGGTTAAGTATATCTTCGCCATTAGCATACATGTGATATAAACGGTTTGTAAAATCACTTACCTTATTAACACTTTTTTCGTTAATATCACCTGCTTCATTAAGGAAAAGACTGCTAACCCCCTTAATAAGATAGTTATAATTTTCACGAAGCGGCACTGTATCTCCACCGGCTGCTACAAAATTTTCAGGCATTGGAAGGCTTATACCGTTGCTGATTAAGTCTTTCTTAGGTTCTACGCTGATATGTTCTTTTTCTCTTGTTTTTAGAAAACTGTTTGCAATTACAGGAATATCAGATGTAGCATGAAGAGGTAACATATCTATATCACCATTTTGATTTGTATATGCAAAATCTATCTGACTGCCTGAAATAAGAGATTTCATTATATCTGCTTTTTTATCCTCGCTTGACGCATAGTGAAGGTGTTTTTCCTTAAAGATATCAGTAGCGGATCTTCCGTCTATATAGACATTATCAAAAAGTTTGTGATCATCAGTCTTAAAAACTTTTTTAGATACAATTTGTGAAAATGCAAGGTCAAAATTGTGACTTGCAAATTCTTTAGAACGGTCAGGAATATTTGCAATGTTTCTTGCTCTTACAAAATCATTTGCGATGTCATTATCAGGTACCTGAATATCCATAGTAATTTCAGTAGGAGCAAGGAGGTTTCCTGCAACAGCCTTTGACATATCAATCATACGGGAGAGTTTTTCGCTGTCACCTCCAAGAAAAGCCTCAAGAGATGCACGCTCTTCTTTGTCCATTTTGTCAACCTGCATACTGCCGGTAAGAGCGGTAGCAAGAATACTTCTGGTAGCGGTTCTTGCAAGTCTCATCTCCATATCTTTTTCTTCAAGTTCAGCAGTTATTTCATAAGAAGTATTAAGGAGGTCATCAGGACCGCCGTTTGTTTCTATTATAGAAGAAAGAGCGTTAAAGTGAAGTTTAGCATGTCCTAAAGCTCCGCTTCTTTCCATAACCTGATCAAGAGTATTTAACAGGTTTTTATATTCTTCTCTATGTTCTTCAGGAATACGATTAATAGAGGTTTTTGCCATACGAAGATCGCTCTTAAATTCGTGGTCAAGTTCATTGGTAGTAAGTCCGGAAAATCCCATTATAGGCTTATAATGTCTGTCATTTCTTGAATTTTCCCACTCACTTCCTATTGAATATTTAAGGAACTCTGAATGAAGGCTCTGATATGCTTCCTCAGCATAAGGTGCAAATTTTCTCATAGTATCTTCTACTCGGGCAAATACACCGTCTTTCTCGAGTTCTACAAACTTATCGTTTTTAAGTTCCTGTTTTCTTTCACAGAATTCAAGAGTATTAGCATCTTCAATATGAGCATTATTATAGTAATGATTCTTAAAAGCCTCTTCATCCTTAAAAAGACCGATTGAAACGGCACTTGTCATAGCAGGATGATCCATAAAGCGATCTGCCTGTGGTGCAAAAGCCTCTAAAGTAAGCTGATATTTACTGCCGTCTTTAAGAGTTATATTTCCGATATGTGCAGCTACATGCTGATCCCATTTGCGTTCGCCCTTATTTTCTCCTGTTAAGGAGTCGTTCATAGCTATATCTACAGAGTAATCTGATATAGAAAAAGCCGGAGCAGGTTTTCCGAGGTTTACAGCGGCATAGCCTGAGTAGTCACAAATCTGTTTATTACTATGTAAACTTCCGCTACATTCAGTAGGAACAAAAAGACGCATTTCCGTTTCAGGGTTAATCTGTGTAAATGAGCGAAGTTCACGAATAGCATCTTCTTTTTTTGCAAGGTTTTCATTAAGTCTTGAACTTTGCTCAGGCATATCGGTAAAGTTATTAGGATCAAGAGCAAGTCCCGCGGCTGCAAATTCTCCCCAAAGTAAAGAAAAGTTCTGGCTCATATATGGGGCAATTTTGCCTACTTCCTGGTTGTAAAACATAGCATCTGCAAAGTTTTTAAAATCTCCACGCTCATTAGCAGGTATATTAAGTTCAGTTGCAAGCCAATCAAGTCCTTCCTCTCTTGTGTTGCTTCCCTGACGGAACATATCAACATTGATAGGAAGTTCAGATAAACCGAGTCTTGCATCAATTTCATTAATAAAGTCATAACCTTTTGCAAAATCAATCTCTCCATTTGTAAAGAAATGGTTTGCAATACCTTTTACAAGACGGTTGTTGTTAACTCTCATCTTAAATACAGAGCCGCCTATTGAGGCACTTCCGTATTCAGGCATCTTAGGCTTCATTGTAAATTCATTATTAGCAGTCTCTTCAAAGTGAAAAAATTCTCCGCCGCCGGCAGTTTCGATTGCCTCCTTTAAAGAACCGTCTAAAACAAGTCCCTCTGAGTAAACACCTTCATCAATGTGTTCATTTCCTACTTTATACATACTTTTAAAGCTCCCTTCGATTTGCATTTTTTTTGTTTGTAAAACTTTATGCTGCAACATTAACACATTAAAAGACACATAAAAGACACAGGAAGAAAATAAAATTTTGTACCTGTTTTGTGTCTTTTAGCATGACATGATATAATATTGGGAAAATAAACCTGTGAATAATTTGGAGTAAATAATATCTAAGGAGTTAAGATAATGCGGATATTTGCAATAGATGATGAAAAACTGGCTCTTGAGGCTCTGCTTAGTGCTATACATAAGGCGGTGCCTAAGTCGGAGGTCTATGGTTTTCGTAACCCATCCGACCTTTTAGAAAAGCTTGACGAAATAGTGCCTGATATTGTATTTTTAGATGTGGAAATGAAAAAAATGAATGGAGTTGAACTGGCAGAGGAAATAAAAAAGAGAGTATCGGGAATAAATCTTATTTTTGCAAGTGGATTCAGCAAATATACAAAAGATGCTTTTACGGTACATGCAAGTGGCTATGTTATGAAGCCGGTTACCGCTGAAAAGATTAAAAATGAGATTAGTAACCTGAGATTTCCTATTGCTAAAGAAGAAAAAGTTTTAGAGATACAGACATTCGGAAATTTTGAGGTTTTTGTGGAAAATGCCCCGCTTCCGTTAAAATATAATAAGAGTAAAGAACTTTTAGCCTATCTTATTGACAGAAACGGAGCCTTGTGCAGTAATAAAGAAATTATTTCTGTTTTGTGGGAAAATGATTTTGATTCAAACCAACATGTTTCTTATCTTAAAAATTTAAGAGCGGATTTGGTGGGGGCTTTAGAAAACTGTGGTTTTTCGGATGTTCTTGTAAGAGCTTGGGGCAAGATAGGTATACAAAAAGAGGGGCTGTCTTGTGACTATTATAAGTGGTTGGAAGGAGATAAAGAGGCTTATAGAGGGGAGTATATGAGCCAGTACAGTTGGGCTGAATATACTAATGCCATGCTGATGGATGATTATCAAAAGAGGTTTAAATGATTGAAACAAAAACTGTTAAAATAAAAAAACTTAAAAAATGTTTTCGTAATGAAAATTATGATATTGATACATATCTTAGTAATGCACTTTGGGGTAAAATCAGCCCTCTTGAAAAAAAACAGTTCCTGTGGCAAATGAGGGAGTGTGGCAGAGAAAATGAAAATTTTTGGGAAAATGAAAGATGTAAAGATGAAAGAATTACTATGAAAATGGTCTATGAGAAAACATTTTCAAACCTGTTTTTTAACGGAAAAGAAGCCGGTATCCCTATGATGGTGGAAGAAGTATTAGAAAATTTAGAAATAGATGAACTTTCTTATAAAGAAAGATATAAAATGCCAAAGGTAACAAACGGCAATTTATTAGAAGTAATATGCCATATTATTGAAAATTTGACAGAAGGAGAGCTTTCAAAAGAATTGTCAAAGGTTAGATTTGTGCATAAAAGAAAGCAGGAAATTTGGACCTTTGTAAGTGAAGAAGAAAAACCTGTAAAGAGAAAGAAGATATCGTTTGAAAGGCTGATAAAGATATTGGAGATATATAATGGAAAATTATAATTACACTTATGCTATGGTTGAGTTTTTTGCAGCACTCATAATACTTGTGCTTTTAATAGAAAGTCATTTTATATCAAAACCGAGTAATAGAGGACGCATATTAAATATACTTTTGCGTACTTTATTTTTACTTTTGGCATCAGACGGAGCTTCATATATGCTTTCTAAATCAGGGTATATGTCTAATTCTGCAGAGATATTTTTCCTTATATCAACATCACTTGCCTATGTTATGCTGGCAATATTTAATTATTATGTTATAATTCATATTAGGGAAAAAACGGGTATTTCGCTGTGGTTTGGTCATATAGGCTTAGTCTTTGCGGTAGTTGAGAGTTTGCTTTGGATAACTTCTTATAAATTAGGCACGGTATATAGTGTGACAGCCGGTGTTTATAAAAGAAGGGAGTTATTTTGGTTATCACAGTTTATAGCCATCGGAATGATAGCGTATATTCTTATAATAACTGTTCTTTTTTTCAACAAATTAAAGAGAAGGGACGGTATTATATTTATAAGCTGTGTTTTAGGGCTTTTATTCTCAATAGGGCTTAGAGAAATTGTGCCGGATATCGGCATACCTGTAGTGTACCTGATTGTAACCTTATCCGTTATAGGTCTTTATATTGTACTTCATATTGAACAAAATGTTCTTCTTCGTATAAAAGATGAAAAACTTGTTCAAAGCAGAATATCCATAATGCTTAGTCAGATTAGACCGCATTTTCTTTATAATGCACTAAATGCAATTCATTACCTCTGTGAAAAAGATCCGAAGCTTGCCCAAAAAGCTATTGCAGAGTTTTCGGATTATTTAAGAGGAAATCTTGACTCTGTAAGCGTGGATAGAACAGTTTTATTTTCTAAAGAGCTTGAACATATAAAAAACTATCTTTTTTTAGAAAAGCTTCGTTATGAAGATGAACTTGAAATTGCTTATGAGCTTGGCACTATCGCTTTCTTTTTACCGCCGCTTACAGTGCAGCCACTAGTGGAAAATGCGGTAAGATACGGCATAGGGCAGGCAATAGAGGGCGGAAAGCTCACTATTAAGACGGTAGAGCATGATGAAGGATATGAGATTTTTGTAATAGATGACGGTGTCGGAGGGTATGATCCTGACAACAAAAAAGAAGACGGAAGAAGTCATGTAGGCATTGATAATGTGCGTGAGAGGCTGGCTCTTATGGTGGGAGGTACTCTTGAGATTGAAAGTGAAAAGGGGAAGGGAACTACAGCAAGAATTTTCATTCCCCGTATCCATTAGCTAAATTCCTGTGTCCCTTTTGTGTCTATGAAATAGATAAAATGCTTTGGTAATAAGCGAGAATAGAGAGGGAGGTAAAAAAATGAATAAAGATAAAAAAATAGACACTTCCCTTCTTACTAATCAGCAAAAGATTTGGATAAATGCCGGTGTTATCTTAAAGGCATTTTGGCCGCTTATACTTTATGTGATTATGCCTGCATTATTTGCATCTATAGGTTATGTGTTATTTCACAGTAACATGAAAGGCGGCGAATTTTTTGCTTATGGCGGGAATCTTTATACGGCATTAGGAATGATTGCAACAGGTTTCATTCTCCGCAAAAGATCCAAAAAAAGAGGAGAAAGCTTTTGTGAGGATGCTACACTTTATATAAAAAAGGAACTCTTATTAAAAGGAATAGGATTTTTTGTATTCGGTGTATTTTCGTCAATGGCAGTATCAGCCTTGGTTACAATGTTCGGTTTTGGAGGAAGCGGGTATAGACAGAGTTTATCAAAACTCCTAGACGGACCTGATTTCCTCTTTTGTGCAATTACTGTAGGGCTTTTATCACCGATATTAGAAGAGATTGTGTTTAGAGGATATATGTTAAATACTCTTCTTAGACACTTTAAGAAAAAAACAGCTATAATAATTACCGTCATCGCTTTTATGTTTTGCCATATTCATCCTGTTTGGATGATATATGCGGGCGGTATGGGTTTTTTACTTATATGTCTTTCTATGCGTGAGGAAAATATTTTGGAAGGAATATTCCTCCATATAGGTTTTAATTTGCCCTCAGTGGTTTTAGCATTTTTATATCAGAAAAATCCTTTGCTTAAAGCAAACTTGGGAAAGATGATTTTTTTAGTTCCGTTATTTTTGCTGTCAATTATAGTAACGGGCATACTTGTATATATCTATCTTAGAAAGAAGAAAACATACTTATGAAAACTATTGGTAAAAAAATTGTAAATTACATTCTTTTGTGGATTTTACTTTGTATAGTATTTGGTGGAATTACAGCTTTTTTTGAGGGTGCAATAAAAGGAATAGAATTTAAGGTAGATGAAGGAGTAGCAAGAATGCTTACTCCGGTATCTTTAATATACGGTTCTATTGAGGCAAGCCTTTGCATTGTTCTCTATCAGGTTTTCCACATAGGAGGAGTAGGTAAAAGAACAAAAAATGTGTTAAAAGACTCCGAGAGGAATATGAAGTCATCGCGTGTAGAGGGAAGTCTTGAAAATGCGAGATTTATGACAGATAAGGAAAGAAAAGAATTTTTTCCTGAAACAAATTATAGCAGTCTTTCTAAATTAAAAGAAGACGGTATTCCTGTAAAAGCGGTGTATTCTGCAAAAGGCAGGGAATTAGATATAAATCTTATGAAGCCGGCTCATGGAATCATAATAGGAGCTACCGGTTCAGGAAAGACTACAACTTTTATCAATCCTGTTATTCAAATTTTAGGACATGCTAATGAAGCCGGTTCGTCAATGATTTGTACCGATCCTAAGGGTGAACTTTTTATGTTGCACTCAAAGATGTTGAAAGAACAGGGATATAACTGTATGGTTCTTGACCTTAGAGATCCTTATAGTTCGTTTCGTTGGAATCCCCTTGAGGAGATTTATGACAGATATCAGACCTATCTTCATACAGGTGATGAGATTTATGAAAGAACGGATACAATAGAAAATGCAGGCAGCCTAGAATTGCTTGACCCTGAGGAAGCTTATGGCGATACATGGTATGAGTATGAGGGAAGGGCTTATGCTGATTGCAAAAAGCTTTTACAAGAAATACGCAGTGCAAGACAAAAGATATTTGACTCTATTTATGAGGACTTAAATGACTTAGTAAGTGTAATCTGCCCTATTGAATCACAAAATGATCCGGTTTGGGAAAAGGGAGCAAGATCTATTATCCTAGCAGTTATTTTGGCTATGTTGGAAGATAGTGCGGTGGATGAACTTGAAATGACTAAAGAGAAATTTTGTTTTTACAATGTAAATCAGGCAATAGGTAATTCAGAAGGAGAGTTTATAGCACTTAAAGAGTATTTTCAGGGAAGAGAAAAGACTTCAAAAGCTTATGGTCTTTCAAGACAAGTGCTTTCCGCACCTGACCAGACCTTATCCTCTTATATGTCTATTGCATTTGATAAGCTTTCAATGTTCCATGATGAAGGTATCTGTGCTATGACAAGCGGAACGGATATTAAGCCTGAACTTATAGCAAAGGAAAAGACGGCTCTGTTCCTTAAAATTCCTGATGAAAAAGATACAAGACATGTACTTGCGGCGGTATTTATTCTTTCTATATATAAGGCACTTATAAAGGTTGCTTCGGCAAATGAAGATTTGTCTCTTGAAAGAAATGTGTATTTCCTGCTTGATGAGTTTGGAAATATGCCTAAGATTGAAAAATTTGACAAGATGATAACAGTAGGAAGAAGTAGAAAAATATGGTTTCAGATGGTGGTGCAGTCATTTGCACAGCTTGACAATGTTTATGGGCAAACAGTATCAAATATAATTAAAGGTAACTGCGGCTTAAAGATGTTTATCGGCTCAAATGATCTTGCTACTTGTGAAGAATTCTCTAAACTTTGTGGAAATATGACGGTAGAAACAAGAAGCGTTTCTTCATCTACCATTGATAAAACAGGAGCACTTACGGTTTCAAGTTCACTGCAACAGCGTCCGCTCATATATCCTTCCGAGCTTATGAAGTTAAACAATGCCAAAAACAGCGGAAATGCCATTATAGTAACATTCGGTAATCCGCCGCTAAAAACTATGTTTACACCGTCCTATAAATGCCCTCTTTTTGAAATAGGGCAGATGGATATGGAAGAAGTTATGGAAAATGATTTCTACGGAGCTCAGATTTATTATGACTTGGAAGAAAGAAATTACTTAGTATTAGAAAGAAAGGAGATGGAAGAAGACGATGAAGAAGAAAATCAGCTATAAGATTTTATTTTTGGCAATAGTCATTGTCAGTTCACATTTAACTGTAACTTCGGTAAGTGCAGATGAAAAGCTGGACAGAATAAAAAACATCTCTGAACAAAATTCTAATCAAGATACAAATGTAGGTAAAAGTAATGAAAAGATGTTAGAGAATGAAAAAGAGTTTGAAGATAATATAGATGATGAAGATGAATCCGATGAGGAAGAAACTGAACCTAAAAAACCCAAAAAAGAAAAGGTTACTCTTGTAGAAAACTACAAAGAAGAATATAAAACCTATGAAGAAATAATGGGAGATGAACATTTTTTCTATTCAAGTGTAGGAAACGGCGGTTGGACAGATAAAAAGGTACATATAGAGTTTCCGGCTAAGATGAAAATTAAAATAAAAAAAGACGGAGTAGCTTATAAATATGTAAAAGGTAAAGATTTTACTAAAAAAGGAACATATTTTTTTACACTTGAAGTAAAGGAAAGTAAAGATAAAATACTCACAGCAAATTTTCATTTCAGGATACAACAAAAACCGAAAAAGACACCGGAAGAGTTAAAAGCTGAGGAAGAATTAAATAATAGAGAAGATCTTTCTAAAATAGCTGAATATGAAAAAAGACTTGAAGATATTGCAAGAGATTTATCCGGTTCTAAAATAGATAAAAATACTCTACCTAATTTAGATGAACTCACTAATGACGGCACTAATGCAGAAGATATTGCGGATGACAAAAAAGAAGAACCGAATATCGAAGATACAAATAAAGATAACATTATAAAAGAACCTGAAGGAATAAATGAAGATGAGATTGCTAAAGAGCTTGAAAAAATAGAAAAAGATAAACCTGATACTCAGATTATGGATGAGGAAGGTGAGATTAAAGAAGATGAGATAAAAAAGTTAATCGGTAATATTGATGAAAAGGAAAAACTGGCAGCACAAAAAGAAGAAGTTACCTTTGATACCAATAAAGGACTTTTTAAGAATGCTCTAAAAAACGGTGATATATTTTTAACAAATGTTGCAAACGGCAGCATAACAAACCAATCGGTTATGATTGCAAAAAGTGATACTCTCACATTTAAGCTTTTTAGGGACGGTAAATTAGTTGAAGATTTTAATCCGGGAAGTTATGTGGAAGAAGCAGGAAGTTATGTTCTTTATCCGGATAGTGCGGATTTATCTTTTAAGGTTGCCTACAAAGAAATAAAGCCGGTCTTTACATTCAGAATAATAGGGAGTTCGCCCGTAAGAGATTTGGGGGTATTTCCGCTGGCTCCGGATGCTAAACTTATAGATATTAAGATAAACGGCAAGAGTTATGCAAATGCAGTTTTTGGAAAATCAGGGCGGATGTTAAAATTGTGGAAAGACGGAAGTTATAAAATCACAACTACCGACAAGGCGGGAGAACATACACTTGATGTAACTCTTGACAGAGTAAGTCCTAGATTTCAAGTAAGTCTTTTGGAAAATCAGGCACAGATTAGATATTTAAGTGATGATATAGCCCGTTTTGAGTTATATAAGGATAAAACCCTTGAAAAAGAAGGAGAAAGCCTTGAACTTATTGAAGGAGCGGGTACATACAGACTTGTTGTAATAGATAATGCAGGAAATAAAAGTGAATCAACTTTTAGTATAAAATACCAAATAAATCAGGCGGCACTTATTGCCATTGCCATCATTCTTACCCTTTTAATTGCCGGTATTTTTTTCTTTAAGAGGATGAACAAAACAGTGAAGGTTAGATAGGAGGCTTGTATGGAATATGTAGGCTTATCATTTACAACTTTACTGACAGATATGTTTACAGCTCTTTTTAATAATGTACTTGGTCCTGTGATTAGAGATGTAGCTTATATTTTAATATCAACACTGGGAAAACTTATCCAAGATGCCCTTGCAAATTTTTTACTCAGAGGCTGGGTAGTTTTATTAAAACTTGTACATTTTTTACAGCAGATATTTGATATTTTTTCAGGTTACTCAAATATACAAGTTAAAGGAATAAGTGATGTGGCAGTTGAAAAAAATCTGCTTGAGGTTTTTTTGGAACTTGGAAGTATTCAGCGTTTTTTCCTTCTCATTACTATGATTAGTGTGCTGATAAGCTTTATAACGACAATTATAATGGTTGCAAGGTCTATGCAGGATGGAATTTTAGAAAATAAAAATCCGATAAGTGCAGTAATAAGAAGAAGTTTGAAAGCAAGCTTTACCTTTATGATTATTCCTTTAACCCTTGTTTTTATGTTGCAGGTGGTTAAATATGTACCATCAGTTATTGATTTATCTTTTGGAAGAGAACAAAGTCAATCGGTGGCAGATACACTTTTTATAACGGTAGCGGAACCTGCGGCAAATCCCGGTGTTAACTTAAAAATGTTTTCAATAGGGCAGCGTTATGAAGATATAGAGCTTGTAAAAAGTAATTTTAATGTTAGTAAAATTGACTATACATTTGCAGTTGTAAGTTCACTGCTTATGAGTTTAATCCTTCTTTTGTGTATATTCCAGTACATAAAAAGGCTTTTCATTATAATATTTTTATATATCATAAGCCCTTTTGCCGCAGCATATATTCCTGTAGATGACGGCAGACGCTTTAATAAGTGGAAAGAAATGTTTGTAGGAATGTTTTTATCGGCTTATGGACCTATGGTTGTAATGAAACTCTATCTTATGCTTACTCCGCTTATAATTGGAGGTAAGTACATAAGATTTGATACGGGAAATGCAATGATGGATGTTTGTATAAAGCTGTTTGTTGTTTTAGGCGGAGCTTTGGCGGTATACAGGTCTAAATCGGTAATGCTTCAGCTTTTTGCACCGGAAACTTATGGACTTGTAAAAGGAAGCGGAAGTTTTGTAAGAAGCACAATTATGAGAGCAAAGTGGAAACTCTCAAGACTTAGAAGATAGGAGGCAAGTAATGGAATATGCTTATTTAGGGCTATTTTCAGTGATTTTCAACTGGGTATTCGATAAAATTTTGTCTCCGATATTAAAATTTTTATCAAGCCTTTTGGAAACTGTACTAAGTTGGGTTTTTGATAATATATTAAAGCCGCTTTTACAGACTATTTTATGGCCCATTATAAACGATACCATAGAATTGATACGCGAAGTATTAAGCGGTATATTTTACAGTTTGTTTGCAGATATGATGACACTTATAAACTCTTTTCAAAATGCTTTCGACTATTTTAGCGGAGTGAAAGAGGTTACTGTTGTTGGCGGAAACAGTCATAAGACGACACTTTTAATGGCGATATTTGAGCAGTCGGCTGTGCAAAAGGTTTTTTTAATACTTATGGCATTTAGTGTTTTTCTCTGCCTCCTGCTTTCTGTAATTGCAGTAGCAAGAGCGGGTATGGACATAGACGGAGAAAATCACAGAAATGTTTCACGAGTTATGAAATCATTGGCAAAGGCTATGTTTCAGTTTTTACTGGTTCAGTTCAGCTGCCTTTTTATATTAACTCTTGGCGGTGCGGTACTAAAATCTGTAAAAATAGCCTCACAGTATACCATTTCAGCCGAAAATGCAGGAAAGACACAAGGAGAGGTTCGTATCTCAAATATTCTCTTTGTTATAAGCAGTTTGGATGCGGCGAAACCGGGAAATGAAGATAAAAATCTTTCAGATATAAGAGGTAAAAATGAAAGTCTGGATATATTGAAAGGAAAAAGAGGCGAGTTTTATTTGGGAAGGTTAGATCCTACTGATAAAAACGAAGTTGAAAAATATTTTAAGTTAGGTAAGATGGATTATCTTATCGGCTACGGTATGGGTATTTTCTTTATTATAATTTTGGCAGTTGTTTTGTGTAAATTTATGACACGCATATTTGAAGTTGTTCTGCTTTACATTATTTCGCCGTTTTTTGTGGCGATGATGCCGCTTGATGACGGAGAAAAATTTAAGGGTTGGCAAGATTTATTTGTAGGTAAGATTTTCTCAGGATATGGAACGGTTATTGCAATGCAGATTTATCTTTTAATTTGTCCTTATGTAATGAGTGGAAATATAATCTTTGGAAAAACAACAGTGGAAGGGGATTATATAATAAAACTTATTTTTGTTGCAGGCGGAGCATTTGCATTACTTAAAGCCGGTTCAACACTTACCGCTCTCTTATCTCAAAATGCAGGAATGAAAGAGGAGCAGACAGGTATTATGGCACATGGACTTGCTATGAGTGCAGGAAGTTACTTTACGAATAAGGTTGAAAATGTAGGTTCTAAATTATTTGGACGAGCTTCAGACAATAAAATGGAGCAGGTAAATGATGATAAAAGAAAAGAAATGAGCCAAAAATTTGTTGGAAAGAGAGGCAGAGCTTAGTTTATGAGAGTAATTCCTAAAAAGACTAAAGTCAGGATGGAACTCTTTAGAGGAATTGAACTTCCTGATGTGCTTATCGGTGCTGTAGGTCTTGCCCTGACCGTTTCTCTTTTTGTTTCCAATGTTCCGCTTGCACAGGTTTGGGCAAGTATGGCGGCAGTAATAACTACGATGCTCATAATTCCGGTAGAAGATGATAAAGGCTACCTTATGCTCTACTATATTTTAAGGTATTTAAGCAGACAGCGTGTATTTTTTTCAAAAAGCAGCGATATGAAAAAAAGATTCAGTGTTGAAGATATAACTTCTTTTACGGGTGTCAATGAGGAATTTATTGAGTATGGAAGGCAGTACGCAGGTGTGGTTATCGAAATTCCTTCTGTGGAATTTAAGTTTTACAGTGAAAATGCACAAAACAGTCTCATTGATTATTGTTTCGGTACAGTATTAAGAACAGCAACAATGGGCGAGGTAATAAATCTTGTAAAGCTTGACCGCCCTGTAATATACGATGATTTTATAGTGGGTGAACGAAAGAAGATAGAGGACTTAAAGGAAGCATATCTAAACGGTATGATATCGGAAGAAGAACTTACTATAAGGGTCGGTATTGTAAATGACCGTATTACTCAGCTTGCAGACTTTAATTTCAAAGATAAGGTATTTGTTCCTATGCACTATCTTGTTTTTATAGACAAGGACAGAAAAACAATAATGGAGCAGGCAAAGACGGCTATCGGCATTTTTAGTTCTAACGGTATGGAATGTAAGATGTTAAAGGGAGCAGAGCTTGCAATATTTTTGAAATACAACTATGGACATAATTTTGATGAAAGAGAAGCTTATGAATTACAGCCTGATAAGTATCTTGACTGGATTTTGCCAAAGAAGATTGAAATTGCAAAGAGAACTGTAAAATACGATGATTTGATTACACATAATTTTCGTGTAAGGGATTATCCTTTAATGGTAGGAAATGCTTGGGGAGCCAATTTTATGAATAAAGTTGGTACGAAAATTATAATGAAAATGACGCCGGTTGACCGTTATAAAGCCATAAGGCAGATTGACAGGTCAATAGATGAACTTAGAGAGCAGAGAGCAAATACAGGAAAGACCTCAAGAATGATGGAGCTTGATACCCATGTTAACACACTTTCAGATGTACTTTCGTATCTGCAAGGTGAAAATGAAATGCTCTTTTCTGTAAATACTTTTATTCAGGTACATGATTATGATCACTCCGCACTCTTAAAGCGTGGAGGTGAAAAGTCCGGTTCAAGAAGTGCTATGAAAAAGACTGTAAGAAGGGAGCTGTCAGAGGAAGGTATCAGGATTACAGACCTTTTCTTACAGCAGTTTGAAGGTATAACCTCACTTCAGCCTTCAGGCTTTGATGCCTTTAAGAGCTATCAAAGAGGTATACATTCCAACTCGATTGCGGCAGTTTTTCCGTTTGCGTATAAAAGCTTATGTGATGCAAGAGGTATTTATGTAGGAGAAAGCGGCGGTGTTCCTACATTTGTAAACTTTTTCAAGAGAGATAAAGAAAGAGTAAACAGTAACACTGTTATTATCGGAAAGTCAGGCTCGGGTAAGTCCTATGCTACAAAGAGTATATTAACTCAGCTGGCGGCAGAGAATTCAAGAATCTTTATTTTAGACCCGGAGAATGAATATACGGAGCTTGCAAGGAAACTTTCAGGAAAGATAATAGATGTAGGTTCAGCTACACAGGGAAGACTTAATCCTTTCCACATCATCACGGGACTTTCGGATGATGAAGAGGGAGTAGGAGTTAAGGATAACAGCTTTACTACACATTTACAGTTTTTGGAAGAATTTTACCGTCAGATTCTGATAGGAATAAGTTCTGATGCTCTTGAATATCTGAATAACATTACAGTGCGTATGTATGCGGAAAAAGGTATAGATGTAGATACCGATCTTTCACCGCTTGGCACAAAAGATTATCCGACCTTTGATGATCTTTATGCTATGATTGAGAAAGAACATAAAGAGGCAAACGGAGAATACAGTAAAAATAACCTTCGTATTCTTATCAATTATATATCAAAATTTGCAAAAGGCGGCAGAGACAGTATTTTATGGAATGGAGAAACCAGTCTTTCCACTAAAGAAAATTTCATAGTTTTTGATTTCCAGTCATTACTTGCAAATAAAAACCATACAACAGCCAATGCTCAGATGCTTTTAGTGCTAAAGTGGCTTGATAATGAGATTATAAAAAACAGAGATTACAATATAAAGTACAAAGCGGAGAGAAAAATAGTTATAGTAATAGATGAAGCCCATGTTTTTATTGATCAAAAGTATCCGATTGCACTTGACTTTATGTACCAGCTTGCAAAGCGTATTAGAAAGTATAACGGAATGCAGGTAGTTATTACACAAAATATCAAGGACTTTGTCGGAACGGAGGAATTGTCAAGAAAATCGACAGCCATAATAAATGCCTCACAGTATTCCTTTATCTTTGCTTTAGCACCTAATGACATGCAGGATTTAGTAAAGCTCTATGAAAATGCAGGAACTATAAATGAGTCGGAACAAGAAAATATAGTAAATGCAGGCAGAGGAACAGCATTTGTTATTACAACACCGACAGAGAGAACAAATATGGAGATAAAAGCAGGAGAGGGTGTTGAAGAGTTGTTTAATATGTAGGAGGACAAAGGTGAAAATAAAAATATTTAGTGGACTACTTGTGATTATGTTACTTCTCTCATCTTGCTCATTTTTCAGTGAAGAAAAAGAAGTTACAGAAGATCCGATAGACAAGGGAAAAATAAATGTCGGAATAATAGACGGAGGAGACCGCTTTTTAACAAAGTCGGACGGAAGTTACTTGGGTGTTGAGATAGATATAGCAAAAGAAGTGGCAGGAGATGTAAAATTTACCGAAGTCAAATCTCAAAAAGAATTGATAGATATGTTGGCAAACAATGAGATTGATATTGCAGCAGGCAGATTTGTAGAGAATGTAGAGTATAATAAGGATCTGAGAGCTTCAAGAAATTATGGAAAGGGAGGATATTTTCTTTTAACTAAAGAGGGAATATACCTTGACAATCTCGGCAGTATGGAGGGAGAAAATGTTGCAACCTCAGAAAATGTAAAAATGGTTGGAGAGATTGCAGACAGCGAAAAGGTAACTCTTAAAAGTTTTGAAAATATCAAGATGATACCTGAAGAAATAAGAGAAGGGCGTATAAGAGCCGCCATATTGACAGAAAGAGAGGCTATTTCACTACTTAATACCGAAGAGGGCATTCAGGCACAGGAGATGAGTTCATCTCCAAGAGAAGCTTATGTTTACTTGGTACATAAGGATCATACAAAACTGTTAGAAAGGGTAAATGAAAAGATAGAAGGATATCTTGACAAACAGGTAGAAATAAAAAAGGAGAATTAATGAGCTATTTTGACAGTCCTAAAAATAAGGCGATATGGGAAAGAGAGCTTAGGGAATTAAAAAAGGAAAAAAGGAAAAGAGAAGTTAACGGTTATAAACCGGAAAAGGGTGAAGTAAATGAAACACAGACTAAAAATCCTTTTAGAAAAAAAATTACTTTTCTTGAACTGGAAGCAAGCGTTATTCCGCAAAAGAAGACTGAAACAAAAAGCAGACAGAGAACTGTCACACAGACTAAAAGTCTTAAAAATCCCGAGCCGGAAAGGAGCTTGTAATGAAAAGGGCAGGGTATCTGTTTTTAATGACCTTACTTTTTTTCATAGTGTTCCCCTCTAGTATAAGAGCAGCTGTTTCCCCGGTGCTTATTTCAGAAGATGTTGGAAACGGATATAAATATGAGTTTCCGGGAATAGGTGGATTTTCAAGTAATGTAAAAGGAAATGAAAAGGTAGCTGTAGCTATAATAACACTTGATAAAGGACTTATGGGTAAGCTGTACTTAGAAAAAAACGAGGTGGAATTTGTACCGGGAAGTCCTATCCTGGAACCGGGCAATTATGAACTTAGAGTATTTAAGCCTGAAGGTTCTAAAGAATACGGCAGTTATAAGTTTGTGGTTGAAAATAACTATGAGCTAAAGGGAGAAAAAAGGGAAATCAAGCTTGTTGAAAACCCTAAGATGAAAGTTACTTATGATGAGAAAAACGGCTATGCTTATATTTTGCCAAATGGTAAAATCTTTTATACCACAGTACCCATAGGAGGAATTTCAAATACTCAGGTACTTATAAAGCCGGATAGCGGTGTAAATATTTATTCCATTAGAAAAGACGGTAAGCTGATTCCGATTAAAGAACCTCTCTCTTTTTATGACAGCGGTTTTTATGAAATAGTTTTAAGAAGTAATGAACTTGGTTTTGCCGGCGATGAAAGTTATAAAATCACCCTGAATTTTCAGATTTTATCTGATGTCAAACCGCATTTTATAAATTATTTGAAAGCACCTATGGGCTTTTTAATGGATGAAATTGTAGTTGACGGGGTGGTAAAAACACCCGATAATTCCCAATATACGGAACTGAAAAAAGACGGTAATTATGAAGTTTTATTTAAAGGAGCGGAACAGTCCGATATAATTTATCGGTGTAAGTTTTGCAGGGATACAACCCCACCAAGAGTAGTTTTTTCAGACAAAATCAGGAATGAAATTATTTCTCATCCTATTAAGTATTCCAGTCCGGAAGCCGATATAAACTTAGAACTATATAAAAATTTTAAAAGTGTTCATGCAACTAACAATTTAATCAGT
The DNA here is from genome assembly GCA_963539695.1 of uncultured Catonella sp. Classification (GTDB taxonomy): domain Bacteria; phylum Bacillota; class Clostridia; order Lachnospirales; family Lachnospiraceae; genus Catonella. The sequence continues at coordinate 7,942 of CAUTOC010000005.1, read as the reverse complement.
CAAAATGGCAACTATGTCCTTGTGGCAAGTGACGAGGCTGAAAATGAAAGTATGTATAGTTTTACTATTCATAAAGAGCTTGAAATTCGTCCGGTTGTTATTTTAGGTGCAGTTGTTATTATTATATTTGCAGTAGTAGTATTATTGTTGTATTTTAGACGCAAACCAAATGTGCGTTAAAATATATATAAAAGAAAAGGAGATTATGATATGTTTAATTTAGCAGTTCTTACAACAGCAGCAGGAGGCAATACTTTTGCCAAGGTAGCGGAGCCTATCGTAAAATTGATGGCAGATTTAAGAGGTCCACTTATAGCTATTGTAGTAGCAGTGGGAGCTATTTACTGTATTTTTCTTGGAGCTAAGCTTGCAAAGGCTGAGGAGCCACAGGAGAGAGAAAAGGCAAAGATGGCACTTAAAAATGCCATAATCGGTTTTATATTGATATTTGTTTTGATTGTGGCAATGACTGTTATGGTAGAACCACTTACAAAATGGATGGAAAATAACGCTAAAACAACGACAATTACTAACTAGGACGAATATGAAAAAAAGAATGATTAGTTTACTGCTTGCAGCCTTTCTACTTTTGACAGGCTGCGGCAGTATTGTAGAAGCAGGAAACTATCATACAGAAAAGTTTGATCCGCCGCCAATTCCTAAAATTCCGGAGTTTTCGGCGGATTCTTTAGAACCTATGAATGTTTCCTATAAAGACAGTGAAAAGTATAAAATTGCCGGTACAAGAGCTTTTTATATACCGCAGGACAGCAATGAAGATAAAGGGATTGACCCTGATGATATTTTGGAGTTTAAGGTACTTGATTATACAAAAGACGGAAACTTTATCTATGCCTACAAAAAAAATTATAGGGGCAGTGTTAATGTAAGAGAGAGTGCCTTTGGAAAAGAAATAGGCATTAAAGGTGAGGCAAAATTTAGAGAAGTAGTAAGTAATAATAAAAATGTAGAAAAACATGTTTTGGTACTTATGTCTTATAATCCGATAACTAAAAAATATCAGGTTTTTGGCAGTATTGTAGAAAATAAGGATGAAAATGTGCCTCTTATTGCATCTAAGATTGTAGGAAAAGAAAATTATTTTATGTTTCATAAAATGACTTCTTATATCTATGACAGCAAGGGGAACAGCATATTTTTTCATGACTACGGCTCTTTAATATCACAGGAGATAGGGCGTATAGCACTGGCAAAGACAGGTAAATCAAACAGCCATGCATTTACTGTTACAAAGGTTACTATAGACGGTGCAGGTTATCTCTATGCCAATGTAACCATTGACTTAAATGTAAAAAAAGATGAAGATGAGACAAGCCGATATGACGGTTTGACCGATACAAATAATGACAGTTCTACTGAGGCTCCTAAGAGTATAAGTGCCATAATTACAGCTTTTAATATAGATATAGGTGGAGATAATCCTTCTGTTAAATTTATATCAAGGCTTAAAAATGCAGATGAACAGGAAAGACTTTATACATCAATAAACGGACAGGTTTTTAATAATAAAATAACGGCAGAACTAACGGCAAAGGCACTTAGTTTGGAAACACTTAAAAAAACGGATGGCACCAAAGATGAGTTTGAGCCGTTTTATGCAGGAAATGAAGACCTGACGGTTGAACTTACAGGTTATACGGATGGCAGTGAACTTGACTTAAACTTTATAGATACAGAAAGAAAAGAAATAAACCATAAAATTAATATTCTGAATCTTGTCTTAAATACCAAAAAAATTTTTGAAGGAAGAAATGATCTTACCTCCTTTATGCAGGACGGCAAGGATAAGCAAACTGAAGATAATAAAATAGGACATGTAGGAGACAGCTATCGCCTTTATGAAACTTTTATAAACAATTTCGGGAACGAAAAAGGACTTATTTATAAAATTTACAGAGGAGAAAGGACAGTTGCTTATGCAGCAGCCAAAAAAGCTCTTGCTCTTATGGGAAGAGGCGATGGTGCTATTATAAATGCAGCCACAACAGGTAAAGTAGATGCACCTGATAGAGGAAATAATAAGATTTTATATATTCCATATATTAAGCCCGGAGATTGGGATGAAGAAAATCAAGTAAATGAAAACCCTTTGACAGCAAAGGATGAGAACGGAGTACCGTTAACAGATGACTGGTATAAACAATACGGTTATCCTTTGCCGCTTCTTTTTGGTTATCAAAGAGGAGAAGGTGGACAGAGTAAGTATTCTGAAATTTATATTGATAAGGCACTTGATGATAATCTGACTTCTTATAAGGACTTTGAGCCTAGAATGGAAATAGAAGAAAAGAAAGAATTATCAAGAAGTTATTCTTATACTGATGTATTAGATCAAACTAAAAGTGGAGTTATAGAAGAAAAAATAACTCTGCCGACAGCATATCGTTTGGTTTGGCCGAAAGATACTTATTTTTACTGGATTTCGTCAAGGATTACAACTGACTTTGCAACCTCAGCAGGAGATTTTGGTGCTATGTATTACGGACAGGAAGGAGATAAAAGCTTCATCCGTTTTAGATATGGTCAAAATCAGTTGTTGGAGGACAAGGAAGGAAAAGGAAGAGTAGTAGATGCAGGAATCTTGACAAGAAAAGATGTTGCTAATTATCCTTATCTTTTAACAGATAAAGAACTTTACATATACAAGGACTGGAATCGATATAGAGTAATTGACCTTAGAGAAATGATAATAAGAGATGGTTACAGTCTTTTGATAAGAGATAAAGAGGATGAAAAACAACTGATAGCTGCTGATACACTTAACTTAATTTCATCCGATAAAATTGTTTATTCAGGCGGCAGAGACGGGCTTACCCTTTATAATCTGAAGCAGGGAATAAATTATAGTATGGCAAAGGGAAGTTTCTATAGAAGTTTTGTAGATCCGAATAATAATAACCAAATACTTGCAGTAGGCTTTTTAACTGATAGATTTACTTATAGTCAAAAAGACATGGTACTGTCAAGATATTATATTTTTGATTTTGGAGCGAATGAAAATTTTAATAAAAATTTGATTAATAATGAACTTTTGGCAATGAGAGATTTATATTTGCATTATCGCTACAAAACAAAAAAAGTGGGTGATAATCTGGTAGTTGACAATGATATTTTGCCTTATGAGAAAAAGAGGTTAGAGTTGGCAAGAAAGCTTTATTCAGATAATCAAGCTGCTTCTTGGGAGGCTTTGGCACATTTACTTGTAGGAGTAGGCATCGGAGAAAATGAGAGTCAGGTGGCTTATGCTAAAGAGCAGTTAAAGGTTATAAAGGATAGAGAAAATAAAAAGCAGGAAGGTATGAAGGAATTCTTTAATCTGACAACTGTAGAGAGTGGACGCAAACTTGCTGAAGAAAATAGTTTGACATCAGGTTACTTTAGAAATTTTAGTGGCAGACTTGACAAGGTGAATAGCCTGGGTGGAATAAAAACCCTTTTGGTTGAGCTTATGTTAAGAGATGAAATAATTAACAGCTTTAGCGGACATAGAAAAGAAAGGCTGATTAACCTGAAGAAAAAGTCTAATGAAGAAACGAATATAGCAAAAGATAAGATAGCGGGCAGTATCTACTATATAGAAGTACTTCAGGAAGTGGCACTTTTACAGACAAGAAAGAGAACAGAAAATTTACCATATCTAAATCTTGGTGAAGAAGATATGGAAAACTTGGAAAAGAAAATGTTAAAGATTCTTTTGTCTATAAATCCTGATGCAAAGCCCGGTGAAAATCTAACGAAAGAAGATCTTGAAAGGGCAGAAGGCAAGAGTATAATCAGACAAAGGAAAAAATAATGTAATAACTGTGAGTATATGCCGATAAATATTATTACTGGATGAAGTATACAGCGGTTTATACAATATTAAAAATGAAAACAGGCTTAAATCCTAAATTTTGATAGGGTTTAGGTCTGTTAATTTATGTCCTTGATATTTTAAAATAAATTATGTAATATCATATTATAAGTACTAAATTTTAGGTTTAATTTTAGGAGCATTATTCAGCTCTTTTTATAAATATTGAAGTGTGATATACCGGTTAAAAGGAGGGGTGTGTTATGGAAGTAGCGAAACCAAAGATTTATACAGAGGAAGATTATTATAGTTTACCGGAAAATATTCGTGCCGAGCTGATAGATGGAGATTTGATTTATAATCAGGCTGCTCCATCGAGAAAACATCAGACTATACTTATGGAACTTGCAGGAACAATACGAAATTATATTAAGGCAAAAGCAGGTTCCTGCCATATATACCCTGCACCATTTGCTGTTAAGCTGATGGAAAACAGGAATACTATAGTAGAGCCTGATATCAGCGTTATCTGTGATGAAGATAAACTTACTGACAGAGGCTGTACAGGAGCGCCGGACTGGATAATAGAAATTGTCTCCCCCGGCAATCCCGGTAATGACTATGTATTAAAGCTAAACCTATATGCAGATGCCGGAGTAAGAGAATATTGGATAGTAGATCCTACCAAATCGAGTGTTTTTGTTTACTACCTTGAAGAGTCAAATTTTAAGGCTGAAGCCTATACTTTTAATAATAAAATCAAAGTTAATATTTATGAGGATTTGTATATAGATTTTACAGGGATTGATATGTAGAGAAACCCCTTCTGACTGATAATAATTTACAGTCGGAAGGGCTTTTTTTATATAAATATGATATAATGTGAACACTTAACAAAATCAAGCCGTAAGGCGAAGATTGAGTTTAGTGAGAGCGGTATCTAAGCACTTAGTGAAGTCGAGCCGCTTTTGGCGAAGGCTGAACTTAGTACTTATGATATAATAATTTCAGCTGATTAGGGTAAAATTATTATGATTATAGAGGTATACAATGTTTAGAATTGCTATTTGTGATGATGTAAAAGAAGTATGTGATGAGATTAAAAATATCATTTTAGAGAATAAAGAACTACAAAGTGAAAAGATTAAAATTGATATATTTAATAATGGTGAGACTCTTATAGAAGAGCTAAGAGAGAATACCCAATATGACCTTATCTTTTTAGATATCGAGCTTGGTGAGATAAATGGAGTGGAAGTGGGACATATCATAAGGGACGATATGGAAGATTATACTACGAAGATAGTATACATATCCGGGAAAAACAGCTATGACAGGCAGCTCTTTGATGTACAGCCGATGAAATTTATAAGCAAACCTATAGAAGAAGAAAAGGTGATTAAAGCAGTTCTCTTAGCTATAAAAATATCTGATAAAGAGAACAAAGCCTTTGAGTTTAAAAACTTTAAGAGTTCTGTAAAGGTACTTTATTCAGAAATAATATACTTTGAAAGTGATAAAAGAGAAATTAAAATAGTATGTGTAAAAGAAACTTACAGATTTTATGGGAAAATGGAGGAAATTAAAAAGCATTTACTGGAACTTTTTATACAGCCTCACCGCTCATATATAGTAAATTATGAACAGATTAAACACTTTAAACCGGATGAACTTATAGTATTTACCGGTGACAGGATTCCCATAAGTCAGTCTAAACGGAGAGAAATAAAGGAAATACAGATTAAATACGAGAAAAAGAGGATGGAAGATGAGCTTGATTAACCTTGTTTTTATAATTATTAATGTTTTGGGAGTATATACTGTATATAAGCTTATGGGGATATTCTGTGGGAATGAAACGATAAAAAATAAGAAGGTATTATTCTTATCTTATTTTGTGTATTATCTGTTAAGCTGCGTGATTTTTATATATCTAAATATACCTATTGTACTACTGATATTTAACTTCTTAATATATTTTATTATTAGCTTAAATTACAAAGTAAGAATGAAAAAGAGGCTGATGGCGATTATTTATACATATTTAATACAAATATTTGTAGAAATACCATTTATAATATCAGAAAATCTTTTAGGATTTAGAATTTTTGAAAAAACGGATTTAAGGTCAATATATTTAATTATAAGTGTCAGACTCTTTACATATTTAGTGGTTATAATCTTAGATAGGTATATGATAACCAAAAGAGAAGAAACTGATATACCTTTTTCTTCATGGATAGGAATAGTGAGTGTACCTGTAGTTACATTAATTTTGCTGATTTTGTTTTTAAATATTGCTACTTCTGTCAATAAAATAGAGGTTATTCTAGCAGTAAGCCTGATAGTGACAGTAAATATTACAAATTACTTTTTATATAACAGTACTTTAAGTATAATGAGAGAAAATAATCGCAGAGCTATAATTGAACAGCAAAATGAATATTATGTAAAACAGTTTGATATGATAAGAGAGAATATGGGCAATGTAGAGAGACTAAAACATGACATTAAGAACCATATATTTATGCTCAAATCCCTTTATGATAATGAGAAAAAAGATGAATACGAGGAATATTTTGAAGAAATTTTGAAAGAAGTGGAAGGTAGAGAAAAGATTATAAATTCAGGAAATGTAATAGTTGACAGCATTGTAAATTATAAGCTTGAAAGTTTAAGAGCGGATAATGTAGAACTTTTAGTGAATATAAATATTCCTGCAAAGATAGAAATTTCAGATTTTGATTTAACTACAATTCTGGGAAATTTGCTTGATAATGCCATAAGAGCAGTAAAAGAAACAGAAAAAAATAAATATTTAAGTATTGATATTCAGTATAAATCCGGGAGACTTATAATTCGGTTTGTAAATTCCTATAAGCATATAGAAAAATCAAAAATAGGTAATTATTTTATTTCAACGAAAGAGAACAGAAATAAACATGGGATAGGGCAGATAAATATTGAAAGGACTGTGGATAAATATGATGGAATAATAGATGTTAAATATGGAGATAAAAAGTTTGAAACAATGATAATTTTGTACTGCTGAAATAATAGTAGTGAAGTCAAGCTTGTTATTTACTGATTATTTGTGACTTTAATAATAATTACATGTAAATTATTACATTTAAACCTATATTTTGTTACATTTTATGCACAGGGCAATTTAAAGGTGTATAATAAAAATAACCTAATAAACTATAATTAGTGAGGAGGTATTGTATGGGAAACAGAATTATTAGTATGGTAAATAAGGTAGTTTGTCTGAGTGCATTATTTTTTGCATTTATTAGTGCAAACACTTCTTGTGTATACATATTTCATCAGCCTAAGATGCCTGAAAAGGTAAAAAAACTACGTAGGTTTTAATTATGGAAGCTTTATCTGAAAAAATCATAGCAAATATGATAAAAAGTGGAGTTTCTATAGAGGCAGACAGAGAAGTATATATCTATGGACTGACTCAACTTTTTAGAACTTTACTGAATGTATTTTCAACAGTCATTATAGGCGTTTGTATGGGAAAGCTTATAGAGAGCATTGTATTTGTTATTTGCCTTATGCTAATTAGGTCATATTCTGGAGGCTATCACTCTGATAGCACTGTAAGATGTTATTTAATATCAGTAATTGCTGTTATAATGGTACTTGGCAGTATAGAACTTTCTATATGGAATGAATATTTAAGTACTTTGGCAATGGCAGTTTCGATAGGTATACTTTTATTATATGCACCTATAGGGCATAGGAATAAGCCGCTGGAAAAGATTGAAATTTTGGTTTATAAGAGAAAGCTAAAATGGATATTGTTGGCATTAACAGTAACTTTTATGATATTTGTGCTTGTTAATTGGATAACTTTATCATATGCAGTAAGTTCAGCTATTCTGCTAAGTGCTGTAATGCTTTTGGTTGATAAGATGGATAACTGGTTTAGTTATTTATAAGTTGTAATAGAAAATGGGACTTAAAAACTTGATGTAAGGAGAAACATATGAAAGATAGAAATCCTCAGAGATATAAAATGGAGATTAAGATAGTAAAATCCTATAAATCAGATAGCATGTAAAATACTTTGTAAATTATATTAAAAGAAAGGTTGGATTATATATGAAAAAAATATTG
>CAUTOC010000004.1:0-78436 GCA_963539695.1 uncultured Catonella sp. | reverse complement strand
TCGGTAACCAAAGGGGTCAAATTTTCCTTATATAAAGTGAAGGGGAGTTTGACCTTTTTTACTTTCTTGAAAAAGAGAATGCCGGTTAAGGCAAATTGGAAGATAAAAAGAAAGTTCCCTTTCCAATATTTGTACTTTGACAACTGAATAGACCAAGGTAGGACTTTATCTACTTATGGAGTATTATTACTTACGCCATGACCTTTTTGCTGAAGCGAGATGTTTTCACAAGTATTTATCGCAGTTCGTTTCGGTTTGGATGAATACCATTGTATATGAGGATATAAAAAAGCGAGCGAGAAATAAGAATACATAAAAAACAGAGGTGGCAATCTGTTCGTTGAAATAAGTAGTGATAATGATACAGGGGTAGTTTATGCCGGCTCGTCTTGAATAAGGGGCGGAGGTGAGATTCCTATGTTGTCAGCCAAGACACCTACCAATGTCAAAAAACTTAAAAAAGAAAACAACAGGGAAAGGAGTTTTCTAATGAATGCAGAAGAATTAGCAAGATATAAAAATATGTCAGTGAATGAGATTGATCAAAGACTCGTTCCGGACATTGAAGATATAAAGAACAAGAAAAATATGAATCCGCTTTCCATGTATTTTATGAAAGTCGGAAATGTTATCGTCAAATGCAGTTATGCAGGAAACGGAAGAAGCTTAGCGGATTGCTTTTGGCGAAAAAAGAGTATAGCAAACAGACCTGAAACCACATCTTTCAGGTTAAATGCAACGGTTTTTAGTGTTGCGTTTACTTTGAAAAATTTTACCAATATCTACTTATAAATCTTATATTTGGGCTAATCGATTATATTTCACTTACACGAAATCTGTCAAGGCTAAAGTGAATGGGTTTTCAGCCCAGCCTTGACTAGAATTTCGTAAGTGAAATTTATAATAAATTAAGCCCAATATAACTATAAATAAAACCTACAATAGCCTTATATTTCCTTGATTTATCAATTAGAGTGGCTCTATGTATTATATTTAATAATTTTGAAACTGAACTAATGATATGCTTCAAAGTAAATGCAACAGAGGTATCTGTCAGAGTAAGTGCAACACAATGTTGCATTTAAGTTGAAAAACTACATTGCAATTTATATAAGTTGGAAAAAGAAAGTTTGGTCTTTAAAAGTAAAATTAATCGTGATATAATAATAGAATTTATCGACATTATTCTAGAAGAATGCAAAGGTTCTGAAATTGGATGATGGAATGGATTATATTTTGAAGCAGTGTTCGTAGAGCCAAAGCCGTAGATGATGTGTCTGCGGCTTTTTTTATAAATCCTTAGTAGTAAGAATTTTCGTTTTACTACCAATTTTACTACTAACAGGTAGTAATAACTTGATAAATTCTGCTCTGATTTGCCATAATCTGTAATTTCAGAGCATACAACCATAATCCCGGAAACCCTTGCAAAACAGGGAATTACGAGGCAAAACAAGGAGAGACAAAACAATGATAAAAGTGTTATTCATCTGTCATGGCAACATCTGCCGCAGCACCATGGCACACTTTGTATTTCAGGACCTCGTTAACAAAGCAGGTCTTACAAACAGTTTCTTTATAGACTCAAAAGCCACCAGTACAGAGGCTCTCGGAGAATCCCCTCACTATGGTACGGTTAAGAAGCTCAGAGAAGTCGGAGTTCCTGTCCTGCCTCATACATCTACACAGATAACCAAGGCGGATTATGGGAAATTTGACTACATAATAGCTATGGATACAAACAATATTAGAAACCTCGACAGAATCTTAAAAGGTGATCCTCAAAATAAGATAAATAAGCTCCTGTCTTTTGCCGGCAAATCAGGTGATATAGCAGATCCTTGGTATACCGGTGACTTTGACATAACCTATAGGGATGTGCTTGAAGGCTGTCAGGGATTGTTAAGTGAATTAACCTCAAAAAATAAGATTTAATTACTGTTAAGTCTCCCTTCCGTATACTCTGTAGGGGTACAGCCAAACTCCTTTTTGAAGCATCTGTTAAAATAGGCTGCATCGGAAAAACCGCAGGAATAAGCAATATCGCCTATACTCTTCCCTGTAAGGTTATCAAACTCTTCAATCGCTTTTTGAAGGCGATATTTAATCAGATATTGTATCGGAGTTGTATTTAATATATGTTTAAATAAACGAAGACAGGAACTTATGCTAATATCTCCACTATCAGCAATGTCAGCTATTGTAATAACTGATGAATAATTATTTTCAATAAAAAGTAATGTTTTTTTGATACGAATTTCATCCTGTTTAGCTTTGTCGGTGAAGATAGTTTCATTTTCTAATAATTTAGTATAACTTTTAATTAAGCTAAATATTGATGTAATACAATGGCGAACCGTAATGGGATAGTCTTTTTTTTCATAAGCACCATAAATCCATGCTTCATTAGCTAATTGTAAAATATCTTTCTGCCATGAAACAGAAGCGTTAAGCTTTATAAAAGATAAAGAAGAATTATCTAAAACAGGCTTAATATAAGTATTCCAAATAATGCCATCACTATGAGCGGCAATTTTTGGAGAAAAAATCAATGCGTGCTGATGTCCGCAGGCAGATAATAATTTTGCGGAGTGTAGAATGCCGCTATTTATAAAATATCCGTCACCTTTTTCAAGTATAAAGCTGCTGTTTGCTATTTCTACGCAAACAGAGCCTTCTGTTATTATTATAATCTCAAGTTCATCATGCCAGTGCCAAGGAACTTTGACCTTTGTCAGATCATCATCAAAAAAGGCGATAGGGAAATCTGAGGTTCCATAGGTCAGAAGTTCTTTTCCGCTACTATCTGTTTTATCAACTGAAAATGATAATGCCATAAACTAATCTCCTTAATAATGACGATATAATCCTATATTATCCTTTAATTTTGGTGATAAAGTGCTATCTGTTTATCTATAATATACGATATAATCCTAAAAGGTCAATAACCTTATTATTTTAATAAAATAATTAAGGAAGCAATTAAAATATCGGCGGTAATTTTTACTTTGATTGCATTTTATGCCTATGGTATTCGAAGTGTTACAAGAAAAAACAGGTATAGGAATAATGCCGGTTTATCTGTTGATTTTTGCAGTAATAAATTTCGGAATGCTTGAAATGGCATATTATAAATTGAAAAAGGCAGAGGTAAAATGATATGAGGATAGAACATGTAGCGATGTATGTAAACGACCTTGAAGCTACAAAGAATTTTTTTGTAAAATATCTTGGTGGCAGAGCGAGCGAGCTTTATCATAATAAAAAAACTGATTTCAAATCTTACTTTATAAGTTTTGCAGATAGCACAAGGCTTGAAATTATGAATAAACCTCAGATAGAAGATTTAAGTAAAGATATTGAAAGAACAGGATATATTCATATTGCATTTTCAGTAGGAAGTAAGGAGAGGGTGGATGAGCTTACAAAAGTATTGGGAAACTCCGGTTATGAGATTTTAAGCGAACCGAGAATTACCGGAGACGGATATTATGAGAGTTGTATTTTAGGGATAGAAGGGAATCGAATCGAACTTACTGTATAATATATAAAACAGTTGACAAATTCTTAAAAAGATACTAAAGTTAGTTAGGACTAACAAAAGAAAAGGAGAGAATTATGTTAACAAATAAAAAGAGAAACATTAGTATTTTAATGATTATACTAATGTTAATTTCGTTATTCACACCATCCTCATTAAAGGCGGCAGATAATAATTTTATAATAAAAAAGGCTGTACTTATAAAATACACCGGAAATGAAAAGACGGTAAGAATACCTAAAGGCGTGAAGAAGATAGGAACTAAAGCTTTTTATGGCAATATTGGTATAGAAAAGGTAATCATGCCTTCCACGGTTAAAACCATAGGTAAAGAAGCATTCTCTAATTGCCGGAATTTACAAGGCATTAAGTTACCAAAAGGTATTAAAAAAGTTGAAAACAAGGCTTTTGAAAATTGCAGTTCTTTAGAGAAAATAATAATACCCGAAAGCGTGAAGAGCATAGGGAGTAAAGCTTTTGCTAATTGTAAAAATCTCACCGATTTAACTGTTAAAAGCAGTAAAACAAAGGTAAAGGGCGACAGCTTCAAGGGTTGTAAAAAGATAGGCAATATGAACCTTGATTTAACTGACAGTGCGGAAAATACAGTTAATGAAAATACAGAGAAGAAAATTGCAGACAACCATAATGATAATGCAAAGAAAAAAGAAGAAATTAAAGAAAAAAAGCCTGATACGGAAAAACCTGCAAATTCAGGAAATTCAGGTTTTGGTGGAGGTGTAGGAGGCGGATTTGGCGGCGGTTCTTCAGGCGGCACAAATGAGCCTAAGAAAACAGAAAAGCTGATAAAATCTGTGGAGAAAATTCCTGATATATCCCTAACAGAGGGAAGTAAGAAGGAAGAAGTAAATGCTAAACTGCCTAAGTTATTTACAGCAACCCTAAGTGATGAAACAAAGGTAAAAATTACAATAAAGTCTTGGAAAGGTCTTGAAAAGATTAACTTTAATAAGCCTGCAAGATATGAAATTGAAGCAGAATATGACTTACCTGCGGGGGTAACTGGAGCTAAAAAAGAAGTTAAAACCACAGTAGAAATAAAGAAAAAGCAGATAAAAACTATTGTAAGTGTAGAGGCTGATATAAAGGAAATAACAGTTGAATACGGAGCTGACTGGAAGAAGATAGAAGAAAATCAACTTCCAAAGACACTTTCAGCTACACTTAGCGACAACACCAAGCTTACCATTAATGGAGTAAAATGGAGTTATTGTAACACATATAGGGCAGGTAAGACAAGTACTACAGCTATATATAATCTTCCTGACGGAATTGTCGGAGAAATGCCAACCTGTACTATAGCTGTAAATGTAAAGCCACAGGCAGTATTAAAACCAAAACTTGAATTTGAAAATAAAACATATTATTACAAGGATAATCCCGTAATTACAGTTAAAAATATGCCAAAAGATGTGAAAACAATAAAAGTTGAGGCAGCTAAAGGTTTTGAAACATCAAAAGAAATTTCTTCGCCTAAACAATATACGGTTGCAGATGATAAGATAACACTTATTACTGACGGAATTTTTGAAAGTACGGTAAAGAATTTTGATAAAAATATAGAACTTGATGTAAAAGTTACAATAAACGAAGAAAGAGTACCGGGTACAATAACCATACAATATGCACCTGATCCTAATTTTAATCCGGCTAAAAAAAGGGTGGTTAAGATAATTACACAGATACCTGAAATCACTGTAGAAGTGGGAACAGGTTGGATAAATAAGGCTAAAGAATTAGCTGATAATGGAAAACTGCCTGCTTCATTTACAGTAGAACTCTCTGATAATAGTACAAGGGATATTGCGATAAAGGGCTGGGGCTTTGTCGGTACAAGGACAGCAACAACTCCGGGAGTACCAAGACAGAGTGAAGCAGAATTTGACTTGCCTGAGGATATAGAAAAAGAAGATACAAGTGGTAAAAAGGTTAAGTTCTATGCCAATATCACTGTAGTTCCAAAGCAGTTGCCTATGTCGCTTAAAACAAATAAGACAGAATATTATTATGAAGAAAAACCTGAAATAACAATAGAGAACTGGCAGAGTCATAATAAGGATATAAAGATAAGCAGAATTAAAGATAATGTGGAAATGCAGTTAGATGGAACAGCTTACGAATTTAATGCAGGTAAAATAGTTATTTTTACAGATAAAGTGTTCAGTGGAGAAGTGGCAGGAGATGAATTCAGCCAAGATACGGAACTGGTACTTTCTGTAACGGTCGGCACAAATAAACTGCCAAATCTGACCATAAAATATCTGAAAGGCAAAAAAAATAAACCTAATACAGAAAATGCAAAATTTACTGCTACAGCGATAGAAAGTGATGACGGTGCAACAGCAGATGGTTTTGTAATATTCCAATATGCAGAAGGGAAAAATATAAAGATACTTTTAACCGGAAAAGACGGTGTTGTCCTTAACAGAGATGATGTATTTGATAAATTAAAAATTACCGGCAGATATAATAACAGCTCGGACGGTGCAGAATTTTCCGTAAACAAACATGGAGCAAAGCTTCTGAAAAAATGGAACTCACCTGTTTTAGAGTTGAGGATTCCTTCAGATTACAACGGAATTAAAGTTAATAAAAAGTTTTATCTTACCATAGAGATAGAGGGATTAGGAGCAAGAGAAGTAAAAATAATAACAATGCCATAAGGAAAGTAAAATGAAAAAAATAAATAAATTTAAAAAGTTAAAAGGTTTTCTGGCTTATTTTTTGATATTGTCATTAGTTATGTCATTATCATTTCCGATGACTAAAGAAGTAAAAGCGGAAGAAACATATAGTTCGGATAAGTTTCAGAAACTTGAGGAATTATTAAAGGATAAAAAAGATAAATATGATGTCCTTATTAAGTGTGAGCCTGTAGGTATAAATACAGTGGATATGGAGTTAAAAGATATTGCAGCAGACTCTCAGACAGAAGTTTTATCCATACTTAACAGGGGAAGAATTGAAGGCAGAGTACTTGAAGTAGAATCATTTTATATTGCAAACGGAGTACATGCGGTTGTAACTGATGTTGAAATCCTGCGTGAAATAATAAAGCTTCCAACTGTAAAAAGCATAACCAATAATGGCAGGATTTATGAGATTAAACCCATTAAAAATGTAAAAGGACAGAGCAGAAAATCTGTAATATTTGTACCTGATGAAAGAGAGATAGAATGGGGAGTCAGCCAGGTACATGCAGATAAGGTATGGGAAGAGTTTAATGTATCCGGTGCAGGAATAACTGTAGGTATTATAGATACAGGTGTAAACTACAGATTACCGGCATTAAAGAACGCTTACAAAGGATATAACAAAGAAACAGATACCTTTGATACACAGTATTATAAAGACTTTGTAGACGGACTTAGCGAGCCTGCGGCAAGTCCTGTAAATGACCATGGAAGCCATGTAGCAGGTACTATCTGTGGAAGAGAGGGTGACAATCTAAATCAGATAGGAGTTGCACCGGGTGCTAAGTTTATAAGTGCGAGGGCTATCGGTGATAAAGGCGGTGCTACAGCGGATTTGCTTGCGGCGGCACAGTGGATGCTTGACAAGAAGCCTGATATTATCAATAACTCTTGGGGCGGTGATGCCGATAACAACGAGTGGTTTGTAGAAGTTGCAAAGACTTGGCGAGACAATGGTATTTTGGCAGTATTTGCAGCAGGCAATCAGGCAGCAGGAGAGCCTGTGCCGGGACTTGGAACTATAGCCAATCCGGGAAATATGCCAAATGTATTTGCAGTAGGTGCAAATGATATAAATAAAAAACTTGGAACATTTTCAAAAAAAGGACCTTCTGCATTTGAATCCATAAAGGATAAAATAAAACCTGATGTAGTAGCCCCCGGAGTACAGGTGCGTTCTGTAGATGCAAGCGGAAACTATGTATCTTGGAACGGCACAAGTATGGCAGCTCCACATGTAGCAGGAGTTGCGGCACTTATAAAGTCGGCAGATAAAAGTTTAACACCCGAGAAAATAGAAGAACTGATGATAAAAACAGCTGAGCCTCTTACCGATACTAAGTTTGACAAAGCTCCAAATATGGCTTATGGTAACGGTCTGGTAAATGCCTATGATGCTATAGCGGTTATGAAGGGCAGGGAAATGGGCAGCATAACAGGGCATGTATTTAAGTCGGGCAAGGATGAAAGAAAAGCTGAAATCACCATAACTTCACAGGATAGTGCTTATGTAGGCAGGGAATATAAGGTAAGTGCTAAAATAGATGATGACATAGCGGTAAAAAGTGTAAAATTATTGTATAAGTCAGCAGATGAAACCGAGTTTAAAGAAAAGGATATGCTTCTTGAGTCAGGTGACAGAAAGTCGGGAGTATATGGAATTGCAATACCGGGTGCATCTCTTAAAGCAGGCAGTTTGAATATAAAAATAAAAGCAGTAGATTTTGCTGATAATGAAACAGAAGCGGAAAAAACGGTAGCAGTTAAAGGGGGTATTACCCTGCCATGGAGCTGGGATTTTGAGAGTGGAGCAGATGGCTTTATCCTTGAAAACAGATGGAAGGTAACAGATAAACCGCTTGCAGGAGAACCACCTATGCAAAACGGCAGTACTGCCTATGTAGGAATAGATGCAGGGCGTTCAGTATTTGAGAAGAATATAAGCAGTTATCTCTATCTTCCGCCGTTAGACCTAAGTACGGTTTCTGAAAAGAAAATAGCACTTACGCTTGATGAATATAAGGGCTTTACAGGCATTACGGTTGCTAAGATAGAAGCTTCAACAGACGGTAAAAAATGGGATTTAATTCATAATGTTGAACTTCGTCCGGATATTACACTGGATCAGCGTAAATGGGAAAATAACAGTTATGATTTAAGTAAATACAAAGGTCAGTCAGCACCTTTGCTTATAAGATTTTATTTTCATGGGCATGACGCGGATCAGGGTTGTGGCTGGTATTTAGATAATATAAAGCTTGATTACGGCACAGCTAAAAAACCCCCAAAGGTCACAGAACTTAAAGGAGAGTATGGTGCTAAAGGCTTTAAGCTTAGTTTTAGGATGCTTGAGGAAACTGACATAGAAAGT
Organism: uncultured Catonella sp.; assembly: GCA_963539695.1. Lineage (GTDB taxonomy): Bacteria > Bacillota > Clostridia > Lachnospirales > Lachnospiraceae > Catonella. The sequence continues at coordinate 69,810 of CAUTOC010000004.1, read as the reverse complement.
TATATAATAGAAAGAAAGACGGAAAACGGTGAATTTGCAAGGATTAAAGAGCTTAATAAAAATGAATTAATCAGAGAATTTATAAACAACGGCACAGGTAAGACACACTGGAGAGTTAATTATTATGATGACAGTGTGGAAGCGGGCAAGACATATACTTATAGAGTCAGAGCTGTAAGTGTATTTGGCAGTGAAGGAGAAAACTCAAAAGAACTTACTGCGGTTATAGGAACAGATAAAATCAAATATAAATATAGCTTTGACACTGATGCTAACGGATTTAGTGCAGAGAGCTTAAATAATAGCCCAAGTGATTGGGAATGGGGCGTACCTAAGCGTCCGAATCCGATGCCAACTGACTTTTTATCTAAAACCGTATGGGAAGGAATGGACAGGGAAGGTAAGGCAGCCCTTACAGGTATGTGGGGAACTAAGATTCAGGGAATATTCAGTAGAAATCAGGACACCTGTCTTAATATGCCTGAGTTTACGGTAGAAAGCGGAGATTATATTTATATTGACTCTTTTTCTACGCTTCATACCGTTTCACCAAATAAATGTGATATAGAAATAAGTGATACCGAAAAAAATGAATGGCAGACTTTGTTCGGCTCTGATGTAATTCAAAATGCAAAGTCACAGAATGAGTGGCAGACCTTAAAGAAGAGCCTTTCAGAATATGAAGGTAAAAAAGTAAAAATCAGATTTCATTTTAAGACGGGCGGAGGAATAATCAGTGATTATGAACTTGGCTGGTATATAGATAATGTATCGGTTGAGCCTGAAAGAAAACATTTTGAAGAAACAGCCCTGTTAAAAAAGAAGAAAACAGACAATGTCCGCATACAGACAATGAATGTGAATTCAGCTCTTTTTGGGGTTAATTCAGGAGAGCCTGTAAACATAACAGGAGTACCTGTTTTAGCTAAGATTATGATACTTGAAACAGGAAAATACACCTATGCTGACCTTAGAGACGGAAGTTTTAAAATTCCACATTCTGTTAACGCGGCCGGTAATCATTACACATTGAAAATTACTGCAAAAGGTTATGAGCCTATTGAAAAAAAGATAGATATTTCAAACACTAAAAACTTTAATGAAGATTTTCTGCTTAAAGAGGCTAAAAAAGCTACACTGGACGGAAGGGTGGTTGATGAAAACGGCTCTCCTGTAGCAGAGGCTTTTGTAAGGGTAGTAGGAGAGGATGAAATACTTCCTGTTCAGACAGGTGCAGACGGAAGTTTTAAGTTTCCTGAAATATACACAGGAGAATATACTTTAAGAGCATTTAAGAATAATTATATTTCTTCTGAGATAAAGGCGGTTGTAGAAGCAGATAAGGAAAATAAAACAGGAGATTTAAAGCTTATAGCCATAAACAGAAAAAAAGAAGAAAAGAAAGATTATGGATTTAAGATATTTGCAGATCCTGCAAAAGGTTATCAGACAACCCATTTCATAGGCAGTATGAAAGGAAATGCGGTAAGATTTCAGTCAGGCTACAAGGGAGGAATGCTTAAAGAAATAGAGATTTTCCTTGTAAATAACAAGATATATAGCGGCAGCCATATTCAGGTTGCAGTGCTTGGCTATAATAAGCATGGCAGACTTTACGAATTGATTCCTTTTAAGCAGGTAAAAGATCCAAAACCTAATGATTGGAATAAGATTGATGTATCAGAATATGCGATAAGGACTGATGATCCAGTATATGTAGCTACCCGATATGAGAAAAATGTGGATGAAAGCATGGGAGTTTTTTATGATATAAATGCTTCAGAAAAAGCTATCAAAAGGTCTTTCATTTATGACGGAAGCTTCATAAAAACTACGGTAATGCCTGCAAAGGGTGCTTATGCTATGAAAACAACCTGGCTTTATGACGAAAATGCAGAAGTTAATCCTGAATCAGATATCACAGAGGGCAGTTCAAAAGATGAAAATGATATAAAAATAACAGAAGGAGAAGAGGTATTTACCTTTGATGCCGCAACAGGCACAATTACAGCTTATACAGGCAGAAGTACACAGGTGGAAGTACCGGCTTTTATAAAGAACATTCCCGTTAAAAAAATAGGTGAGAGGGCATTTGACGGTACTTCTAAGGATATAAAAAGGAAGATAAGAAAGCTGACAATTTCAGAGGGAATAGAGCAGATAGGAAAAGAAGCATTTATAAATAATAATTTAACTGAACTTCTTTTGCCTAAGAGCCTTAAAACTATTGAAAACGGAGCTTTTAAAGGGCAGTATAAGTCGGGGCTTGAAAATACAAGTCTTAAAGTAACCATGTTCGGAGGGGTAAAAACCATATCTGAAAGTGTTTTTGAAAGTGCAGGAAATCCGCTTGTTATAACAGGAATGGATAATGTGGAAAGTATTGAGAAAAATGCTTTTGCAGGAAATAAGCAGATAGAAATTACCGCCCCTAACCTCACTAAAATAGCAGATGGGGCATTTGGTACACCTGTAAATCCTGCCGAATTTGATTATGCAAAAGTATATACATCTCTAAATACCGCCCTTACCTCAAAAAATGGAGAGTATCTTATCAATCCTGCCAAAGTAACGGTAAATATGATTGATGCAAAAGATACGGAAAATGTACTTAAAATAGGCTTGATTTACGGAGATGACAAACCGCAGTCTTATAGAAGAAATATAGAGGCGGACAGATTCTTTAAGATAGGAATGAAAAGAAAGATAGACATTCCTATAATAAAGGATAAAACCGGAACTGAGTACATAACAAAGGATAATGCAACACTTACTTTAGAGAAAGAAAACAATTTAAGTTTTTATTATTACAAAAAAGAACCCGGACTTAGATTGCCGATTCTTACAACCGATAAGGAAATAGTAGGCTTTTCACTTCCAAATACGGTGATAAATGTTAAAATATCCGATAAAACCTATAAAGTATACAGTAATGAGGACGGATTATTCAGACTTTCATTAGATAAAGAGCCGACTGAAAATGCTGAAATAACTTTATCTATAAATGATATGCTTATAGGAAAGCTAAAAGTGGAAAAACATAGCGGAAGTTCAGAGTTTATCACAAAAGGTAAAAAACTTCTCAGGTATGTAGGAAAAGCTGAGAAGGTAACCATACCGAACTCTGTAGGAAACGGACAGGGACTTGAAGAAATAGGAGATTTTGCTTGCTATGGAACTAAGCTTTTGGAGGTCACTCTTCCTGACAGTATAAAAACCATAGGTTCAGGTGCATTTATGGAAACAGGTTTAGAGGGATTCAGTTTTAAGAATGAGGATGTAAACCGTGCTGCACTTAGAACAGTAGGAGAATATGCTTTTAGGAATAATAAGCTAAAAGAAGTAAAACTGCCTGAACTTGCTCACATAATACAAAAAAGAGCATTTGAAAATAATGAACTTGAAAGCCTTTTACTTGGAAAGTATACAGGACATATCGGAGATTATGCGTTTGCAGGCAATAAACTCTCGGAACTTCTTATTTATGGAGAAATTGAAGAAATAGGCAAGGCTGCATTTATGAATAACAGACTTAAAGAAGTAAAAATAATGCCAAAGCCTAAGGAAAGAAAACATGGTTTAGAGAGAATAGAAGAGCTTACATTTGCAGAAAATATGTTAACTACAATTACACCGCCACCGACTGTAAGCTATATACACAGTACGGCATTTAATAAAAATGCTTATGGACAGGTGAGTGTAATCACTGATAACAGTAGTGTAGAGCCGGGTGAGAATTTTTACATAGTCAGAAAAGATGGAACTATCCTAAGAAGAAATAACGGCGGAGCAGGCGGCTCATCAGGTTCTGCTGTGCTTGAAGGAGTTCCTAAAACAACTGAAAAAGAAAATGTAAAAAAAGAAAAACCTAAGGAAGAAAAGACTGAAAAAACAGGAGGGATTGCCGATACAGACAATGCTCAGACAAGAAAACTTAATTGGAATGCCGCAAAAAAATATCTTAAAATTGCTTCATCACTCACTGTCCAAGTTGGAAATGCGGGAATTATCCCTGCTGATATACTTAATTTTATAAAGACCAATAAAAAGAGTCTTATCCTGAATATGGATAATAAGATTAAGTGGATAATAAACGGCAAGGACATAAAGAAAGTAAAAGGAAGCGAAGTTAATTTTACAGTATCGATGGGCAAAAATAAGGATATTGCCGGTAAGGTTTCAGCAATAAAAGGTCTTAAATACATAGGAAATTTAAGTTTTGCTAAAAATGTAAAGATAGCAGCCGCCTTAGAAATGAATATAGGCAGGAAAAATGCAGGCTTATTTGCTTATTTGTTAAAACAAGACAAAGACGGATATAAGACAGTAATTGAGGCGAAAATAAGCAAAAACGGCACAGTTAAGTTCAAACTTAAAGGGCTTGAAGATTATGTGCTTGTCACAGGCAAGAAGAAAAAGTATAAAGGTTTTTAACAAAATAGTGTTAGATTAAAATGATTAAAGGCTTCATCTGAAAAGGTGGAGCCTTTGGTTTTAATCTATATAAGTAGATATCAGTAATCTTTAGAAGTTAAGGATGCCTTCAGACGCATTTGACAATTTAAGCTAACTATTTAGAGAAAAAATCGCTAAATAGAAATAAATATTGAAAACTGTATATAATTATAATATAATTGAATTCATAAATATTATAGGGAGGTACACACTATGTTAGTAAAAGTATCGATGGAGAACTTTAAATCATTCGATAAGCGCGAAGAACTTTCTATGGTGTCCTCTAGCAAGTTGCAAGGGAACAAGGAACATAAAATAAAAATTAAGCAGATCAATTTATTGAAGAATGCTGTTGTATATGGAGCAAATGCTTCTGGTAAGTCAAATCTATTTAGAGTATTTGATTTTATTAAAGCAACTATTAATGAAGGACTTCCGGTGAATTCTGTAAATGACTTCTGTCGTAATTCTATGGAGAACAAAAGCAGAGAAAGTGTATTTGAATTGCAGTTCACTGTAGGAGATAAATTCTATGCATATGGTTTTTCAGCAGTATTAAGCGAGAGAAGAATCACAGAAGAATGGTTATATGAATTATTGCAGGACGGTTCAGCTAATGATCTATTCATAAGAGAAGGAGCGAATACTCCGGTATTAGGTAAGAAGGTTAAGTTGACAAAAGCAGAAGAAAATCGTTTTTCTGTGTATGCAGAGGACTTTGCGGGATATGATGGACGTTTGTTTTTGTCTGAAATGAATAGAGGCAAGAAGTATGAAGAAACATCAAAATTGAGATTCTTTATAGATGTGTTTAATTGGCTGAATAACAATATTATTATATTGAATCCGAATATGGGTATCTCTAATACTGATGCATATTATAATCAGGAATCATTGGAGAAGATTAGCCAATTGATACAGACATTTGATACAGGCATAAGCCAGATTAGTACACGTGTTATTTCCATGGATGAGCTTAGCAAGATGATTCATGTAGAAGTGCTTTCTGGTATATTTGCGTCATTAAAGAAACAGATGCAGGCAACAAATATGCCTAAAATACAGATGTCTTGGAGGCTTGCAGATGAATTTTTTAATATTAAAATGATAGGTAATGAAGAACCGGAGATTACAATATTAGTATTAAAGCATGGAAAATCTATCTTTGATTTTAACTTTGCAGAAGAGTCTGATGGAACAAAGCGTCTGTTTGATTTGATAGATATGCTTTTAACAAAGCGAGAGGATACTTTGTTTGTTGTGGATGAATTAGAACGTAGCTTACATCCAAAGCTGACAGAGCATTTTCTTGAATTATTTATGCAAGCCCATGAGGGTGAACGCATGCAGCTTCTTTTTACAACTCATGAAGATACAATTATGGACCAGGAGCTTTTCAGAAGAGATGAGATATGGTTCGTAGAAAGAGATGCTAACAATGCAAGTGCTATCTATTCTCTTGACAGATTCAAAGAAAGGTATGATAAAAAATTAAGTAAGGCCTATCTTGAAGGAAGGTATGGTGCTATTCCTGTATTTAAGCAGTTGTCCTTTCGAAAGGAGGAGTAGCTATGCCAATTCATACTTATACAAATTGGAATGTTAGAGTTTCGGATGGAGAAGAACAGATAGAGCCTTTTAGAAAGTATTTCTTTATCTGTGAGGGTGCTAATACAGAAACTTTTTATTTTAGAAAATTAATTGATTTAAAAAAGACATTAAATATTCATCCATTAATCGATATTCGTTTAATGGAAAAGACCGAAGAACATAGTAATCTTTCTTATCCGAAGCAATTGCTAGAATTTGCTGATACACTGAAAGATGATGAAACGCTGGATTTTGATAAGGAACATGATAAAATGATTGTCATTTTTGATGCTGATATATTTGAGAAAAAGGTATCGGGATATGAGGAACTTATCAGGGAAGGTGAGAAGAGTAATATTATTGGAATTACTAATCCTGGTTTTGAGGTGTTTTTGCTTTTGCATATTGATGGTGCCTATGAAAAGTATATCAAAGATAATAATGATAAATTCTTTGAGCTTGATGAAAAGAAAAGATACAGACATCCGTACAACGTACTGTTAGAGGCTGCCGGTATGAATTCAAAGAAGAATAGTAAGATTGGTGATCTTGCAGAGAATGTGGCTCTTGCCATCGAAAAAGAGAAATATATCAACCAGGATATACACAATGTGAAGGGTGTGGTATCTAGTAATATTGCAAGTATTATTGAAGGGATAATTGCAGATAGGCTGTAATTAGTGGAGATTGATAGGATATGGATTTAGTGACAAAGCACTGAAGGTGCTGATGCTGTGCAAGTTGAGCCTATTTTGGCGAAGACTGAATTTGGTACTTATGATAATTATAAAAATTAGAATTTGTATAACTAAAATCCTAACTTTCTTTATTTTATGCGGCTTGGCGGTATGCCTTGCCACTCTATATGTATCCTTTTCCCTTGTTTTTGCCCTTATGAGGTATCTACAAGGGAAAGTTTTTGTTATTCAGTTTTATTCTCCAACCACCTTATCAAGTAGTCGGCTGAATTTCGCTTACCCTCTCGGTTAGCGTGTGCGTAGACATTCATAGTGGTACTTACATCCGAGTGTCCAAGTAATTCCTGCACATCCTTTGGTGCTGCTCCGTCTGGTCTGATACATACAAGGTCAATCTCGTTGTAATCAAGCGGAATGTCCTTTGTGCCATCCAAATGGTAAAGCTCATAGTAGACACGATTCTTTTCCTTGACTTCCTTGTAGTAGTTCCTCTGATAGAGTTCTCCGTAACTGAATACCTGCTTTCTGTGTTCCTTTTTCGCTTTCTTTAAGATGTCAGCGAGTGTATCACAGAAATCAACGATACGGACTTTCTTTCGCTTTGTCGGACCAATCTCGGTCTTGTGCCTTGCTCCGTTGTAACGGACACTTCTTCGTACTGTCAGATACTGTTCCTCAAAGTTAATGTCACTCCAAGTCAGTCCGCATACCTCTCCAAGTCTAAGACCTGTGTAATATGCTATCTGTACCGGCAGGATAGCAGGCTTGTTTCTTTCTTCCAGATACTCCATAAGCGTTTGATACTGCTCTGGTGTGATCGGATTGATAACCTCTGCATCCTCATCATTATCAGAAAACAAATCCACATCTTCTTCAGCTTTCCTACGCATTACCACATACTGCATTGGATTAAATGTGATATATTGCTAAGGTAACTTTTAACAAAAAAATAAAAATTTTATAAAGAACTTAGCGACAATTCACATTAAGCGTGGTATAATGAATCTATAATTATAAAAGGAGGTGGTAAGGTGGGCTTAATAAAGGAAGAATCCAAATATACTATTGTATCTTTATTTTTGCTTATTGTGTTAGCTATATCCATGTTAATTAATTTTATACCAAGCATCCCTTTATCTATGAGCAGATTAGGATGGTTGGTGATAACAAGTGTTTCTTTTTTCTTAGCCGCAATCGGAAAGAAAAAAACTCATACATTAGTTTCTAATTTTTTAATGTATTTATCCTTATTAGTTTTATGTTTAAGCCTTGTTCTCTTTAAAACCATTTTACCAATTATAAAGATGGTTTTATTAATATAAAACTGTAACAATTTAACATCAAATGAACTTCATTAACTGGTACAACTCTGTCAGATGTTCCGGTTGATGCTATAAAATAATAATATATAAGCCAAAAGTCCCATCTTATATTTCACTCTGTTACAGAAAATTATATAAGGTGGGATTTTTATGAATACAAATACTATTTTTAATGTTTTCTATTTTTATGATACATATTTATGTATTAAGTATATGGAATATATTAAGAATACCAAAAATGAATTACCTGTGTTGGAGAGGAATGCTTTTTATGAAAAAAATACTATATTTCATGTACGGAATTGTATTAACATATATACTCTTATTAAATTTTATGGATTATTCTTCTGATATTCTGAATAATTTAGAAGACAATAAAGTAGAAATCGTTATTAATAAACCTAAAGAAAAGGATAACGCTGAATTTATTTCCGATTTAAATGATATAACTCAAAAAATGAATATGGATATTATGTATCTAATTACTGATGTTTCAAATTCAACAATCAAAAAGAATTATTATATATCGACAAATACAAATAATTTCATAGGAATAAATAATGCTAGGGAGATTTTAGAATCATACAGAGGTATTTCAAACATAAATGAAAAGAGTTTTTTTTACATAAATTATTCTACTCTATTTTATCATATATATATTTATAATCTCAAAGATGCCGAAAAATACAACTTAGATTCTTGTAATTATTATATCCCATTGAGAAAGGAAAACGAGTTTATTGAAGTAATGTCTAAGGCAGGATACGACATTGCAAAAACAAATGGAACTACTGTTAAAAATCGTTATGTAACAATACGAACGATCATTCTTCCTGTTCTAATTTTATTTACAACAATGATTTTTTATTCTTTAAGCAAACGTAAAGAAAGTATGATTAAGTTATTAGGAGGATATTCTAAGCGCATTATAATAAAAGAATATACTTTTGAAACCTTTAGAATAATGATAGCTATGTTTTTAGCATTTATAACAACATCTACTATTATAGTTAGCATTATGTACCATGTTAATATGTTGGATTATGTCACCTATTGTTTTAAAACTCTCTATTCAATCATTCTCGCTCTTTTTGTGGGATATTTTCTTGTTAATTTTGCTGTTTTAAAAACAACAAAAGCATATCATATAAAAGGTAAAAATGAAAGTTATGATTTATTTGTTGTTGCGTACTTTATTAAGATCGTTTTTACAATTTTAGCAATTATTACTGTTTCAAATATTTTAGTTGAGATCCATAATATAAATGCAATTAATCGAACCAATGTTTTCATAAGTAAACAGATGCAACATTATATAACATTACCAGTAAATAGTGCATCAACATCAATTAATGAAAGTAATCAATTAATATTTAATGCACATCTTGATGATTTTTACAATGAAACAGTAGAAAAATATGATGGTATACTCATTAATACTAGAAATTACAGAATCGGAAATTTAAGTGAAGATGATAGTCTGGCTAATACATATGGACAAAACCGAATAACAATTAATGAAAATTATCTTAAATTAAATATAATTCATGATTCTAATGGTACACCAATTACAGGAAATGCGATAAATCCTAATAAGTTTAATCTATTAATTCCTGAAAATGAAATCGAAAATATTCAGGATATTATAGAAAGTTATTCTTATTCGTATGATATTGCGCTAAAAGATATTTCTTATATTTTATATAAAGAAAATGAGCCAATTCACACATTCAATCCATACTCGGGAAGAAATAATAATGGAGTAATTTATAATCCAATAATAGAGATTTATAATAATACTTATTTGAAAAACCAGATGCTAAACTATGTTTCGGGACAATACTATTTATTAAAAATTGATAATGATAAACCACACACTGAATTATTACCTCTATTAAGAAAAAATCAACTAGATGGTGTAATATTATATACAACTTATATATCAAACATCTTTGATAATAGTATCGAAAACATTCGAGAACGTTTGAAATACGACATTATTAATGTATTGTTATATGCGGTATCTATAATACTTTTAATAACATATAATTGTATTATTTATTTCCAAATATTTGGAGATAAAATTGTATATAAAAGGTTATGTGGAATTAGCTTTGCGGAAATACATAAAATTCCTATAATCTTATTAATTATACAATATATGTTATTTGTTGTAGTAAATATACCGTTTTATATTGATAAAGGAGTTGTTTTTGTGATGTTTTTATTGGAGTTACTTGTTTTTCTCCATCGCACACATGAATCTCAAAAGAAATACATACTGAAAACAATTAAAGGAGGAGAAAAATGAGCAAAATAATTTTACAAAATATTGAAAAAAGATTTGGAAATAAAATTATTTTTCAAGATTTTAATATGAAAATTGAAGATGGAGAATTTATTTGCATTACAGGAGAAAGTGGTAGTGGTAAATCTACATTGCTAAATATAATAGGATTACTAGAAGAACCGACATCTGGAAATATAGAAATTTGTGGAATAAAAAATCCTAAAATTAATTCAAAAAATGGAACTCGATTACTTAGAAAAGAAATTTCATATCTATTCCAAAATTATGGACTGATTGAAAATGAAACTGTAAAATATAATATAAAAATAGCAACAAGATTTTTGCCGGGAAGTTCAAAGGTTAAAGAAAAATCCATAGAAGAATGTTTGGATAAAATGGGCTTACTTCATTTAATAAACGAAAAAGTGTATTGTTTAAGTGGTGGGGAACAGCAAAGGATTGCTTTAGCAAAAATTATTTTAAAACCATCTAGTATTATTCTGGCAGATGAACCAACGGGTAGAGTAGAGATAGTACAATGAATATCATAAAAATACTATCTCTATATTTTTGTCGTTATCTATGATAATTTTATCTATTATGCTACTCCACAGGGCACGGCGTTCTTGGGGCGTAAGAGTATCGTATACCTCGTTTATATCCATATCAAGGAAAGCACGAACAGGGGATAAGTCTTTTTTATCCGGCACGGCAGCAGTTGTAATTTTATCTAACTCCGCTTTATATTCCTCATACTCTATACGGTAATCCTCAATATCTATTAACTCATTTACATACAATTCCTTTAAGCGTTTCATTTTAGCCTTTACCTTTGAAGGGTCAGCCTTTGGTGTATGTCTTTGTAATGCTATTTCATACCGTGTAATATACCTTTCTAATTCGGGTTTGATATGCTCTAACAAGTATTGCTCTATAACCTTTTCGTTAATTCCGGCAGAATGGGTACAAAGGTGGCTATTGGAATAATAATTACACCTGTAAATAGCATACTCACGATTATAACGCTTTTGTACGGCGGTATTTGCAACTAAGGCGTGTCCGCACTCCTTACATTGTGTCAAACCACTAAAGACATAATAACGATTGCTAGACCTCTTCTTAACATTACGCTTACTAAGTACCTGTATACGGTCAAAACGTGACGGCTCAATAACAGCAGGGCAATAGTTAGAGTTTCCTCTATATTCGCCCTTGTAAAGAGGATTAGACAAGGCACGAGCAATAGTATCATAACAGAAATAACGGTTGTATTTATCAATGAGATATAAAAGAGTACCACGCTTGGAATTATTCAACTCAAAATATTCAAACATATCAAGAACAATTTGCACGGTATCCGGGTCAACAATAACTTTTTTTTCCTCTCCGATAGTTAAACCAATAGGTAAACTACCTGTAATAGCTTCTCCCTTTTTAACCTTTAGACGGAAAACATCTTTAATACGGTCACTATCCCGGTCGGCTTCGTCCTGTGCGACAGACAGGCGGATATTTACGTTAAGTCTGCCGTTCGTGGTTTCCATTTCATAGCGTTCCAATGCAGTAAGCCAAGTTACGCCGTTATTATCAAGAATTTCCTGTATCTTGTAGAAATCAGAGATATTACGAAACCAACGGTCTAACTTTGTGAAGATGATGTATTGGAACTTATGCAATTCTACATCATGCAGCATACGGACAAACTCTTTACGCTTGTTATATTTCTTCCGGGCGGTATGCCCCTCGTCAATATAAATATCAACAACCTGTAAATGGTGCTGCCGTGCAAATTCTTTTAAGTCCTCTGTTTGCGCTTCTATGGTATCGCCAAACTTTGCTTGTTCTTCCTTAGAACAACGCACATACAGGGCAGCTTTTTTATATTCAATAGTTGGATAATGTGAGAAAAAATGACTTACAGACATTATAGCAACCGCCTTTCTTTGAAAATGAGTACAAAAACAAAACCATTGAAAGACAAAAGAAATTATGCTATAATTTATATGCGTTTAAATCAATTTCCTTTGTCTAACAAAAGGGATTAGGAAACCGTCAGCTATTTGCAGTAGTTGGCGGTTTTTATTTTACAATTAAACAACTTTAAAATAAAAAGTAGTATTGTTCAACCGGGAACTTATTATAAAGCCTTTTTCTAATACTCATAGCTAAATGAGAAATATCGTTAGGAAGTTCTAAACACGCTTTATCAGACGGCAAAGGCAATATAATATTAGGGAAATTTGTTAAAGCATAATCAAATAATTCCGAACCTTTACGAGGCAAATCATCATCAGTAAGCGTTTTTAAAACATTTCTTACATTTTTGACATAGCAATGAGTAATCAATTTTGCCTTATCCACAACAGGGCAAAGCAAATGTTTATCAATAAAAGTGTTTGCTATATCAACATCCAACATATAACCTTTAGATGTTTTGTTATCATTCCCACAAGAATAGCAAATATCACGGTACAATATCTGTAAATCATCAGATAAAGAAAATACAATAGGCATAACATCATCTATACGCTTCTTTTCAGATATAGAAGTATCCGAAAGAACACCGTCAAGCATATAAATGCCCAACTCATAAGCAAGGCGGTACATATGCTTGCATGGCTTTTTTCTTATGGCGAAATCACGGCAAGAACATGATAAAAGAGTTGTTAAATAATCCTTTTTTGAACCATGAAACACACCGGAACACTCCGAAATAGAAGTAGGAGTAGTGTTCTTGGATTTTGAATTATTTATACGCTTTACCTGCTCGGGGTCATTGTGAATATCAACGCCCCATTCCAACCAATCATTTTGGTTCTTTTCAAAAACATTATCGTTTGTGTTTCCCATAATAAACCTCCTAAAAATTTAGCCTGTCAACCTCTTAGATAAAATATCTTTGGGGGTGTAGCATGAATATACTAACATGGCAGGCTAGAAATGATAAAAATGTAACCTTAGTTAAGTTATCCCAAAAAACAGGGATAAGCAAAAGTACCTTAAACAATATAGAAAATGGTAAGGTACACCCAACTATAAAACAGTTGGAAACAATCGCAAAGGCTCTTGAAATGCGTATAAGTGACCTTTACGAAAGCGAATACAAGTAAAATAATTTCCAAGATAATGGAAATCGTACCTACAGGCGATACAATCCGCCTTTGATGTGATATAATACCACCATACAAAGGAGGATTTAAACGCACAATGAAAGAAAAACTACGAAAATCCATTATTGAAATGCTCTATTGTATAAACGATATAAAGAAGTTGGAACGTATCCACAGGTTTATAGAGTTTATATATACAAAAGAGTAATTCAAGGGGTCGGGAAACCGACCCTATTTTATTTTCCTCTCAAAAAATTCATCATGACCGCTCTTTGTTCTTTTGGAAGCTTACAGAAATCAGCTACCAAGTCTTTTTCCTCGTCCGACAACTCAAACTGTAAACCCAATTCATCTATGACGGTTTCCGGGAGATTGGTAAATATATCGCCAACACCCTCAACGAGCCAAGCACGATTTACATTAAATTCTCTGCAAATAGACATTATGATTTGTTCAGAAATGCCACGCCGTCCATTTTCCCAAGCACATACAGCAGTACGAGTGACGCCCAACGCTTCCCCAAACTTGTCTTGACTTAGACCGAGAACATTTCTTAATTCCTCTATGCGTTCGTTCATATATGCACCTCCTTGAAGATAATATAATACGATTTGTGAGCAATGTCAACAAAAAAGAAAAAATAACATTGACATTGTAAGCATTGTGCCGTATAATGTGAGCATAGACAACAAAAAATGTCACACAGACCACACAGGAAAGGAGGATAAGCCTATGTTGGAAGCAAGAACACAGGACATTACATTACAGGCAGAAAGAGAAAAAAGAGAAACAACCGAGTTTATCGAAATCCTTAAAACAATGTCTGAAAGCGAAAGACAGCAGATTAAAGGCATGATGATTGGTATTCAGTTATCAAAAGGCACGGTCAGAACGGCTTAACCGCATTTCAGATATAGGAGGACAAGGATTTGGATTTAAACGCACAGGAAAAGGCTAGAGAGTTGGCGGATGTGGTCGGCTCTCTAGTGGTAGATGAAAACCTACCATTGGAAGTTATGGAAATGACAGCAAACCTTTTAAAAATGCAATGGCACTTTTAGCAAGACAGGAAGTAGCTAAGAATAAAACAGAATCAGAAACCGTAAAAACGGCATAAGCATTTCAGATATATAGGAGAATCGGAAAGGAGGGGAAACGGATATGGCAGAGCTTGAAAGAAAAAGCAATGAGGTTATCTATAGAAAAGAAATAACAACGGATAATCCAAACTCACAAACAGAAGTAACATTGAGATTTGAAAACTTAACAGAGGAAAGCACAACAGAATTAAGAAAGCATTTTTTGAAACTGTGCGAAGAGGTAGAAAAAATTGTAGAAAAAGAAACCAGTCTAACGAATTAACGTAGACTGGCACGGCACTACTTTTTGGAAAGTTCTTTTACATATCGCTCAAATTCCGTAGAGGATAGGACATCATATAAAGCGGTTGAAATAATTTGTACAAGTTCGTCTTCCGGGACGGTAGAACCGTATTTTTTGACAGCTTTTGTAACAGACTTTTTAATAACGTCTTTGTAAATAGGCATAACAAACCTCCTTTCTTTCGGGATTAAGTACGGCAATACTCAATCAGATTATAAAGCAGGAGAAGAAAAAAGAAAAGTTAGGAGCGTAAGGAATTGGATTTAAACGAAGAATTTGAAAGACTTTACCGGGAATCTCCCGTAGAGGTACAATGACAGTTTGACGCTCTACAAGAGAATAAGGAAAAGGCTAGAGAGTTGGTGGATGTGGTCGGCTCTCTAGCGGTAGATGAAAACCTACCATTGGAAGTTATGGAAATGACAGCAAACCTTTTAAAAATGCAATGGCACTTTTAGCAAGACAGGAAGCAGCAAAGAGCAAAGAAAAATCACACACCGTGAAAACGGCATAGAGGGAGGTACAGAGTGGAAGAAAAAGAAACAGATGTTGTAATGCAGGCAACAAAAACAATGACCACAGGAGACAAGGTTAATCCTATTGTAAAGCACATTGTAGAAGAAAGCAGAGCAATAGGATTAACCTTGGGAGAATTTCACATTTTAGCACAACTCATAAATTGGGAATATGACAAGGCTAAAAAGGAAAAAGAAAAAAAGTTGTTAGATGAATTTTTCTAACAGGGTAGATAATATGTTTTCGTCCATTGTGCCATTGTTGAGAAGTTCGACAAAATCGGTAGCGTAAGAAATCAAATTGTTTCGTATTCGCGTAATATCAGCCGAATTAACATTACCGCTACTAATATCGTTTTGCACCATAACAGACGCATAATGCAAAGAAAGGTCATATTTAAGCCTTTGCAAATCGTTCACAACAAAAACCTCCTTTCCTATGGATTGGGTACGGCAATACCCAAGGAAATTATAAGGCAAAAGAGGGAAAAAAGACAAATGACAGCAAACCTTTTAAAAATGCAATGGCACTTTAGGCAAGACAGGAAGTAGCAAAGAGCAAAGAAAAATCACACACCGTGAAAACGGCATAGAGGGAGGTACAGAGTGGAAGAAATAGAAGCGGACGTAGTGGATTTGACGGACGAGCCGTTAGATTTGAAGTTTTCAGAGGAAGAAATAGAAGAATTTGAAAAAAATTGTCTCTACTGTATTGGGAAGGACGAAGAAACAGGATTTATAGAAATCCGCCCCATGAATAAAGAGAATTGCATAACTCTTTATGGGGCGGAATGGGTTAGGGACTTCATTAAACACTTGGAAGAATTTATCGAAGAGTAACCCTTGTTTCATACCTGCCATTAAGCGGGTAGGCTTTCCAATTCATATTACGCTTGAAATTTTCGGAAAAAGTAAGTATTTCAGATTTACTCATTTTTCTATATGCGTAAATCGTAAGCGTGAAATTACGAGCCTTGTTGTAATAGGAATTGGGTACGTTAGGAATCTCCACAAAATCGGGCAGAGTAAAAACCTCCTTTCCTATGGATTGGGTACGGCAATACCCAAGGCAATTATAAGGCAAAAGAGGACAAAAAGACAGGAGTTTAAGAGTTGAAATTAAAGGCAGAATTTGAGACTGCAAAGAAATAAGACAGGCAGCAGTTAATATAGCAGAGGAAGAGAGGGCGATACAACTTGAATATAGAACAGGTACAACGCTTCTATGATACTTTGGCTATGCTGATTGGACAAAGAGAGGGCGTAGAAATTAAAGCAACAGTTACGCCAAGAAAGGAGGGTCAGCATGGGAAACAGGGCGGAGAAATTCGTAACAGTATACAGGAATGTAAAAAAATGCGAGTTTCATAATATCGGCGACTACATAGTAGTAACAACCGTTATAGGTGGCTCTACATTTTGTGCGTTTTTCGATTCGGGATTACACACCGAAGAGAGCATAAAACGCCGTGGAAGTATCAAGCTACATTCAATCTATTCTAAGAAGTAGGAGGACAAGCAAAATGAAGAAACAGTTAAGAGATTGCACAGAGGGTAGCACGGTAACAATCGGAGGGCAGGAATGGCAGGTTTTAAAGCACTTGGAAAATGGCGGTACATTCTGTCTTAGAAAAAACTTGCTAGACGGATACAAGGCGTTTGACAAGGATAATTGCAACGATTGGAAGAAATCGAGCCTTAGAAAGTATCTTAATGAAGAGTACAAGGAAAAGTTATTAAGCGAGATACAGGCAGACGAGGGCGTAGAAATTATTTTAGACACTACGCAGGACTTGACAACAGATGATGGATTAAAAGATTACGGTAGCAGTACAGATAAGGTGGTATTGCTTACTTGCAACCAATACAGAGAGTACAGACACTTGTTTAACAAGATAGATAATTGGTGGTGGTTAATTACAGCAGATTCCACTATTAACCACTCTGCTTGCGTTGTGTACGCGGACGGCTCGCTCCACTACATCTTTGCGTACCTTGGTTACGGTGGCGTGCGCCCCGCTTGTACATTTGAATCTTCTATCTTTGTGGAAGTTGCATAAGCTACATTCAATCTATTCTAAAAAATAATATGGAGGACTAAAGGAATGATTAACGCAGGAGTAGCAACACACAAAAACGTAGTAATTTTTGATGAAGTAACAGGGATTCCCTCAATTATGGTTATACGAAGTAAACGGAAAACTGATTACTGAATAACTGTTAAGGGGTGTGGCAGCACCCCTGTATCTGAAAGGAGAGAACAAATGGAGATACCGAACATTAAAGAGGACAACGTAAGAAATTATTTTATATTGGCAAGCCTACACCCGAAGTTACCAACAATTCCAATGGTGGAAACAGAGGTAGTAGCCGGGGATGATGTAAGCCGTTGGAGCGGTGTAATAGGTAAGGCAGAGGTAAGAGAATATACAATACAGGAACAATACACAGACAGTATGTGTTATGTGTTCAAGGATAAGATACAGGAATTTAAAGACTTCTTAGACCGTGACGGAATGAATCCAATGGAGATAGAGGACGCAGTAGAGCGGATAGAGTGGGAAAAAGCTATTTTCCTAAATATCGACGTTGGGGGCGTGTGATATGGCAGAAAGATGTTGTTATGATTGTGAATTTTGCAGAAATAAAAATACAAAGTTCCCATATTGCGACCTTACAATAAACGATATTCATGTATCTATGGTCCTGGGGGATATAAAGACAGAGAAACAAAATTGGTGTCCGTTGGAAGAAAGAAAATTTATAACGGTGAAATCCTACAGGAAGCACGAAGCAGCTCTAAGAAAGAGAGGGATTAAATTTGAAGTATAGAGGATTGGCATACGACAGGGCGAGAGAATCACACTATTTTGTGTACGGCTTGCCCTCTTATGGGTTTGAAACAGACGAGATAACAGAGATTGGGACCGTAGACGGAGATTTTATAGATATTAACCCGGCAACGATTGGACGAGCCACAGGATACAGGGACAAAAAAGGCAAGGAAATGTACACAGGAGATATTACAACCTTGGAGGTAGACGGAGAAACAAGGGAGTTTGAAGTGGTGGAGATTACCATAGACAGAGAATATAACACCTTGCCGGGATTCGAAAGCGAGGGCGGAACGGTTAAAGTCAGATTGTCGGGGGTAATTGCTTTTCGTTGGACGGCCCCGGACGGAGAAGTATTTAACCTGCTGCCTTGCGTCAATGAAGCAGGAGTAGATGATACTGCCTTTATGGAGATTATAGACACAGTAGCAGAAAGGACGGTGCGTGAGAGTGAAAGCGAGAGCGAAAAGCAGTAATACACCGTATCCAATATGGATACACGGAGAATATTTGACGAATCCACCAACAAAACCAAGTAACGGGGCAGAACGCCCCGAGGGTCACTACATAGACAGGGGCGGTTATCCGGGTGCAAATGTGTACGCCGTAAACATGAATACATTTTGTGAACAGACGGCAGTAGTTGACAGGAACGGCAACGAGATATACGCACAGGACATTATTTTATACGAAACAGAGGACGAAATAGCCTATTTCATTATCGAGGACAAAGAAACGGCTATAGATGTTATATGGGGAGAAATAGTGGTGCTAGAGAGCCTACAGACGGCAAATATAAAGGTTATCGGAAACATAATAGATATTCCCGACTTTGTGGAGGGTATGCAGTATTACAGGGATAACGATATAGAAATACCATACTTGCCATTACTTAATGTGCAAGTGTCGACACTTCCATTCCTACGGTTGAAATGTACCAAGTGCGGTTACACAGTGCTTAGTTGTCGGTACACGGCAAGACATAAAGAATGTGGAGGATTCCTTAAAGCGGGATTTGCAACGAAGATTTACAGGGAAAAAGAAAAAGTACTTGCGTAGTGGCCTACACAAGTACCTTTATCATTGCCTTATAGCAATAATTACACCTACTCAAATTATACTATAAGGCTTATGAAAAGTCAACTTATTTTCACTTTTTAAAGGCGTGCAAGTGGCACGTTAAGGACCTTGTATGGGGTATTAACATCTCAGCTATATATAAATTATAGATACTTATATAAGTATACAGGGGAGGGAGTGAGATAGAAGTATAAGGAGAGGGTAACTATATGGCTAGAAAAAACTTTATCAGAGAGAAGAAAATATATTGCGGTAAAGAATGGTTGGAGGTTGATATAGTACCTGTTACGAATATGCCGGAAGTAGGGATAGAGAAAAAAGAGAAGTCAAGCCAAAAGCAAAAGAATCTGAATGATAAGAATAGCAAAAGGAGATTCGTACAGATAGCAAACACGAATTTTACAGAGCAGGACTTACATATATCAGCAACATATGACGATAAACACTTACCTAAGACATTGGAGGAAGCGGAAAGAAACGTACATAACTACTTAGACAGGGTAAAAAGACGTATGAAGAAAGTAACAGGACAGAATTTAAAATATATGCTTGTCACAGAGTATACCCCGAAAGGTGAAGAGGGGGAAGATAATACAGACAAGATAACCAAGGCGGTAAGAATCCACCACCACATTATCATAAACGGAGGGTTAAGCCGTGATGATTTAGAAATTATGTGGACGCACGACAGGGTTAATTGGAAAAAGTTAGAGAATGACCCTAAATACCGTAGAACTATAATGCTATTAGGCTATGTGAATTGTGACAGATTGCAGCCAAACGAGAACGGTATAGAGGGATTGGTTAAATACATAGATAAGCGTAAAAAAGGTTGTAAAAAGTGGTCTACATCACAGAATCTTGCAAAGCCTGTAGTAAAGAAAAACGACCATAAATATAGCTTTAGAAAAATAAGAGAATACGCAAGATTCCCGGAAGATAAAGAGGTGTGGCGTAAGAGATACCAAGGATACGAGCCAACCAAGATAGAATTTGTTTTTAACGACTATACCGGGTGGAGTGTATACATACGATTGCGGAGATTGGAGGATAAAAGTTAGTGGCAAATTATACAGAACAGGAGGAAAAGGAATTAAATAGCCAGCTTAGAAAGTGGCAGAGAAGAGCCAAGAGGTTAATTTTAAGCGATTATTACGATACGGCAGCAAAAAGCCTTAGTGATTTGAATTACACGGCATTAAAGGCGGTTACGAACGCCAAAACACATAAGGATATTAGTTATTACTTGTGGAATAGTGTGTTAATCGAAAGCACACTTGACAGGATAACAAAAAAGATGAAAGAAGCACGAAAAGAGGACAGAAAGCGGAGGTAGAAAATGATAGCAACGATTGATTTTGGGACCGGTAAGGAAGAATGGGGAGCAGAAAAAGGGAAGAGGTACAACAGATTACACATAAAAGCGATTGTAGAAAGGAGAAATTGTTAATATGCAACAGGCAGCATTTATAGCACATTGCCCCTATGAGCTCGGGGATGTTGTGGAGGTAGCAATAATTGAGGGAATGACAGTAACGGGGTATCCAAGAAGAGAATTCACGGCGAGAATGATGATTACAGACATTATAGCAGAACATTCTTTAAAGAAGGGTACGGTGCGTTTCCTGTATGAATTAGATAATAAAAAGAGGGTTGAGCTGATACCGTGGCAGGAGTTGGTTAAACCAAACGAAAAGTAGCATAAAATGGGAGTTTGTGACCGATTCGGACACAATTAGGAATACAGGAGGATTAAAGATTGAGAGCAGAAAGTATAGAGGATTGGCAAAGGGCAAGAAAAGAGCCGATTAGTGAAGATAAATTAAGGCAGCAGTACAGGAACAGGTTAAACAATGCACAGGGTCAGCACTTTGAAAATGAGATTTTAGCCGGGTGCAAGATGTACGAGCGTTACGAGATTGCCTGTATAGATAAGACACCCGAACCATTTAAGGTTACAAAGAAGAATCATAAGACAGGGGAATTTTCCGGGCGTTTCAGTAAACACGCACAACCCGACTTTCAAGGGACCTTACACGGCGGGCGGTCTATTATGTTTGAAGCCAAAAGGACAATACAGGACAAGATAACACGAAATATACTTACGGATACTCAAATGGACGTGTTGGAAACACACAACCGATTAGGGGCATTATGTGGCGTGTGTGTATGTATCAAAGATGATTTTTTCTTTATCCCTTGGAATATATGGCGAGATATGAAAGAAATTTACGGCAGACAGTATTTAAAGCCGGAGGATATAGGAGAGTACAGGGTAAAGTTTGACGGTGCGGTACATTTCCTTGACAGGTATTTAAGACAAAAAGGAGTAGCAGTAGCAAGCAAGAAAGCAGAAAACGAAACGGCACAAGGAGGTTTAGCAAGTGCGACTTAACGGAATTGTAGGGGCAGAGATTCCATATTACAAAATGATGAATAAAGCAATGCCAGGACCGGCACAACAACCGAAAAAGAAATTTAAAAATCACAGGATAACAGAGATTGACCCGAAAATGAAGAAACCAAGATTAAAACAGGGAGTAAGCGTGGATAGGGCGGTGGAAATCCTGTATATGTTTGAAAATACCGACACTATGCCGTATCAGATTGAAGAAATGAAAGCAACAATAGAGAATCAAAGGCAGAGATTATTAAAGTTGGAGGATTGGCAGGAATGATAATAATAGGCATTTTGATTGTGCTGACATATGTTATACCGATTGCTTTTGTTTGGGTATGTGTGATAAGCAAGGCAGTAGATGATGAAGTTTGGAAAAAGCAGAGAGAAAAAGACAGACAGGAAGAGGATAAGGCGCAGGAAGAATATTTAAAGAATTACACAAAAAGGAAACAGGAAAAGAGAGAACAAAAGGAGCGTAAGAAATGCAACCATTGGAGGATACATTAACACTTGGTAGCCTGTTTGACGGTATCGGCGGTTTCTGCCTTGGGGCAATAATGACAGGAGGGATTAAGCCGCTTTGGGCAGCAGAGATAGAGCCTAATTGTATCGGTATCACACGACACCAATTAAAAGACGTAATGCATGTTGGAAGCGTAACAGAGTTAAAAGGGAATGAGATACAACCCGTAGATATTATAACCTTTGGCAGTCCTTGCCAAGATTTAAGTATAGCAGGGCAGAGGAAAGGACTAAAGGGGAATCGTTCGGGGTTATTCCTTGAAGCAATCAGAATAATAGACGAAATGAGGTTAGCAACAAATGGAAAATATCCAACTTTCATTATTTGGGAAAATGTACCCGGTGCTTTTTCAAGTAGGGACGGAGAGGATTTTCGCACTGTGCTTAAAAAAATCACAAAAACCGATATTCCAATGCCTGCAAGTGGAGGGTGGGCAGCCGCAGGAATGGTTAGAGGGGGCGAAGTTGACGCAGCTTGGAGAGTCCTTGACGCTCAATATTGGGGAGTACCCCAACGTAGAAAGAGAATCTACCTTGTCGGAGATTTTGGAGGACAACGTGCCGGAGAAATATTATTTAAGTCCGAAAGCGTGCTTGGGTATTCTAAGAAGAGCAAAGGCGAAAGGGAGAACATTGCCGGACAACCTACGAATAGCCTTAGAGCAGAAAGTAGCCGAGTGGGGGGCGGTCTTAGGTCTTGATTTTGCACACGCTGATAGCGTGGTAAGAACACTTGAAGATAAGACACCAACCCTGTCACAGAATATGGGATGTGGCGGAGGTCAGACCTCTTGTGTGATGTATGAGAAAAAAGAAAATGTGATTGGAATTGACGCAAAAAATATTCTTACATATGAGGAATTAACAGGAACTTTATCTACAGTATGCGGAGGAACAACGAATAGAAATATTATAGGCTATCAAGTGAAAAAGAATGTAACACCACTAAGGAGTGAGGTTACACGAATGAAGAACAGTAACGGATTAGGGGTTGGAGAAGTAGGGGGACCTTGTCCGACACTTACAACAATGGATATACATAGCGTTTTCTATGAAGCATATCAGCATAACGGATACAGAGAGAGCGATACAAGCAGAACACTCACGACAGACCAAAATAACAGCATTCGTGGAGATACACCGCTAATCGTAAGAACCGATAGACGAACATTTGAGGAAAACCAACACGGCGGATATAAAGAAACCGAGATAAACGGCACTTTGAGAGCGTCGGGGGGGGCTTACGGCGGAGGGTCGGAAACCTTAGTAACAGAGAGAGTAAAGACACAGGAGAATACCCCTAACAAACCTAAAAGCATTTTGGATATTCTTAAAAAGGCAGTACAGAGAATTGAATACATCATAAGACGCTTAACACCTGTCGAGTGCGAGAGATTGCAAGGTTTCCCGGATGATTGGACGAAATACGGCGCAGACGGCACGGAAATAGCCGACACAGCAAGATACAGGGCAATAGGTAATAGTATTTGTGTGTACTGTGCTGAAAGGGTATATTTGGGGATATTAGACGCATTACAGGAGGTATCGGATGAAAGAAAAGACGAAAGCATTCTATAAAACGGTATTCAGATATTGGATAAAAGAAAGGTTAGGTTTCTTATGGAGGATAACAGGAAGAGATACGAAATAACTTGTCCTGATTGCGGAAAGACACAATATGCCTGTAAGTCAATAGCACATGAATTAGGTTTATCAGATGTGGGGCACGGCGTTTGTCTTTTCTGTAAATGCCTTATGCACTTAGTATTTAACGAGGAATCGGATACAATGACTGCGAAAAAATGGGAGTGATTACATGGGGAAATGTCATTTATGCGGAAAAGAAGCATTAGAAGTAATAGAGGTATGCCCGGAATGTTTGGAAAGGGCAGCAGTTGACCCAAGGAACATAAAAAAGTTAAAGCAGATAAGCAATATATTTAAGATTACCGCAGATACGGATAGCAATATAAAAAACTGTATGGAAAGTATATTGGAGATAGCAGAGGATTTAGAAAGGTCGGGAAGAAATGGCAAAGAAGAAAAGAAAGGTGCAGCAGTTCAAAAAGAGCAACAGAATAACATACAACACCGAGAAGCCGAACAGACAGGCAAGGCGTAGAGGTATAAAGCCGAAAGAACCGCCAAAGGAAGAAAAACAGGAAAGAAAGACCGGGGGTGTAAATGTGTTAAGCCGAAAGGTGCAGCAGGCAAAGGAGATTCAAGGAAGAATCACACCGCCCGGAATGACATACGGCAAATATATAGAGTATTTGAAAGGTAAAAGGCAGCAGTTGGAGGAAAAGAAGAGGCAACCTATTTTCTGACGAAGGCAAGCCACAAGCCGGAGCAGAATATTATATACAAGGAGGTGCGGAGTGGATAAAGTGCCAATGACAAAAGAAGATAAAGAATATTTCAAGGATAAAGTAAGGACCCTGTGCGGTACTGAGGTACTACAGATTAGGGAAATAATAAACGACCTCGGAGCAAAAAGAATATTCACAAAAGAGGATTTGAATTTTATGAATAAAGAATTAGGAAGACAGGCAGGTGCAGTATTTGGACACATTCTTAGAGCATTAGAAGCAGGAAGCCATAAAGAAGTACAAAGAGTATTAACAGGAGGTAAAGGCAAATGAAAACTATTGCAATTATTAACATGAAAGGCGGTTGTGCAAAAACAACGACAACAGTAAATATGGCTCACATATTGGCTGCGGTATACGGTAAAAAGGTATTGGTAATTGATAATGATAAACAGGGTAACTTATCAAAGGCGTGCGGTGTATGGAGTTATGAAAAGCCGAGCCTTGCGGACATTCTAACAGGAGAGAAAAATATTGAAGAGGTAAGGCAGCAGACAGATACAGGGAATTTAAGTGTTATTCCCGCCAATATGCACCTTTTGACCGCTAACCTTATGGTTATCAAGGACGAGGATATAGACCAAGCTACAATCCTTTCTACGCAGTTGGAGAGGATAGCAGAGAATTACGATTACTGTATTATAGATTGTCCGCCGGATATAAATATATCGGTTATCAATGCTCTTGTGGCAGCAGACGAGGTAATAATACCAATAAAAATAGACGGTTACGCTTTTGACGGTATGGAAGAGTTGGAAGAGCAGATAAACAACGCCAAGCAGTTAAATCCTAAGTTGAAGTTTAGGGGTTGTCTTGTGACAATGTTTTACAACCGTGATGTATGCAGACAGGGGGAGGAATGGTTACAGAATCAGCGTTACCCGGTTTTCTCTACTCATATCCGCCGTACAGAAAAGGCAGACGAGGTTACTTTTACAAATGAAAGCCTTATGGAGTATTCCCCGCGTTCCGGGGCAGCTAGAGATTATAAGGCGTTCGTAAAAGAATATTTAGAGGGGTAAGGAATGGCATATAAAAATAGCGAGGGTTACAACGACCCAACCGCAGGGGAAGCAATGGGAGAGGTTGCAAAGGAAGAAAGAAAAGAGAAGCACAAAAAAGAGCATAACGAAGCAGTAACAAACCTTATCACAATGTTAAAACAGATTATAAGCCTTGCCGGGTTTGAATTGGTGGGGCGTATTCATCTAAGAGATAAGGAAACAGGAAAGGAGTATAAGTGATGTTTGGTAGAGGAATACGAGAGAATGGTATTGATTCCGGAAGCAGATTATAAGAGAGACATAGAACAGGAAACAACTTTAAGAAATATTAGAGCAATGTTAAATGTGACCGATTCGGACACAAAGAATGCTGATAAATCAAGGAAAGAGAGGTAATACATAATGGCAGGATTCAACTTAAACAATTTACTGAATGGAAAGAGCAAAGGGGCAGCAGTACAGAAACAGGAAGCAGAGGGACAGGCAGAAGTTAAAGAAAATGCTTTTGAGGTTGTAATGATTGACGTAGAGGATTTAATGCCAAGTAAAGATAATTTCTACTCAACAGAGGGTATAGATGAATTGGCGGACGCAATCGAGTTAGCCGGGAGAATCGAGCAGAACTTAACAGTAAAGCCACAGGCACACGGAAAGTATGAGGTAATTGCAGGACACCGTAGAAGATTGGCAGCATTGAAGTTGGTAAAAGAGGGAAAAGAGGAATACAGAAAAGTACCGTGCCATATTAAGACAGAATCAGACGATTTAAAGGACGAACTAACCTTAATACTTACAAACAGTTCAGCAAGACAGTTAAATGATTGGGAAAAGGTGCAGCAGGCGAAGAGATTAAAAGAAATACTTACAGACTATAAAAAAGCATTGGAAGAGGAAAATAAGGACAAGCCAAAAGAGGAAAGACAGAAACTTGGGCGTATTCGTGAGATAGTGGCAAGTATGCTTAATACTTCCACTACACAGATTGGAAGAATGGAAGCAATAGACAATAACTTATCAGATGATTTTAAAGAGGAATTAGCAAAGGGAAATATAAACATTTCAACGGCTCACGAATTATCAAGAAAGACAGAGGAAGAACAGGCACAGGCGTATAAACAGTACGAAGAAAAGGGCGAGATACATATAAAGGACATTAAGGAAGAGCCAAAGCCGAAAATTACGGACGAACAGAGCGAATGGGTACAAATGGCAGTCACGGACGCAATCAAGGGAAAGGTAAATAGGGAAGTATTTAACGCCAAGAGCGTAGAACAGATAGAAAAGGCATTAAGAAAGCGTTTTGAAAAGACTTTTGAGGGGAAAAAGATAGAACTTGAAGAGGGAAAACACTTTACTTACAGATTCCAAGCCGAGGGTATCACGGTTATAGATATGGATTGGAAAAATTACCTTGTGGAGTATTCAGACCTTGCGGAAATCGTACAGATTATGATAGAAAACGATTTATTACAGTATGACGATACAGAAGAGGAAGAAAACAACGATTTTATGAACGAACCCGAAGAGGAAACAGAGGGCAGCAGTACAGGGGATAGGGTCCGGGGAAATAACAGGACACAAAAGGAAAAGGACGAAGAGGAAGAGGATAACGAACCTTTGCCGGGGCAGCAGAATATAACGGATATTCCCGAAGCATTGCCGGAAGTAAAGGAGAAAGGCTTATCATTCACAAGTTGGATTAGTAAGAGATACCAAACAGGGCAATACGATATGATTAAGAGAGTCGTAAGAGATACAATATTAACACAGGCAGAGGAAAGTAAAGAAATCTGCCCGAAAGAGTGGGAGGATAGATTAACAAATGCCGTTTCTGTATGGGTAATGAAAAAGACAGAAGAATACAAAAAATACTTACAGGAATAGGCGGTAAATATGAATGATAAGGAGGAAAGACGGTATACAGCAGCAGTTATTGGCAGCGGGGCAAGTGATGAAATAATAAAGCTTGCCACCGCATTAGCAGAAACAAGCGGAATATCAGTAGATGAAGCGTGCAGCAGTATAGTAAATGCAATGCAATTTCTTTCAGAGGGTGTAGAAACTGCAATGGAAACATTGGAGAAACTAATAAAAGCACTCATAGAAACTTGCGAATCCTGTATAGAAGAAAAAGGCAGGAGGGCACGGCACGGCAGCAGTAGTAGAGCAGAAAAACCAAGAAAAGCAAGCGTAGCAATTAAATGGTGTGTAAAAATAAGACCGCCATAAAAGAAAGGAATTGCATATTATGAAAAATTCGGAAGTGGAAGCAATATTAAAATTTTACAAGGACATTGACATAGATATTAAGGTGGCGAGTAAGTGGCTAGAGCAGTACGAGAGTGTATATGATACTAGAGGGGCAATGAATTATGACGGTATGCCACACGGTAGTAATACATCAGATTCTACGGCTCTACTTGCCATTAAAATAGCGAAAACTGACACAAGGGAAAGCATAGAGATATTGCAAAAGAGGATTAAGGAGTTAAAGAAACTTAGAACAGAGATTCAGAAAGAAATTTTAACCTTAAATGCAGTACATAAGACCATTGTATTAAGTTTTTATGTCGAGGGCGAGAAATGGGAACGCATAGCGGAACAAATAAGCTATAGCGTCCGTCAGAGTAAAAATATAAGATGTGTAGCCTTAGAGGTCTTAGGCTCAAAAATGGCAAGGAATAGAAGTATATCACGAAGCAAGGTTATAAATGAGATTATCAAGTGAAAGATTGCCCACCATTGCCCGATTTTTTATGATATTATAGTAGCATGAAATTTTTAGAAAAGGTAGCAGGATAACATAGATTATCCCGTTGCCTTTTTACGTTTTGTTTTTGAAAATTTCCAAAAAATCATAGATTCCGCAAGAATGGAACGGCGGGAAAATGCAAAACAAACGAAAGGAGGTTATAAGGTTGGCGAGAAAACCGAACGAAAACAGAGCAAAAGCGAAGCAGATTTTTTTAGATAGTAACGGTTTGGCAACCAACACAGAGGTAGCCGAAGCCTTGGGGATAGACAACGCACAGGTAAGAAAATGGAAGTGTATAGACAAGTGGAACGAAGCACTTAAAAATATGCCAAAGAAAAAGGGTGGACAAAAGGGAAATAAGAACGCCCAAGGACACGGGGCCCCTCCAAGGAATAAAAACGCAGAAACACACGGGGCATACTCAAAAGTGTACTTTAGCGAACTAACAGACGAGGAAAGAGAGTTAATAGAATCTATCACATTAGATAGCACTACTAATATGCTTAGAGAACTACAGACACTTGTAGCCAAGGAGAACGATTTAAAGAAGCGTATAGCAGACCTTAACAGGGATACCACAGGGGAACTATATACAGACAAGGTTGTAGAAATGCGTACACCTGCAAAGGAGGGCGAGGATTCAGACCCATACGCACCGTATGAGGGACCAGATAATACAGAGCCTAATAAGACACGGCTTAATGTGGCTATGGAAACAACTATTAAATCATCAGCCTTTGAAAGGTCTATGAAGTTAGAAGCAGAATTAAACAAGATACACGGGCGTATCATTAAGCTGTTGGACACTATCAAGTCTTACGAGTTAGAGCAACGCCGTATGGACTTGGAAGAGAAGAGGTACACATTGATGAAGCAAAAGGTAAGTGGTGTGTATGATGTAGACCCGGACACAGGAGAGATAGACGATACTTATACAGATAATGATAAGGTAACAGGCATTGAGGACTTAGAAGGAGTTGAATAGAACACGGCACAGGTCGAGCGGGAAAAAGGTACTGTAGACGCTCCGAAAGGGCCGAGGCCCCCTTGACCCCAAAGGTCGCCTAGAGCCGAGGGAAAAAAATCGACTTCCAAAAATTCCGAAATTTTTTTTAAAGGGGGTAGGATTTTGAAACTCTACACAAAAAATGCGGTTGCAAAATTCCTTGATATGACCCCTAAGAATGTACAGAGGTTGACAGAAAAAGGAGTATTGCAGACAAAGCAGGGGGAGTTATATTCTCTTGTGGAAGCAAACCACGCATACATAGAATATCTAAGGGATAAGACACCGGACAATGAACAGGAAATAGATTACACAGAAGAGAGAGCCAAACTTGTAAAGGCTAAAAGAATCAATGAGGAAATGGATTTAGCGGTAAAGAAAGGGGAACTACATAAAGCAGAGGATGTTAAAAAAGTAGTAACGGCTACGCTTGTCAATTTCAAGAGCCGACTTAGTGCAATACCGGCAGAGGAAGCGGAGAAGTTAGCAGAAATGACAGATAAGGCAAAGATATTTTTATATCTTACAGACAGGATAAAGGAAGCATTAACAGAGTTATCCAATTTTGAGGAAGTGTTTAAGGAGGACATAAAGGAAGATGAAGAGGGAAACGATTAGCCTTTTTAAAGAAATCTTTAGCGTCCTAGAGCCACCGCCAAACCTTACACTATCCGAGTGGGCGGATAAGTTCCGCCGTCTTTCTCCTGAATCGGGTAGCAAAGGCGGACATTGGGACACAAGTAAAGCACCTTGGCAGCGTGAGATAATGGACGCTATCACAGATATTACAGTTGAAAAGGTAGTAGTAATGAGTGCAGCACAAATGGGTAAAACGGACGCTTTTTTATTAAATACAATAGGCTATTATATGCACTATGACCCATGTACTATATTGTGTATGCAACCGACACTATCACTTGCGGAAACAATGAGCAAAGATAGACTTATGCCAATGGTAAGGGATACCCCGGCTTTAAGGGATAAGATAAACGAGAAGAGCAGGACAAGCGGTAATACCATTTTTAAAAAGTCATTTCCGGGCGGACGTATCACAATGACAGGGGCAAACTCTCCAACGGAGTTAAGAAGCCGACCAATCAGATTATTACTTGCAGACGAGATAGACGCATACCCACCAACCGCAGGGGCAGAGGGGGACCCTCTGATACTTGCCGGAAAGCGTCTTACAACGTATTGGAATCGTAAGGAGGTAGATACAAGCACACCTACAATAAAAGGGGTAAGCCGTATCGAAATGGAGTACGAACATTCGACTATGGAAGAATGGAATGTACCTTGTCCGTCTTGCAAAGAATTGCAACCGCTAGAGTGGGGAAATCTGATTTACGAGGTAGACGAAGAGGGGGAAGTAACCGAGACTACATACGTCTGTAGTAAATGCGGAGTAATCCATACAGAAATTGAATGGAAAGACCATTTTAACGAGGGTCATTACATACCAAAACACCCGAACAGGAAAGTAAGAGGGTTTCATTTTAACTCTCTTGCGTCTACATTCTTTGGCTGGGACAAGATAGTAAAAGGATTTATAGAAGCAAATGAAGCTATGAAAAAAGGTAATATAGAACTTATGAAATCTTGGGTCAATACGGAACTAGGGCAAACATGGGAAGAAGAGGGAGAAAGTGCAAATAAGGAGGATTTATTAAAGCGTAGAGAACGCTACAGGTGCGAAGTGCCGGAAGAGGTAATAGCATTAACGGCAGGAGTAGATACACAGGACGATAGATTTGAGATTGAGGTTGTAGGTTGGGGCGTAGGGCATGAATCTTACGGAATACAATACAAGAGAATCTACGGAGATTTAAAACAGGCGGATGTATGGAATAGGCTAGATGAATTTTTACAACAGAAATTCAAAAAGGCAGACGGAACGCAGCTTAGAATATTATGTACCTGTATGGATTCGGGAGGACATTTTACAAACAAGGTTTATAAGTTCTGTAAACTAAGAACCGCAAGAAAAGTATTTGCTATAAAGGGCCGTGGAGGTGCAGACCACCCATATATACCAAAACCAAGCAAAACAAACAGAGAGCAGACATATTTATTTAACCTTGGAGTAGATACAGGTAAGAGTCTGTTACTACAGAGATTACAGATTGAGGAAGAGGGTCCGGGTTATTGCCACTTCCCAAAAGACGAGGGCGAATACATAAGAGGATATGACGAGGATTATTTTAAGGGTCTTACATCCGAAAGACAGGTATTGCACTATAAAAAAGGCAGACCATATTTTGAGTGGGAATTAACAGGAGAAACAAAGAGAAATGAGCCTTTAGATTGCAGAAATTACGCACAGGCAGCAATAGAAATAACAGGATTAACATTAAAAGAACCGCCTAAAAAGAAAGCGGTAGGCAGCAGTACAACGCCACCGAAGAGAAAAAGGCGTAAAACGAGCGGAGGTATAACGTAAAATGGCAGGAATAACATTATATATTGCAAAAAAGCACCTTGAAACGTGGTTAGAAGCCGAAAGCGAGGTAGCAATAAACCAAGCCTATACAATAGGCGGTAAATCATTCACAAGGGCAAATTTAAGTGAAATAAGACATCAGATAGAGTATTGGAGTAATAAGGTGGCACAGTTGGAGAATATAGCCAAGAAAAAGGGCAGAAACAGGGTATACAGGGTCGTGCCGAGAGATTTATAAAAGATTGCCCGCCATTGCCCGATTTTTTATGATAATATATAAAATAGCAAAAGCACCAAGGGAAGAGTAAAGACAATTCCAAGGGTGTTTTTTTCGTACCAAAATGTGCCACAAAGTCATGAATTTGCAGCACGGAAAGGAGTAAACGGTTGAATTTCTTAGATAAAGCAATATCGGTGGTGTCCCCGGAAAAGGCATTAAAGAGAGAAGTAGCGAGAAAACGCCTTAGTATGGTTAATAGCGGTTACGGAAACTACGGAGCGAACAGTACAAAGAAAGCTGCGATAGGTTGGACGCACGGCGGAGGTAGCCACAAAGAGGACATAGAAGAGCATATAGACACTTTAAGGCAGAGGACTAGAGATTTATATAGCGGAGGTTCTAACCTTGCTACAGGGGCAATTAAAAGGCTTAGAACGAATACGATAGGTACAGGGTTACACCTTAAAAGTACGCTTAATGAGGAAGTATTGGGAATAACAACAGAGGAAGCACGACAATTAGAAGAGCAGATAGAAAGAGAGTTTGCACATTGGGCGAATAGCGTTAATTGCGACATAGAAAGACTTGATAATTTTTATCAGTTGCAGCAGTTAGCGTTATTAAATGCCTTGCTAAGTGGGGATTGTTTCGCTTTAATGACTACAACAAAGAGAGTAGGAAGCATATACGACCTTAGAATAAAACTTATTGAAGCAGACAGGGTAAGCACGCCGGATAACAAAACGGCAGACCCTCTGTTTTGTGAGGGAGTGGAGAAAAATAGTGATGAAGAGGTAGTAGCTTATCATATTTCAAAATTCCACCCTCTTTCATTTTCAGGCAGACAACCGAGGGAGTGGACTAGGGTACTTGCATTTGGAGAAAAGACAGGTAGAAGAAATGTAATACACATTATGAACAGGGAGCGTATCGGGCAAGTCCGGGGCGTTCCTTTTTTGTCCCCTGTAATTGAAACCATAAAACAACTTGGAAGATACACAGAAGCCGAGGTATTGGCAGCAGTTATTAACGGGTTGTTTACGGTATTCATTGAAAAAGAGGGAGCAAGTGATGATACGCCTTTCGGGGAAGCAATACCCGAAGAAATGCAAGTAGACGCAGCAGACGAGGACAGTATAGAACTTGCACCGGGGGCGGTAATCGACCTTGGAGAGGGAGAAAAAGCAAATATGGTTAATCCGGGCAGACCTAACCCGAACTTTGACCCATTTGTAACCTCTGTACTCAAACAGATAGGGGCAGCATTAGAGATACCTTACGAAATCTTAATAATGGCGTTCAGTAACAATTATTCAGCGTCAAGAGCAGCTATATTAGAGTTTTTCAAGGTAATAAAGATGTATCGTACATGGTTTGTTGCTGATTTTTGCCAACCAATCTATGAGGAATGGTTGAGCGAAGCGGTGGCAAGAGGGCGCATTTATGCACCGGGTTTCTTTAATGACCCGATTATAAAAGACGCTTATTGTTCGGCAGAATGGAATGGACCGAGTGCAGGACAGTTAGACCCGAAAAAAGAGGTAGCAGCGGCAGAATTAAGAGTACAAAGCGGTTTTTCTACGAGAGAAAAGGAAACTACAGAACTTACAGGCACAGATTTTTATAAAAATGTTAAGCAACGTAAGAGAGAAGAAAAATTATTAAAGGAGGTAAACGATATTGGAAGTACTAAAAAGGCGGCAACCGCCAATGGTGCAGATAGTAAACCAAACGACAATGACAACCCCGACAAGGAAGATGAAACCGAAGAATAAGAGCGAAGTTACAAAGTTTTGGGATTTTGTAGCGAACAAGGACGATAATACGGCGGAATTGCTATTATACGGCGAAATATCAGATTATTCGTGGTATGGAGATGAAATTACCCCGGCAATGTTCAATAACGACCTAAAAGAAATAGGGGCAGTAGATGAAATTACCGTGCGTATCAATTCGGGTGGTGGGGATGTATTCGCAGCGGCGGCAATTTACACACGGTTAAAAGAAAATAAGGCGAAAGTATCCGTTAAGATTGACGGTTGGTGTGCAAGTGCAGCAACAATTATAGCAATGGCGGGGGATACGGTGGAAATATCCGTAGCAGGTGTATTTATGATACACGACCCATTAGCCGGGTTACTTGGATATTACAACGTATCAGACCTTGAAGAAATAAAGGTACAGTTAGAAACCATTAAACAATCAATCGTAAATTGTTATATGACAAAATGCGGTAAGACAGAGGACGAAATAAAAAGTCTTATGTCAGAGGAAAAATGGTATACAGGACAGGAAGCCGTAGACAATGGATTTTGTACAGCGGTTATGTTTACTGAAATTGAAACAGAGGTAGAAAATTCGGAAACAATTATAGTTAATTCGGTTGCTATATCTCTGAAAGATTTTAGCACTATCCCAAAAGGGTTATTAGGCTACACCAATAGCCTTAATAATACAACAACCAATGCAAAAAATAATAAGGAGGACGAAACAATGACATTGGAAGAATTAAAGACAAAATACCCGGACGTTGCAAACGCATATAAAACCGAAATTATGGCAAGTGCAGGGAATGGGGCAGACGCTACACAGGCGGTAGACGCAGAGCGTCAGAGAATTAAGGCTATTGATGAAATCACTTTACCGGGGTTTGAGGACTTGGCAGCTAAGGCAAAGTTTGAAACACCAATTACAGCCGAAGCGTTCGCAATGCAGATTGTAGCAGAACAGAAGAAAAAGGGTAACGCATTTTTAGATAACCGTAACGAGGATATTAAAGACTCCGGCGTAAAAGATGTTGCACCTAATTCTAACAATGGGTTTAAGCAGGGCGAGGACGAGGACCCTTACGGGGACTTAATCGACAAGATGTACCCACAGGCAAAATAAGAGAAAAGAATGTAAGAAAGTTAACAAACAACTAACAATAAGGAGGAGATATGGAAAATAAAAATGCTTAAAGAAATATTAGGAGTAAAAGAAAATTTCAAGCTACCAACCGCGTTATTAAAGGAATTATTACAAGACAGTGAAACGATAATAGAAAAAATATACGAAGCAGGATTATTTAAAGGCAAGGCATTAGATTTTAGTTATTTTCAAACGGAACATTCAGACAGACATGAACTTAAACAAGATTTTACTCCTGAATGCCTGTGTAAGGTCGTGGCAGAGTTGACAGAGGGTGGTAGTTATTTAGATGTATGTGCAGGAGTTGGCGGTCTTAGCATATTTGTATTGAATAAGGCGGAAAAAATATATTTAGAAGAGTACTCAGAACGAGCAATACCATTTTTGTTGCTTAACCTGGCATTTAATAATGTAAACGCTTTTGTTTTTCAAAAAAATGTGCTTACAAATGAGATATTTCACATATATAGATTATCGACAATGGTGAAATACTCAAAAATTGAGGAGGTGCAAGATGTAGAAAGCAGATACAGTGTTAAAAATGTAATAATGAACCCACCATATTCATTAAAGTGGGAGAGTAAAAATGCAGTAAACGATATGAGATTTGTAGAATATGGTATTCCACCAAATTCAAAAGCAGATTATGCGTTCTTGCTACATGGATTATCACAGCTAGAACCACAGGGAATTCTGATTGCTGTTGTACCACATGGACTTTTATTCAGGAGGGCATCAGAAGAGGCAATAAGACAGAAAATCATTGAAAATAATCTACTGGATGCGGTGGTAGGTTTGCCTGATAAACTTTTCTTAAATACGGACATCCCTGTATGCCTGATGATTTTCAAAAAAGGGAAGCTAAATGAAGATGTCTTTTTTATTGACAGTTCAAAAGAATTCAAAAAGCAAGACAAGCAGAACTATTTAACCGAAAGCCAAATTGAAAAAATCATCAACGTATATAAACACAGGCTGTCAGTAGATAGATATTCAAGGACTGTATCAAAAAAAGAGATAATTGAGAATTCGTATAACTTAAATATTCCACGCTATGTAGACACAAGCGAGGAAGAAGAAATTCCTGATTTGTTTGAAATAATTAGTAGCCTTGCTGAAATTGAAGCGGAAGAGAAAAGGACAAGAGCAGAATTATACAGGATTCTATCGGAGCTTGAAACTGGAAATCCTAATCTTAGAAAAGGATTGGAGGCAGATTTAAAAAGAAATGAACAGTATTCGGGAAGTAAAATTGGTGGATATTGCGACAGTAGAAAGGGCGATAAAAGGGAAGATTTACAAGATGGGGAGTGTCTTTTTCCCATTAAGTGCGATAGGGGACTACAGTATTGTATCGATGTTAATGGTTGACGGAGAGATAGAGCCACGATACGCGGTAGCAACTCCAGTTGTAGCGTGTATCCCTGCATATTTTCACATAGCGATTGAACGGGCATTCCCTTTATTTGTGGCAAGATATGCAACAACGATAAACATTCAGAAGGAGACTTTAAAAGAGTTCAGATTATTGTGGCATTTTGATTTAGAAGAACAAGCAAAAGTTGTGAAGTGTTTTTCTATATTAAATAAAGAAATTGAGTTATTAGAGGAACAAATCAGAATGGAAAAGAGAGTGAAGAAAGCGTACATGTCACATTTATTTCCGTAAAAACTGAAAGGAGATAAACAGATGTGTGATACAACAAAGTTTTGGTAGTCGGCATGGCTGCCACAGTTAACAGGTAACAAATAAAATCGCCTCCAATCGAAAAATATGTCTTATAAATAAGGGCGCGTAGCGCCACATTTTTCGATGAATTTGTCAAGTGTTTTTGGCAAAAAAGTGGGGGATTTTAATAAAAAAGGAATCTGAAAGCCTTATATTTACCGGCTTAGAGATTCCGAGAGATTATTAAGAGAAAAGGAGGATAAAGAACAATGGCAGCAGGAAAAGAAAATTTAGGAAGCTATACACCGAAAATGGTACACGCAGGGGATTA
Source organism: uncultured Catonella sp. (assembly GCA_963539695.1). Lineage (GTDB taxonomy): Bacteria > Bacillota > Clostridia > Lachnospirales > Lachnospiraceae > Catonella. Next base: position 32,906 of record CAUTOC010000004.1, on the reverse strand, counting down.
CCCTATTGTGACCGATTCGGGCACGGTAGCAACAGGAGAAACGATTGTTGAGTTAATGCCTGTTTCTCTTGGTGAAGACGGAAAGTTAAAGGCGATTACATCGGCAAACATTAAAGATGTTTACGGAATCGCAGCAGAGAGTAAAGAAGCCGGGGAAGAGTTGGTAATTTACCTTACAGGTCAGTTTTTTGGGGACGCTATCGAAGTTCCGGCAGGAACTAAGGCAGCAGACTTTAAAGCACCACTTAGAAAACTTGGTATTTTCTTGGTAGATACTGAAAACGCAGCAACATGACATTAAAAGGAGGATAAAAAACAATGGCTATTAGCATTTATGACCCTCGTACAATGGGGAAATTAGTTGAGCGTATGCCAAAGGTGCATACATTTATCAAGTCAACTTTCTTTAGAAATGTGGAAACATTCGACACACAGAAAATTGACGTTGATTTTAAGAAAGGAAACAGACAGTTAGCACCATTCGTACATAAAAAGATTGGTGGCGTAACAATCGACAACGAGGGTTACGAAACTAACACATACGAGCCGCCACTTGTAGCACCAAACAAGATTACTACGGTTGATGATATTTTAAAGAGAACACCGGGCGAAAGCCTTTACAACGGTAAATCTCCTAATCAGAGAGCCGTAGAGAAAATGCAGCGTGATTTTACAGAACTTGACGAGATGATTACACGCCGTGAAGAGTGGATGTGTTGCCAGGCATTATTTACAGGTAAAATCCCAATCCTTGATAAGGACGGTAAGGAGTTACAGGCAGAAATTGACTTTAAGTTTACCAACAAGGAAACTTTGGCAAGTGCTAAAAAGTGGAACGCTACACAGGGCGGAAAAATTAAGCAGCTTAAAGAATGGCGTAAACAGGTACAGAAAACAGGTTTTGTAAACTGTAATATATGTCTTATGGGTGCAGACGCATTAGAAGCGTTTTTATCAGACGAGGAAGTACAGAAAGTACTTGATGTAAGACGTTTTGAGGTTGCGGCTATTGCACCTAAAGAACTGCCTAACGGTGCTACTTATGTTGGTACAATCCACGAAATCGCTATGGATATTTATACATACAACGAATGGTACTTAGATAACTGGACTAACAAAGAGAAGCCGGAGGACAAGCCTTTACTTCCTGCCAATATCGTAGTGTTACTTTCCACAGAAGCAAATTACTCTATGTACTATGGTGCAGTTGGAGTAACGGACGAAGTCGGAAAGACTATTGATGTTGCCGAGGGTGCAAGAATCCCAGAGCAGTGGGTAGAGCGTAGACCTCCAAGAAGATTTTTGCAGTTAAACTCCGCCCCTCTTTGTGTTCCTCACGAGGTAGATTCTTGGTTTATTGCTATCGTCTGCTAAAGGCGGTGTAGCCTATGAAAAACTTTAAGGAAATGCTTGATAAGGACTTGGATACAACATTTTTCAATACAGGAGAATTTGCAGAGGTTAAAAAAATCAGATGTGACGGGGTGGTTAAAAGCATACCCGTCATATTTGATTTGGAAAATACCAAGGACAGAAACGGAAAGGATAACGCCGAGGGAATTTATCAGAGAATTACAGTTATCCGGGTTAAGTTAAAGGACTTGGGAAAAGAGCCAAGGCAGGGTATGAGGTTCTATATCGAAAATGAACTTTACAAGGTCGCAGAGGTTAGCAATGAGTATAACGAGTTGGTAATTGACTTAGAGAGGTTTGATGAATAGTGATTGAAGTAAGCGAAGATACCATGAACAGAATACAAACCCTGTTACAAGGAATAGAGGGAGCAAAAGGGAAAGTATTAAGACCTGCCTTTGGTAGAGCAATGCAGGCAGGAAAGACAGAAGCGAAAAGGCAGGCACTACAGACATATCACATAAAGCCGGGAGAGTTTGACAGTAATACGAGAGTGCAGTACAAAGGAATAAACGACAACCCGGACGAAATCATAGGTAGTATTAATTTTTCAGGAAACCCAATTAAACTTATAAAATTCAACGTAACACCTAAAACAGTACCAAAAGGGAATGTAACGCCAACGGCTAATGTTTTAAGAGCAAATGCACCTGTTAAATTCAGCAGGAGTAATGATGTATTTGTGCAACAAATGGTATCGGGGCATATTGGAATTTTCCAAAGAGAAGAAACAGGAAAATTAAAAGAGTTATATGCTCCGTCAGGCCCCAAAATGGTAGAAAATGAAGAAGTAATGGGTGCGATTGAAGATAGAGTGAACGAGGTAATAAACAAGAGAATAGACTATGAGATAGAAAGATTATTAAATAAGAATGGAGGTTAAAAGTGACACCGTTAGACCTATTGCAATCATTAAAAACATATTGCGAGGAAAAAACAGAAAATATGTTACTAACCGCAAGAGTACAGGAAAACGGTACAGAAGCGGGAGAACGACCGCCAAGAGTATTTATTGGGAATCTTCCCGATAAATCAGCAGCAAAGAAAGAAGCACCTTATATACTTTTGAAACTCCTAACGACAAAGGACGAGGACGAAGAGAGTACGGCAAAGGTGCGTATTATCATTGTGACATTTTCCGAGGATAAACAGGAGAACTATATACAATGCCTTAATGTGGTATCCAAGATTAAAACAAGCCTGTTAGAAGATGTGGTAATACAGGAGCGTTATTCATGTCAAAAGCCGATTGAATCAATTATGTATGACGAGGATTTAGAGGTATATCAGATTGGCGAGATTATGACAACTTGGGAAATGCCACAGGTAAATAGAGATGTAAACAAATACATACGTTAGGAGGTTGCAGAATGGCACGAGCAACACGTACAGTAGCCGAAAACACCGCAGAAACGGAAAAGGTGGAGGATTTAACCACAGAGGAAGAAAAGGCGGTAGGAACGGCAAATAACGAGGCTGTAGAGGAAGATACATTTATTTATATCGGACCGACACTTGCAACAGGAATCAGAGAAAACGCAATCTTTAAGGGACCAAGGGAAAAAGTAGAGGAATATTTAAAAAATACAATCGACAAGTACCCACAGGTTAGATTGCTTTTGGTAACAACAGGAAGCCTTGCGAAGAATAAGGCAAAGGTAAAAACGACAGGAACACTTTTAAACAAGTATTACACAGATGTTTTAAGCCTGTCTAAAAAACAGTAAGGAGGATTAGAAAAATGTCAGAATATTATCATGGAGCGAAAGCGAGTAAGAAAACTACATCAGTTTCAACACCTGTAGTAGCTGATAGCGGTATTCATTTTATCGTTGGTACGGCACCAGTGCATACGGTAGGCGGTAAAGTAAACGAGCCTGTATTAGCATATTCCTACGCCGAAGCAGTAGCAGCAATGGGATATAGCGAAGATTGGGAAAAATACGACATTTGCGAGGAAATCTATACGGCGTTCAAGTTGTACGGTATCGCACCTATCATTATGGTAAACATATTAGACCCAAGCAAGCATTTAACAGGGGAAGAGGTAGCGGATAAGACATTGGTAGCAGGAGTTACCGAGTTGCCTTTTGAAGCAGTAGCAGAAAAGGTAGTTGTAAAGGGATATGACGGAGAGAAAGCATTAACAGAGCAGTACGAAAGAGGTACAGACTACGACTTATTATATTCAGACGGAGTATTAAAGCTAGAGAGAATCGAAGGCGGTAAGATTACATCAGATACCGCAAAACTGAATATCTCATACAATAGTGTTGATACTTCAAAGGTTAAAAAAGCGGACATTATCGGCGGTTACGACACAAACACAAAGAAAAACACAGGATACGAGTTAATTGATTCTGTATTCCCTAAGTTTAGACTTGTGCCGGATTTACTGTTAGCACCGAACTTTTCAAGTGATAGCGAGGTAGCAGCGGTTATGGCAGCCAAGGCGGAGAATATTAACGGATTATTCGTTGGAAAGGCTCTTATTGACATAGATACAACGGTAGCAACAACCTATGTAGAAGCGGTAGAGTGGAAAACAAGCAAAAATATCACAAGACCGTCACAGTTGTTATGTTGGCCCATGTTTACGCTTGGCGGTAAAAAGTTCCATAATTCCGTACAGTTAGCGGGTAGCATGACCGCAACGGATTCTAACACAGAATTAGGAAACGGCTCTCCTTGCGAATCAGCAAGTAACAAGACACTACAGGTTGACGGAATGGTACTTAAAGACGGTAAAGAGGTATTGTTAGACCTGTTAAAGGCTAATTACCTTAATCAGAACGGTATTATTACAGGATTAAACCTTATTGGAGGTTTTGTATCGTGGGGTAACGAATCAGCTTGTTACCCGGCTAATACAGATGTAACGGATTATTTCTACAATGTAAGCCGTATGTTCGGTTGGGTAGCAAACACAGTTATTTTATCTGTATGGAAAAAGGTAGACAGAAATTTAAAAACACGCCTTATTGAATCGGTAGTACAGAGCCTTAACATTTGGCTTAACGGACTTTTTGCAGAGGAAAAGATTTTAGGCGGACGAATTGAGTTTTTAGAGGAAGAAAATAGCGAAACTGACTTAATGGCGGGTATCGCACATTTTCATATTTACTTAACGCCAGCTAGTCCGGCAAAGGAACTTGATTTTATCTTAGAATATGACATTAGTTATCTCAAAAATTTAGTAGCATAAGGAGGTAAGAGAAAATGCCAAAGATTGACGAAACCGTAATCGGGTTTGCGGTGTATGAGGACGCAATAGAATATTTGGGATTATCAGAGGTAACATTGCCGGAAATCTCAAACTTAACCGAAGAAATCAGCGGTGCAGGTATTGGCGGTAAGATTGAAAGCGTTATCTTGGGTGCTATTGAAGCAATGACATTAACACTCAATTTCAGAACAGTAACAAATAACGCTATAAAGTTACATGAGCCAAGACAACACAATATTGATTTAAGAGCAGCACAACAGGAAAAAGACACTACGGCGGGTACAACGAATGTAGTACAGGTAAAACACATTTTGACAATAACACCTAAAAAGTTAAATCCGGGTAAGGTTGCAACGGCAAGTGCAGCAGAGGTAAGCGGAGAATACACCGTAACTTACTATGCTACATATATTGACGGAAAAAAGAAACTTGAAATTGACCCGCTCAACTACATCTATGATGTAAATGGAGTGGATTACTTAGCACCTGTTAGAAAAGCACTTGGAAAATAAGCACGGGAAACCGTGTTTTTTTCATGTTTAAAATTAAATTTGGAGGATAAACGCAATGGAAGAAGCAAAGAACATAGTAGCAATGACAGAAGAAAATAAAGAAGCAGAAAACAAAGTAGAAAGTAAGGAAAATGTGACCGATTCGGACACACCAACAGGCGGATACACACATAAGTTTTCAAAGCCTTTTGAATATGCAGGACGGAAGTACGATAAATTGGTTTTTGATTTTGAAAAGCTGATTGGTACAGATATGATTGCTATTGAAGATGAAATGGCAGCAGTAGGGCAGTATGCTTTATCGCCGGAAATTTCAACATCTTTCCTGTCAAAAATGGCAGCAAGGGCAGCAGGTGTAGGAAGTGATGTTATCGAGCATTTGCCTTTAAGAGATTTTGGAAAAATTAAAAATGAGAGCCGAAATTTTTTAATAAGTACGGGCTTCTAAAAGAAAAGAGTCCGACAAAGTGGATTAGGAGAAATAGCATACTGTTAGCAAAGGAAACTCATACAGGGATTGATTTTTGGGTTAGTCTTAGTATCAGAGAGTTAAACGCATGGATTGTAGAGTACAACTTATTACTTGCAGAGGAAAAAGCAAGACAAGGAAAGGGGTAGGCTATGGCAGGAACTGCAAAGCAGTATGAGTTACTATTTCAGCTAACCGCCAGACTAGGACCGAACTTTTCCCAATCCTTTAAAAATGCGTCCAAGACAATGCAGACAATGCAGACGGATTTAAAAAACGCCGGTCAAAAGTTAAAGGACGTATCAGCTTATCAGAAGCAACAAAACGCAGTTGCAAAGAGTAAGGAAAGAGTAAGCGAATTACAGGCGGAACACCAAAGACTTGTAGAGGAAATCGAAGCCACAGGGGAAGCAGCCCCGGAACTTACGAAGAAATTACAGGCGAATGAAAAAGCCTTACAAAAGGCAAAGGTTGCAACGGCAACAGAAGAGGAAAAGTTAGGGGAACTTAGCGACACTCTGAAAGAAGCCGGGGTAAATACAAACAATCTCGACAAAGAAACAAAAGAACTTACAGAGCAATACAATAAGTTACGCCAATCCCAAAAAAAGGTCCAGGCAATAACGGAAAAACAGGCACAAAATAAACAAGCAATTTCACAGACAAAAGGGCAGTTAGTAGGGTTAATTGGAACTGTTACGGCTATTGGGGCAGCTATATACGCCGGACCTGTAAAGAACGCACGTGAATTTCAAACTGCAATGGCGAAAGTAAGCACTATTGCAGATACGAGCGTTGTACCTATGTCGGAATTAAGACAACAGATTATAGCGTTGTCAAATGAAACAGGAAAAGGAATTAACGACCTTGCAGATGATGTTTATAATGCAATTTCAGCAGGACAGGATACCGCAGACGCAGTAGGTTTTGTTGAAAGTTCGACAAAATTAGCAACGGCAGGTTTCGCAGAATCAGCACAGGCGGTAGATGTACTTAGTACAATCTTGAACGCCTACGGAATGGAAGCAAGCAAAGTTACGGACGTATCAGATATGCTTATTCAGATACAGAACAAAGGTAAAACGACCGTAGCGGAGTTATCAAGCAGTATGGGTAAAATCATACCTACCGCAAACGCAAACAACGTAGCACTTGAACAGTTGGGAGCAGGATACGCAACCTTAACCGCAAAAGGTATAGCAACCGCCGAAGCAACTACATACATGAACGGTATGTTAAACGAATTAGGAAAGTCGGGAAGTCAGACAGATAAGATATTAAGAACCAAGACAGGTAAGGGTTTCGCCGAGTTAATGAAAGAGGGAAATTCTTTAGCGGATGTTTTACAGATTGTGCAAGATGACGCAACGAGTAGCGGAAAGAGCCTAGCGGATATGTTTAGCAGTAGCGAAGCAGGCAAAGCAGCACTTTCCTTAATGTCAGACGGTGCAGACGCATTTAACGACAGCGTACAGGGTATGATTGATTCTTGCGGTGCTACAGAGAAAGCATACGCAAAGATGATGGATACAACAGAAAATAAGGTAGCAAAGGCAAAAACAAGCATTTCTAACCTTGGTACTGTTTTGGGAGATATGTTATTACCGTATGTCGGAATGGCAGCGGAAAAGGTGGCGAATTTAGCTGCAAAGGTTTCTGATTTCGCACAGAAGAACCCGAAAGTAATTAAGACGGTTGCGAAGATTGCAGCGGGATTAGTTGGATTGAAAGCCGGGGGATTGGTTGCAAAACTTGGTTTCTTACAGGTTAAAGGCGGTATCTTATCAATACAAAAAGCGTTCACAATGATAAAAGGATTAGGAATAACAAAGTATTTGGGAAGTATGGGCGGAGGTTTCGGCGGTGTACTTACAAAGATGTTGCCTTTAGTCGGAGTGATTGCAGCGGTGGGTGGTGCTATATACATGGTTGCCACTCACTTAGACGAAGTACGAGGGTTTATACAAAAGACTTTCGGGGACGAGGGATTAGCCGTATTCGATAAGCTATGGGGAATCATTACACAAGTCGGAACGGCGATTAAAGACGCATTTTTTACGAGCGGTTCGGGTGTGCTTGATACACTAAAAAGCATATTACCAACAATCATAAGCACATTACAAACAGGGTTACTACCGCTACTTCCAATGATAGCAAACCTATTTATGCAGATTCTGCCGTTGATAGGTAAGCTTGTAACGGCGGTGCTTCCTGTATTGGGGAAGTTGATTAGTGTGGTTATAACCGTGCTTGCTAAATTGATTGAGGAAATACTCCCGGTTATCGTTCAATATATATCGGCAATATTGCCGTTGGTTTTACAAGTAATACAAAGTGTTTTGCCAATTTTTATACAGTTGATAAATACAATAGTACCAATTCTGATACAGATTATACAGGCGGTATTACCTGTAATTATTCAGCTTATGCAAACATTGCTACCGATAGTAATGCAGATAATAGAAGCGGTGCTGCCTGTAGTAATTAGTTTGCTTAACACACTATTGCCAATTTTCAACACAATCATACAGGCAATTTTACCGCCGTTATCAGAATTGCTTACGGCTCTGATTCCTGTAATTCAGTTGGTGGCGGAAATTTTCGCAAGCGTGTTAGGGTCAGCGTTACAAAACATAGCAGCAATCGTTACAAATGTAATGCAGATTTTCCAAGGTTTGATAGACTTTATTACAGGTGTCTTTACAGGTAATTGGTCGCAGGCTTGGGAGGGTATCAAGTCAATTTTCAGCGGTGCGGTAGGAGGACTTGGAGAAATTATTAAAGCACCGTTACGAGTGGTAATATCAGCAGTTAATACAGTAATACGAGGTCTGAATAAGTTGAAAGTGCCGGATTGGGTGCCGGGTCTTGGAGGTAAGGGTATCAATATACCGGAGATTCCGGGATTTGCAAAAGGTACAGACAGGACACCAAGCACATTTATAGCCGGAGAGAACGGACCGGAGTTAATTACAAACGCTGCAAACAGAAAAGTATTTACCGCAGCACAGACAGGGCAGATTTTCAACAATGCGGTCAAAGCAGAAAACATAAATACGGCGAATGGAGCAAACGCAAGCCTTGGAGGGGCAGGAACAATTACCATACAGGTAACAAATAGTCCGACAGTCGTATTACAGGGCGGAGATACAAACGGAATCAAAGAACAGTTGGCACAGTATGACGAGGAATTTTTAGAGAAGCTAAGAGAAATTATAAGGCAGATTCTAAAAGAACAAAAAGAACAGGAGGGCAGGGTTGCTTATGCTTAATACATATACGACAGTATCCGGGGATACATGGGATACCATAGCTTATAAAGTATGGGGTAATGAAATGAATATGGATTCTCTGATAAAGGCGAATTTAGAGCATAAGGATACCTACATTTTTTCGGCAGGGGTCACTTTGACCCTCCCGGAAATCTCTTTGGAGGTATCAGAATCGTTGCCACCGTGGAAACAGGGGGTAACGGTAAGTGAGTGATAAAACATTAGCACGCCGAACGGCGGTTAAACTCTACTTTAAAGGTGCTGATATATCAAAAGATTTGTCTAAATACCTGTTATCACTGTCTTTTACGGATAATGAAGAGGACAATACAGACGATATATCTATATCGCTTGACGATAGAGAGGGTAAATGGATTAAGGATTGGTTGAATACGTCAAAGAACGCAAAAACTAAAACAGAAACAGTTACCACAAAGTCAGAGGTTAAGGTTGGTAATATAGTGCAGTTTAAGGGAGGACCTGTTTACATTTCATCTATGGCAGCAGAGCCAACGGTAAACAGAGGGGCAAGTAAATGTAAATGCACAATAGCAAACTCAAATGCACACCCTTATCACTTAATCTCACAGGACGGAAAAAAAGTTTATGGTTGGGTCAATGCTTCAGATGTAGAGGGAGAAACAGTTACAACAGCCAAGACAACTAAGGTACAGGACAAAAAAGCATTTAAGGGTACTGAAATACATGCAATGGTAATACAGAAAAATCCGTATACAAACGGAAAAGATAAAGTATTGGATTGCGGAGTGTTTGAAATTGATAGCGTAAACTACACGGGGCCACCGCAAAAGTTGAGTATTAAAGCTACGTCAATACCATACAAGGCAAAATTAAGACAGACGGTATATAGCAAGAATTGGGAAAATACAACGCTAAAGAATATAGCAACAAAGACGGCGAGCCGGAGCGGTTTAAAAATTATGTACCTATCAAATTACAATCCGACATATAAGCACACAGAACAAAAGAATATGACAGATATAGCATTTTTAAAGAGATTATGCAAAAGAGCAGGCATATCTTTAAAGGTTACATCTAAGACAATCGTATTATTTGACGCAGCGGATTTTGAGAAAAAAACAGAGGTAAAGAAAATAAAGGCAGGAAGAGGAAACATAATAAGTTATAGTTTCTCGACAAAAACGGCTGATACGTCTTATTCGTCCTGTCATGTAATTTATACAGACCCGGACACAAAACGGGTTATAGAGTATACATACACCCCGGAAAATGCTAATACAGACGGTCAGACACTAGAAGTAAAGCAAAAAGTTACGAGCGTAGAGGAAGCAAAGGAATTAGCAAGAAAATCTCTTAGAGCAAAGAATAAGGGAGAAACAACGGCAGAATTTACGATAATCGGAGATGTGGACTATGTGGCAGGTATTACGGTTAGAGTGTACGGATACGGTGAGTTTAACGGTAAATATATCGTAGAACAGGCAACACATAACATTACAGGCGGATACAAAGTTAATATTAAATTGCGTAGTTGTTTGGAGGGATATTGATTGAGCAAGTTTGACGATACAGATATACAGGAATTAAAGGACATTACAAGCATAGGAATAGTAAGCAGTGTAAACACTTCAAAAATGACAGCTAGGGTAAAAATACAGGACACAGGGACGGTTACAGGAGATTTAAGAATACTACAGAATAAGCCAACGGTTACTCTTGAATTATTGGGAGGAACTTGCGAGGGAGAATACAAAATAAAAGTATCTCCGTGGATTCCAAAGGTAGGGCAATGGGTAGCGTGCCTGTTTAAACCGGGAGGGGACGGGGACGGATTTATTTTAGGAGGTATCTAATGGCGAAGATTGGAACACTTGGAGATATTGTATTTAAGGTATCACAGAATACAGTAAGGACATTTGAAGATTTACAGATTGAAAGTAAAACGAATTATGCAAAGCAGACAAGGCATAATAAAAAACCGTTGTTAGAGTTTCAATACAACGATACGGATACCGCAAGTTTTTCTATGTACCTATCAGCATATCTTGGGGTAAATCCTGTAAGTATGCAGAAAAAAATAGATAAGTACAGGGAAGCAGGAAAAATACTTACTCTGATTATAGGAGGGAAGAGATACGGTACCAAATGGGTTATTACAGGACATTCAAAAGGATATAAGAGGTATGACAGTAAAGGGAATTTGCTGATAGCAGAAAGCAAAATATCACTAGAGGAATACCCGGAAAGGTAGGCAGACAATGAGCGTAGTAGTGGATACGACAGAAAAAATAGATTTGAATATTGAGCCGACCACAGTAGAAGAGGAAGTAATACAAAATCTATGGGTATTGTATTCCTCACTAGAGTATGATTGTCCGCTTGACCGTGGGTTAGGAATGAAAGCGGATTATATAGACAGACCAATAGAAACCGCAAAGGCTTTAGCAATGTCAGATATATACGAAAAGACAGAGGAATATGAGCCGAGGGCAGATATAGTAGATATTTCATTTTCGGCAGACTATGAAAACGGAATATTAAAACCAATCGTGGAGGTAGAAGTAAGTGGAGAATACGAAAACGAGGAATATACCGAGTAATCTACCCAAAGTGGAGTTTGTAGATACAGATACAGAAAAACTTACAAATAAGCTGATAACAGGGTACGAGGAATTAACAGGAAGAACGCTTTACCCGGCAGATCCTGTTAGGATATTTATATTATGGATTGCAAGTATAATAATACAGGAAAGGGTACAGATTAACGAATCAGCAAAACAGAATCTACCAAGGTACGCAGTAGGAAACAACTTAGATTCTTTAAGCGAAATATTCCATAACGTACCAAGATTAGAGCCACAAGTAGCAAAAACAACTTTAAGATTTTATATAACAAAAATACTTGAAGAGGATTATATAATATCAGACGAGTTAGAGGTAACGGTAGACGGAAATATAAATTTCAAGACAAAAGGGTATCTAAATTTTAAATCGGGTACAGATTATGCAGAGGTACAGGCGGAATGTACGAGCGTTGGAAAAGTTGGAAACGGTTTTACTCCGGGGCAGATTAACAAGCTAGTATCAGATGAATTTTTATATTACAAAGAGGTAGCAAATACGACAGAGAGCAAGGGAGGAAGCGAAGAGGAAAGCGATACCGCATACTATAACAGAATGAGGGAAAGTGAGGAATCATACACAACCGCAGGACCGAGGGGAAGTTATATATATCATGCAAAATCCGTGTCATCACAAATTAGCGATGTTTCGGTAGAATCGCCTACGCCGGGAAATGTTGATGTACGAATAATGCTTTTTGGCGGAAAAATGCCGAGCAATGAATTAATTGAGCAGGTACAAAAGAGATTGAATGAAAATGACATAAGACCACTTACAGACAATGTAAGAGTAGCGGCCCCGGAAATGATTGAATTTGATATACAGGCAACATATTACATACAGAGCGATAAAACGGCAACATTAGGAGAAATTAAACGAGAGGTAGAATTAGCAACAGAGAATTATATACTATGGCAAACCTCAAAAATGGGGCGGGATATTAACCCGTCCTATTTTAGTGCTATGCTTATGGAATCGAGAATAAAAAGGGTTGAGATAACAACGCCTGTTTTTAAACAAATTCCAAAGGGAAGTGTAGCGGTTATAAGAAATTGCAACGTAACCTTTGGAGGTATGGAAGATGAATAAATTAAAAGACGCAGATTTTTTAACGACATTTCCGCCAGTGTTAAAAAAAGACGAATCAATGATTGTTTTAGGGAGGTTAATTGCAGAGGAATTGCATATAACCGCAAATGAAGCAAAAAAAAATATTATATACGCCAATATAGATAATCTATCGGAAACATGGTTAGATACTTTAGCGTATGATTTACACATTGGTTGGTACGATTACGACTATCCAATAGAAACGAAGAGAAAGATAATAAAAAACAGCGTGAGGGTACATCAGAAATTAGGTACAAAATATGCGGTAGAAACAGTTCTGAAAGATGTATACAGAACAGCAGAAGTAAAAGAATGGTTTGAGTATGGAGGAAAACCATACACATTTATTATTACTGTTGATATTGGAAGTGAGGGATTAAGCGAAGATACAAGTAGGGAAATAGAAAGTAAAATGCAGTTTTATAAAAATCTTAGGTCACATTGCACCGGGATATTTTATAAATTTAGCACAGAAAAAGCAATAGTACAAGCAGTTGCATTACACGAAGTAGGAACAAAACTAAAAGTAAAGCCGTTCCTACAAAAAACAATCAAGGCAGCAGGACAAAACGATATAAGGGCAGCAACTCTTATAGGAGAAAAAATAAGAGTAAAACCGTTGCTGGTCAGAGAGATAACAACGGAAACAGAAAAGACCGTTACCGCTTATTTACAGGCATTAAATAAGCTAAAGATAAAATACCATAGCGAGAGTGTTTTAAGAGCGGAAACGGAAGCATTAGGAAGCATAAAGGCATATCAGAGAAGCAAACAGACAATGATAATCAGAAAGGAGAAGTAAAAGTATGGCAAGTACATATTTTACACTTGTGACCGATTCGGGGACAAGAAAAATGCTTGAAGCGTTAAACGAAGAGAAGAAAGTGAATATTACACAGTTTGCGGTAGGAGATGGAGGAGGAAGATATTACACACCGACAACGGAAGCAACAGGGTTAAAAAATGAGGTTTGGAGAGGACCGGTAAACGCCTGCTATATTAGTAAAGATTCGGGAAACCTTTTAATCGTGGAATCGGTTATACCGTCAGACATTGGCGGTTTTACCATCCGTGAAATGGGGTTGTATGATGACACAGGAGTATTGATTGCGATTTGTAACACGCCGGATACACAAAAAGTTAAAGTTTCGGACGGAGTAGTACACGAACTTGATTTATCAATGGAAATAGCATTGGCAAATACGGGAAGCGTGGAACTGATAGTAGACCCAAGCGTAGTAATGGCAACAAAAAAGGATATTGAAAACCTACGCCTAGAGGTAAAGGCGCAGATTGAAAATATCAATCAGACAACACAGGAACAGATTACAGAAGTGTTAAGTGTAGTTGGAAATACTGAAAAGAGTATGGATAGCATGAAAAGGGATATGCTTAAAATGGCTATGGCGATTTCTACATTAACAGACGCTGATATTATGGATTCCGACAATGTTGTTATCGAAACATTTTCAAGCAATGATGATGTAATTATGGTTAGCGGTATGTTTGATAACGCCAATAAGTGCGTATACGCATAGAAGCCTATGAGTGTACGAGCAGGAGAACGAAAGTAGGGAGATTTAACCGTTATCGTGAAAGCAAAGGAAATGGTTATATACACATTAAGGATTACGAATAACGAAAAGAATTTCCCAAAGAGATACAGGCTATCGGTTGTAAATAAAATGAGAAAAGGAAAAAGGCTAAAAGGCAGAAACAGGAGGTAAAGAAAATTGGCAAAACTGCTAAAAAACCTACCGAGCGGAACTAAAGTAAAAGATACGCTCACAACCTATAACGGAAAGCCTATCATTTTTACCGTTATGGAACATAATCACGCAGGGGACCCCGATAATTCCACAGCATTGATTACAGAAAAGATTATCACTCTGAAATGTTTTGATGCTATCGAAGCAGGCAACAGCGATTTAAACCGTAAGCAGTACGGAAACAACCGCTACCTGTATTCAAACCTTAGACAATGGTTAAATAGCGACAAGGCAGCAGGTGAGTGGTATTCGGCACAGCACAGTGCAGACACTTCCCCTACAAATGCGAATGTGTGGAGTACTTACAACGAATACGACCAAGAAAAAGGATTTTTGGCAAACTTCTCAACTCAGTTAAAGGAGCAGGTGGTTGCAGTTACAAAGAGAACTGCAAAAAATACTGTTGCAGATGGTGGCAGTTATGAGGATGTAGTGCAAAAGATTTTCCTTTTGTCAAATACTGAGGTCGGACTTACTAATGAAAATAATATCGTAGAGGGTAGCATTTACGATTATTTCAAGACAGCAAGTAACAGAATTGCATACCCAACAGCGGAAGCGGTTTCAAAGTCGGAATACACAAATACAAGTTTATCCGTTAGTCAGCCTTGGTGGTGGTGGCTTAGAACACCGCTTGAGGGCGTTTCGTGCTATGTCCGCAATGTGAACACGGACGGCTTGCGCGACAACAACTATGCGTACACTGGCTACATTGGTGTTCGCCCCGCTTGTGTGGTTTCATCTTCTATCCTTGTATCCGACGCAGCCGATACAGATGGAGCATATACAATAATTTGGAACGCACCGCCTGTGATTGAAACGGATTCAGAAAACTTAGGGGATAAAAACGCACCTTTCAATTTGAGCTACACAATTACAGACGCATATAATGACGAGGTAACAGCAAAGGTATCATTAGACGGAGAGGTATTACAGACACTCGACACCGTGGTACTTGGACAAGCATACAAAGTAAGCGTATCCGGCACAAAGTTAAATACATTGTCAGTCGGGGAGCATACATTTACGATATGGGCGCAGGATTCAAACGGAAATGAAACGACCAAGACAGTAGGATTTACCAAAATCCTGTCAAGTATCGCAATCAGTGGTGTAGATACAAATATCGGTAACAAGTGGCAGCCGTTCAGCTTTACATATCAGGTCAACGATTCTAACTCAAATGCAATCAGCATAACAGAGTTGGTGGATGATGAAGAGGTAAGAAAGATTGAGGTTGCACCACAGCATGAAGATATTACATTCAACTTATCGGGATTCGATATATTGGATAACGAAGCAAGCCACAGAATGACGATTAAGGCGGTCAATTCAGAGGGAGCGGAAGCATACAGATATATTGATTTTGTAAAGCTCTATAAAGAGTTGAAATTTGAAATCAAAACAGTAGAAACAGACGCGCCCGCTAAAAAGATAATGCTTAATCTTGACTATCGCAAGACAGGAAATCCGGATGTAAAGATTGAGGTAACAAATTCAGCATACAACGCACAGCCTGTATGGGAGGACGCTACCGAAGCCTTTAAGAATAAATCCGTGTACAAGTTCACGAATAAGGAATTTGATACAGAAAGATACGGCGTATCCGTCCGTGTAACAGTAACTAAAAATAGTAGCACAGAAAGAGTATATGTATATGCCATCGGCTACAGTTTTGATTAAGGAGGTACGGAATGGAACAGGTAAGGAAAAAGAGCCTTAAAGAAAAAAGGCAGAAAGAAAACATTATCCCTAACATGGAGCGGAATATTACAGAACTTGAATTAAGGAATATTGAAAAGGACCTGACAATCACAGACTTAGAGTTAACAGTATTAGAGTTACAAGCGAAAGGAGAGTAAAAAGATATGGCAGCAAAAACAGTAGAACATTCAGCAAAATTTGTATCATTACAGGAGAGATACAACAGGAGAGGTTGCACAAAAGAGCAGCTTAAAAGATTTGTAGGTTTCGGAGTGATTACAGCAGAGGAATACACCGAGATTACAGGAGAGGATTACAATAATGTCAACCCTAGAAGTGACGGAAAAACTAAAGGAAATAATTAAGGAGCAAACCGAAATAATCTACGATATGGCGGTAGAAATGGAACATAGCCGGGATACAGGAGGCTATATTACAGATACCGTAAGCGAAAAGATTTTAGGAGTAGCAACAAAATTACATGAGGTCAGCAATGAAATATAGGGGAATGAGGTGCGGATTTTCCGTACCTTTTCCTTTAACAGAACAGGAGAGAATATGTATATTGATTCCGCTATGATTATCACTATTGCAAGCGTATTAGGTGCGGTGTCTGCTATTTGTGCGTTTGCATACAAAGGCGTTAAATGGTTTCAGAAACAGGAACGGCAGACAAAGGACATTGAAGAACTGAAAGAACGGGAAAAAGAGAATATAAAGCAGATAAAAGACGAAATGTGTTTACTTACTTATGCTATCCTTGCCTGTTTGAAAGGATTAAAAGAACAGGGGTGTAATGGTCCCGTAACCGAAGCGATTGGAAAGGTGGAAAAGCATATAAACCAAGCAGCACACGGACAGGATTAGGAGGAAAAACAGAATATGAAATATATTTTATGCGGAATCCTTGGAGTAATCCTTGGATTCCTTGTTTTTGCCCTTTTATTCAAAGTAGCACTTGATAAGAAAAAACTAAAGGTATCAGCAGGCAAGAAAACAAAATTTAAGCTACCAAACTTTACAAAATTGGTATTGGTAGCGGTTTTGCTTACTTATTTTATCGGTCTGTATATCGGTATAAAAATCGTGCTGATAGATTATAGCCAATTTGGCTCACTTGCAACCTACATAGCAGCACCAACAACTACAGTAATTGCCCTGTATTGTTGGAAAGCAAAAGCAGAAAACATTATTAAGTTAAAACAGGGATTTCCAAAGGAAACAGAGGGAAATTCGATTGACTTAAATAATATCAACATATAAGGAGGACAATGCTATGCAGATTTATGACAGTCAGCAGTATGAGGACAGCGAAGTATTACCGGATTTAGGCTCACTTATCTGTATCAATCAGACAGGTAACAAAAGAGAGTACAGAAATCGCTGGTAAATAAGTGCTAATTTCAAAGAGGACGGATAGACAACTAAAAACATTGATTAAAAGGGAATTGCTAAGATTATCGGCAGTTCCTTTTTATTATAAAAAAATACAGGAGGTAAAGAACTATGGCATTATTCGGATGGGCGAGTATTGACGAAAATGGAAAGGGTCGAAACGGCAAAGCCGGGGACCAGAAGCAGACAAGCAACACAAACGACACGAAAGGAGAGGTTAAGGTAGGTGCTTGGTATCAGTTCGGGCAGACATTTGTTATCAGATACAAGGACACTTCCAAGGCAAAGAAACACGCCAAGGCATTAAAGTCATTATGTAACAATAAGTGCCTTGGTTATGATATGAACGAGCGCACAACCCTTAATAAGCAGCTTGAAAAAATCGGTTATGAGAATTATGAGAAATTAGCCGTAAACTGTGAAACGGATTGCTCTGCATTACAGGGAACTTGTGCGACTATTGCCGGAGCAATCAAGACAACGGTTGCAACTAGCGGTATGCGTGGCGTGTATGAGGGCGACAAAGATGATTTTATCATTTTGACAGATAAGAAGTATCTCACAAGCGGAGATTATCTGTTAGAGGGCGATATTGTGGTAGCACCCGGACACCACACAATCGGGTGTATTGAAGCAGGAGCAAAGGCAGCAGATGAAACAAGAGGAATCACAACACCCGGATGTGCTACAAAGGTAAAAAAACAGGAGAATGTAAGCGGTACATATTACAAGGCTTGTGATAGTAAGTATGTTTCTATCATTGACGCACTTAAATCTATCGGTGTGGATTCGTCCAAGGCGAACAGAGCCAAGATTGCACAGGCAAACGGAATAACAGGCTACACAGGAACAGCAACACAAAATACCAATATGCTTAACCTGTTGAAGAAAGGAAAATTAAAGAAAGCATAAGGAGGTGGCTGATATGTCAGTAACGGCAGCACAGATTAAAAAGGTTGTAAAGGTTGCAAGTGGTATCATTTACGCCCAAGAGGGAAACTATGGGAGCGTAAACAGAAATGATAACGACCACGGTATGAGTATTGGTAAATGCCAATGGAACGCATATTGGGGCCGTGCATTGCCTTTGTTACAGACTATTGTAAATGCGGATAAGGTCCAGGCAAAAGAATTATTAGGGGATAACCTGTATAAAGAGATTGCAGAGAGCGGAGCGGACGCATGGAATAAAAAGAAGAGAGTAGCAACAGAAGAGGAAGCCGGGAAGTTATCGGCTCTTCTTTCTTCTGCACAGGGCAAAAAAGCACAGGACGAATTAGCGGACGCAGACATAACCGTATATGTCAAGAACGGCGTAAAGGTCGGTATTGTTTCCTTAAAGGCTCTTGCGTACTATGCGGACTTGGAGAACCAAGGCGGTAGCGGTGCAAGTAAAAGGATTGCTACAGACGCAGGAGAAGCCGTTAAAGGCGTTGCAAAGGTAGGACTTGAAGAAATACACACCTACGCATTAAAAGATAGCGTTATGGGGCAATACAAGAGCCGTAGGGTAAAGGTATACGAAGCGGTCAAAGCGTCAGAATTGGCAGACGTAAGCAACACGGTACAGGAAAAGCCACAGGATACACCTACAAAGCCACAGGAGGGCGTTAAAACGCTCTCAAAGGGCGATAGTGTAACATTCACAGGCGGAGGGGTTTATATATCTTCTACGGCACAGAATGAAGCCAAGAGGATAGAAAAGGTTAGCACCTGTAGAGTAACCGCAATTAACACCAAAGGCACACACCCATATCATTGTATCTCACAGGACGGTAAAGGCGTGTACGGTTGGGTAAACAAAGAAGATGTTAAATAGACCGATTCGGTCACAGGAGGTAGAAAATGGAACTTTTAAAATGGTTGATTCTTAATTGGGATTCCGTAGTATTGGTAGCTTTGGTATTGGCTATTCTGATTTACTTAATCAAGACAGGACAAACGAAGATTTTAAAGCAGATTGCCGTAAAGTTGGTTACAGACGCAGAGGGCGAATGTGGCAGCGGTACAGGTATTATTAAACTGTCCGAGGTAGTAGGAAAGCTATACGACAAGTTGCCGGGTATTATCAGAATCTTATTTACAGAAAAGCAGTTAGTAAAGATTACGGAAAGCGTGTTAGAGGAAGCTAAGAAGAAATGGCAGGCGAACGAAAATGTAAGTACATATATCGAAAACAAGAAGATTACAACCGTCCCGGCGATTACTGCACTTGGAGAAATCGGAGAGATTAAAGAAGCAGGCACAGAGAAAAAAGAATAATGCGCACCATATTGTTAATAATGTGGATAAAAAGACCCCCAAGGCACTAGCCAAGGGGGTTTATTTTTATGCCATAGCTTGAAGCCAAACGGCATTATCAAAATCAAGAAAACCGCCACTCTCCATAATGGAGGTTAAGGCTCTTTTGCCACCGCAAGGAATATAAGGTATAAGTTAGAATTGATTGTGATTGTTTCTTGTGTTCTCATAGGTTGTTACCTCCTGTATGTGAATATTATTAGTTGTTTTCCTGTTCCTTATAATAACGAGGAAAGATTTGACATATACGTTTCTGTAGAGTAATGGAAAAGGCGGTAGACCAAGAGAAATCAAGGTTTACCGCCTTTTGTGTCCGATTCGGTCACATAGTTGTACTAGTAAAGTCGCTCCCACAGGGAGCCTCGATACAGATAATCGAGACTTAGTTATGCAATTATTAAAAGAGATACAAGCCGGGGGGAAAACCGTTATTCTGGTTACTCACGATAGGGAGATAACGAAATATGCCACTAGAGTTATAGACATAAATAATATTTCAAAAGCATCTCAACCGTAACTATATAAATTACCTAAAGATATTCTCAAATACTACTATTTTCGCATTTTTATAATAAATCTAAAGATGCCCTTAGTTTTCATATGGACATCTTTAGATCAAATATGATTGTGAATTTTCTTATATATATACAGGTGTAAGTCCAAAGATTGAAAATGCGAATAATAAGGGATAGGTAAAAGGACAATGATTTAGTATATAAAGATAAAAAAATAATAAATACAGATAATTTATAGGAGAGTAAACAATGCAACTTTATCTTGTTGCATTTAAAAAGCTTTTTGTTATTATATTTGCATTTATATTCAAGTTTGGTTCAGGATTTGGTTTTGGAAAAGGAAATGGCGATATAGGTAATACACAGCATGAAGTTTCTAAAATTAAAAAAAATCAGGATAAGGATGAAGTAAAAGAAGAGCAGCGAAGTTCAAATACTGAAAGTCATACTTTGATGCTAAAGGTTAGTGTTATCAATAATGAGTATTTTTATGATAACAACAGAATTTTCTTAGATAATTTTATATCAAATATTTTCAAGGGGCTGTCGCAACAAGTAAAAAACGACAAGATATAGTAAATTTGTTGTCAAATTATTACTATATTTTGAGTATTTTATTCTTAATGCGACAGTCCCATTTTTATAGCATAAAGTATTTATCCTCATTGACTATCCCCCCAAACCAAGTTAAAATTATTATAACATTTAGAACTCACACATTAAAAGGTCGGTAAAGTATGGATTTATATAAAATAATGCTGGTAGATGATGAAGAAGAAGTCCGCACAAGCATCATCAAAAAAATAAACTGGGAAGCAAATGGCTTTGAAGTGGTAGGGGATGCGGAAAATGGCAGGGATGCTCTTGAGAAAATAGAACTTTTAGAGCCGAATGTAATAATTACAGATATAAGAATGCCTTATATGGATGGGCTTGCACTTACGGAAAGCCTCAGGCAGAAATTTCCGTCTATTAAAGTTATCATTTTTTCAGGATTTGACGATTTTTCTTATGCACAAGAAGCCATAAGGCTTGGAGTGGCAGAGTATATCTTAAAGCCTGTTAATGTAGATGAACTTACCGAAATCCTTAAAAGAGTCAGGACAAAACTTGATGAAGAAATTGAGTCAGCTAGAGATATAGATATTTTAAGGGAGAGCTATAAGGCAAGTCTGCCTGTACTTAGAGAGCAATTCTTAAATAAACTCATTATTAAAAAAGGACTTTACGATGAGCCGGCTATAGACGGTTATCTTGCAGAATATGGCATGAATATTAGAAATGCCAATAAATGGATAGCCTGTGTGGTAAATATAGAACTTGAAAATGCGAGTATTAAAGGAGAACTCTTAAAAGAAAAAGAACTGATACCCATTTATGTTAAGAAGTTTATAGAAGAAAAACTAAGTCCTCACTATAGAAATGTGGTTTTTGACTCGGTTCAGGATGCAGAGCCTGTAATTATAGTCGCGATAGATGATGACAACACGCAAACAGGACTTACAGATGTAATGAGGGATGTATGTAAGACTGCCAAAAGAGTGCTTGGTGTAGGGATTACAGTAGGTATAGGGCGTAGCAGCCAAACACTTTCAGATATTTCCGCCTCATACAAGACAGCTATAGATGCGGTTGGGTACAAGAAAATAGTCGGCACGGAAGATGTGGTATATATCCACGATGTAGAGCCTGTAAGTACAGGAGTACTCAGATTTGAAGAAAAAGAAGAGGGAGAACTTATATCAGCTGTAAAATTTGGAGGAGAGGAACGAATAGCTGAGGTAGTAGGTAACCTTGCAAATAAAATTGATGAGGTAAAAGTACATTCCAGACAATATCAGGCGTATATGTTAAGAATTTTAACCTGTATTATGGATCTTATGCAGCAGTATGAAATAAGCCTTGCCGGACTGGAAAATTATATGGAAGTAGTTTCAAAGATTAAGGAGGGAGACAGTTTTAAGGGGTGGCTTTTAGGAATATGTAACAATATAAACTTGAGAATGCAGCAAAAAAGAGATTCCAACTCCAAGCAAATAATTAAAGAAGCCAAGGAATATATTTTAGAAAATTACACCAATGCTGAGCTTTCACTTGAAATTATCTGCCGTCACTTACATTTGAGTCCGGCTTATTTTTCAAGCCTTTTTAAGAAGGATACCGGTCAAACCTATATAAATTATCTTACTGATATAAGACTTAATAAAGCTATAGAACTTTTAAGTACAACAGATGAAAAAACCTATATGATAGCTGAAAAGGTAGGATATTTGGAGCAGAACTATTTTAGCTATGTATTTAAGAAAAAATTCGGAGTATCTCCGACTAAGTACAGAACAGGGAAGTAGGAAATGCAGGCTGAAAAGAAAAAATTTATTTATAATAGAAGTATTAGGAACTCAATTTTTATTTATTTTACAATAACCTCACTGATAGCAGTGCTTTTAATAGTAATATCAGTTTACTCAAGGCTTTCCTCCCAGCTTTCAGATACAGTGAAACAGGAGAATATAAGCCTTATTAATCGTGTAAATTCATCAATGGAAGTTTATCTTAGAAATATAATGAAGCTTTCAGATACGATTTACTATGGAATTATAAAAAATGTAAATCTTTCAGAAGAATCAATTAACGAAGAAATGAGCCTGCTTTACAACAACAATAAAGAACAGGTATTAAATATTGCATTGATTTCAAAAGAAGGAAAACCTGTTAGTGCGGTACCGGCGGCAAGATTTAGGAAAAATTTTGAAGTAGGGGAAGAGGAATGGTTTGTAAATGCTCTGAATAAAACTGAAAATATACATTTTACACGCCCACATGTACAAAAGCTTTTTGAAAAAGGGAATAACGGTTACAGGTGGGTAATAAGTATGTCAAGGGCGGTTGAGATCACAACCGGAGGAAGTACGGAGCAGGCAGTTTTGCTTATTGATATGTCATATCAAGGACTGGATGAAGTGCTTGATGAGGTTTCGTTTGGAAATGGCGGCTATATTTATCTTATGGATTCAAACGGGGAAATAATATGGCATCCTAAGTTTGAACTTATTGCATCGGGAAGGGTTAAAGAAAATAATCTGATTGCGGCAAATTATGGTGAAGGAAGTACCGAGGAAGAATTTAATAATGCTTCGCAGACAGTAGTAATAAAAACTGTGGGATATACCGGTTGGAAGCTTGTGGGGGTAATAAAAGGAACGGGAATTTCTCTAAATATGCTTAAAACAAGGCTGTTTATCGCTTTTGTAATTTTCCTCATTATTTTCATTGTGGTACTTATAAATTCCTATATTTCATTTAGGGTAACCGACCCGATTAGAGAACTTGAAAAGTCTGTAAAAAAGCTTGAAGAGGGGAATTTGGATGCAGACATATATATGGGAGGCTCCTATGAAATCCAACATCTTGGAAAGTCCGTACAGGACATGAAATACAGGATAAAGGGGCTGATGCAGGATATTGTAACAGAGCATGAGGAAAAAAGGAAGAGTGAGTTTGATTCCTTACAGGCACAGATAAATCCTCATTTTCTCTACAATACTCTTGATATTATAGTTTGGCAGATAGAAAATGAAAAGCAGTCCGAAGCGGTACATACTGTCACTGCTCTTGCAAGATTTTTCAGACTTTCACTGGGAAAGGGCAAGAATATAGTTACGGTAAAGGCTGAGATAGACCATGTAAAGAACTACCTTATGATTCAAAATATGCGTTTTAAGAATAAATTTGATTATGAGTTTGACATAGCAGGGGATGTATTTGAACTTTCCTCGTTAAAACTGATGTTACAGCCTCTTGTGGAAAATGCAATTTACCACGGAATGGAATTTATGGACGGGGACGGGCTTATTAGAATTAAAGCCCGGCGTGAAATGGATGAACTTTATATATCCGTATCCGATAACGGTCTCGGTATGACAGAGGATAAGGTAAACTCGGTGCTTGCAGGCAAAAGTAATTCAGGTAACGGCAGAGGCTCAGGCATAGGAGTTAAGAATGTAAATGAGAGAATAAAGCTTTATTTCGGTGAAGATTATGGGCTTAAAATAGAATCCGAGCCGGATGTGGGAACTACTATTATTATACATTTGCCTGCGAAGAAGTATGAGGAAGAAAATACATAGAATTAAGTTTTAGACTTATAGGTCAGAAAGTTTATTAAAATATAAAGTTTCAGACCTGTAAGTTAGAAACTTTATATCGAAATTAATTACCCGTTAACCAGTCAATTACATTAATTATTTTAATCCCGTTTTCGCAAGTAATGAAGTTTCTATCGGAGGTTAGTATAATTTTCTCATAGTTGTCATTTATACTTAACAAAGGGCGAAGTTCTCTTTCTCTTGTTTTTTGAGAAACAAGACTTTCGGTAACCTGAATATACAGTTTTTCGTTAGGTTTTTCAGCAAGAAAATCTACCTCGGTATCACCGATTTTCCCTATATATACTCTATAATGCCTTCTTATGAGTTCAAGAAATACGATGTTTTCTAAAATATGTCCTCTGTCGGCATCTCTGTATCCTAACAACATGTTTCTAAATCCCATATCTACTATATAATTTTTATCTAATGTTTTTAAAAGCTGCTTTCCTTTTATATCATATCTTCCTACTCTATAAAAAATAAAGGCATTATTTAGCATTGAAATATATTTATCAACAGTCTTGCCGGCTATATTTTTGTTTTTATTTTTATTGATATTACCTTCACTTGAAAGGATATTTCCAATCTTATTCGGAGAGGTTATGCTTCCAATATTTGAGGAAAGAAAATGTGCTATTTTATCCAGTGAAAGCTGGTCACTTTGATTATGCCTTTGTAAAACATCTTTTAAGATTACAGTAGAGTATATGCCCTCAAGAGCCTGATTGATTCTCGGCTCATTAAAGTTATACTCACGAAGTACAGGCATACCGCCAAATTTGAGGTAGTAAATAAACTTTTCGTAAAGTCCTGTTTTATCGTCAAAACTATAAAAATCTAAAAATTCACTAAAAGATAAGGGGAGCATTTTTATTTCAACATATCTTCCGGAAAGCAGTGTGGCAAGTTCTGTAGATAATAAATAGGCGTTGGAACCGGTAATATATATATCAACATCATAATCTACCCTAAAAGATTCGATAGCTTTTTCCCACCCCGATACAACTTGAAGTTCATCAAAAAGCAAATATGTTTTTCCGGTATTTTGAATTTTATCACTTACATAATTGTAAAATGAAAGATAGTCTGATAGTTCGTTATATTTCAGAGATTCTAAATTCATGTGTATTATTCTGCTTTTAGCTATGCCGGTTTCTAAAAGATGTTGATGGAAAAGTTCCATAAGAGATGATTTTCCGCATCTTCTTATGCCGGTAATTATTTTTATCAAATCCACATCTTTATTTTCTACAAGTTCATTAAGATATATAGGTCTTTTAATTAAATTTTTCATAAGCTGCTCCTTATAAGAATTATGCTTTTAGAATACTATAAAACAATAATAAAAGCAAGTTTTTAACTTATAAGTAAGAAAATATATAAAAATATAAAGTTTAAGATTTGTAAGTAAGAAAAGCTATAAATACTTGAGATAAATAATGGTGGTTCACAGGCAAACTCCATGTTATACTATACCCAAACTCTTGTGAGAGGAGATCCTATGAACAAAAAAACAATAATTTTTTGGCTCATATACACAGCTATTCTCATCTTCCTATACATTTTATCAGCTACAGACCTTATAATAAAAGAAAACGAGGCAAAAGTTTATTCCGTATCAATACTTATGGACGGGATTTCGGGAGAGAATTTTGAAAATATGAAAAAAGGTATGGATGAGGCGGCTTATGAACATAATGTTGACCTCAGTTTTCCCGCTATAGCAGATAATATTACTATTGAAGAAAAAGTGGAAATAGCGGAAGATGCTATAGAAGCAGGGGCTAAAGCCATAATAGTGGGAAACAGATGGAAGGAAGAAATAGCAAAAAAAATCAGGAAAAAATATTCAGAAATTCCGGTGCTGATTGTTGGAGATACAGAGGCTGAAAAGGAAATAGCCGCGGTTTCTTTGAATTACGGAAAGATTGTTAAACTTTTGTCAGAAAATATAAGAGTTACTGAAAGTGTAGATAATGAAGTTTGTATTATTGCAGAAGATTTTTCTGATGAAGAGATAGAAAAGTTTAGTAAAGAGCTTAAACTTAGGCTTGAAAATATGGGATATAAGCTGAATTTTGCTGAAGGAAACGGTCCTAAGCTGGAAAAACAGCTTAAAAATTTTAATAAAAATCAGACTGTGTTTATTTCATTAGATAAAGCAAGTGCTGTAAGGCTTGTAAAATATACAGATGACAATAATTTTCGGGCTAAAATTTATAGTATGGGTGCAACGGATTATTTACTTGGAAAGCTTGAAGACGAGGAAATAAAAGGAATTATAGCATGGAACGAGTATGACATGGGATATTTCATTATAGAAAAACTGGTTAAAATGTTGGCAGGTCAGGGTGAGATTAAAAAGGATGAGATAGAGGCATTCTATATTACTGATAAAGAGTTGAAAAATGAAGATTATATAAAAAGACTTTATCCAATTAATGGATAGGAGGCATAATGAAGAAAAATATTGTATATGTATTTTTATCAGGCATTATTATAATAGCAGCAATTTTTGCTTTTATAATATTTAACAAAGATGAAAAAGGAATAACGGAAAAGAAAAATATAAGGATAGGAGTAAGTCTTTACCGTTTTAATGATACTTTCATATCAAACATTAAAAAAGAAATGGAAAATTATGTAAAGTATTATGAAAAGGGAAATGGAATAAAACTTAATATGGAAATAGTTGATGCGGGAGGAAGCCAGTTTACACAAAATAAACAGGTGGACAGATTTATTTCCCTAAATTATGATGTAATCTGCATTAATCCGGTAGAACGGGCGGATGCTTCAGTGATTATAGACAAGGCGTTGGCAGCAGATATTCCGGTTGTATTTTTTAACAGAGAGCCTGTAGAGGATGATATGAAGCGTTCGGACAAATTTTGTTATGTGGGAGCAGATCCGAAAGAGTCCGCCGTACTTGAAGGTCAGATTTTAGTAGATGCTTATAAAAATGACAGTTCAGTTTTAGATTTGAATGGAGATGGCGAGGTCAACTATATTCTTTTGGAAGGAGAAGCAAGTCATCAGGATTCTATAGTAAGGACAGAATGGTCCGTCAAGACCTTAAAAGACGCGGGAGTTCCTATAAAAAAACTTGCAGGAGATATAGCCAACTGGGACAGGAATCAGGCGGCGGCTCTTATGGAAATGTGGATTAAAAAATATGGAAAAGAAATAGAGCTTGTTATATCAAATAATGATGATATGGCGTTGGGTGCAATAGATATAATAAAAAATGAAAAATCTCTGAAAAATGTTAAGGTGGTAGGAGTTGATGCGACAGCACCGGCACTTGAAGCAATCAAAAAAGGAGAACTTTTTGGCAGTGTATCCAGTGACAAACCTGAATACGCAAGGGCTATAATTGAGTTTGCAATATCTAAGGTCACAGGTGATGAGCTTCCAAATGATATAAAAACAAAGGCGGTAAACGGAAAATATTATAATGTGAGCCAGTATGTGGTTACTGTAGAAAGCCTGTCAAAAATTACCCATTAGTATAATGAAGAAATAAGTAGATGATGTCTGTTATCAATAGGCTTTAAAAATGTCCGGTAAATATGCTTGTGAAAAATAGATAAAAAATTCCTTTAAAAATAATAAAAAATTCTATATATTAACATCATTAACTTTGTTATACTCATTTAGTAAATGATTGAACCTAATATGGTTCACAAAAAAGGAGGAAGTATTATTATGAAAAAGAGAGCTTTATCACTTATGTTGGTTGCTGCTACAGCAATTTCATTATCAGCTTGCGGAGGCGGCGGATCAAAGCCGGCATCAAAAACTTCAAGTGCTAAAACATCAAGTATGGCAAAGAGCAATACATCTATGGCATCAAAAACTTCAAGTGCATCTATGACACAGCCTACAGGCGAAGTTGAAAATGCTAAGAAGCCGTTAGTATGGTTCAACCGTCAGCCATCCAGTTCTGCTACAGGTGAGCTTGATATGGCAGCCCTTAACTTCAACGAGAATACCTATTATGTAGGTTTTAATGCTACACAGGGTGCCGAGTTACAGGGTAAAATGATTAAAGAGTATATCGAGAAAAATGCGGACAAGATTGATCGTAATGGTGACGGTATAATCGGATATGTACTTGCTATCGGTGATGTCGGTCACAATGATTCTATCGCTCGTACAAGAGGTGTTCGTAGTGCACTTGGCACAGCGATTGAAAAAGACGGAAACATCGTAAGTGATCCTGTTGGAACAAATACAGACGGTTCAGCAAGTGTAGTTAAAGACGGTGAGATTGAGGCAGGCGGAAAGAAATTTAAGGTTCGTGAACTTGCTTCACAGGAGATGAAGACAGCAGCAGGTGCTACTTGGGATGCTCCTACAGCAGGTAATGCAGTTGGTACATGGTCAGCTTCTTTTGGTGAAGATATTGATATTGTAGCTTCTAACAATGACGGTATGGGTATGGCAATGTTCAACGCTTGGTCAAAAGAGAAGAATGTTCCTACATTCGGTTATGATGCAAACAGTGATGCAGTTGCAGCTATAGCTGACGGCTATGGCGGAACTATCAGTCAGCATGCGGATGTTCAGGCTTACTTAACACTTCGTGTACTTCGTAATGCTTTAGACGGTGTAGATGTAAATACAGGTATTTCTATTGCCGATGAGGCGGGAAATGTGCTTAAAGAGGGCGAAGATTATGAGTATAAGGCGGAGGAGAGATCTTACTACGCATTAAACCTTGCCGTAACAGCTGATAACTATAAAGATTTCCTTGATGCTACAGTTCCTTTTGCTCCTGTTGCCAATCAGCTTGATGCAGCTAAGAATCCTGAGAAGAAGGTATGGCTCAATATTTACAACTCAGCAGATAACTTCTTAGGTGCTACATATCAGCCGCTCCTTCAGAAGTATGACAAGTTATTAAACCTCAATGTTGAATATATAGCAGGTGACGGACAGACAGAATCTAACATCACAAACAGACTTGGTAACCCGGGTGAATATGATGCGTTTGCAATCAACATGGTTAAGACAGACAATGCAGCTTCTTATACCGCTCTTCTTAAATAACAGATAAGAAAAGATATAAAAGCTTGAAAGCATTAGGTGGCGGCTTTTGCTGCCACCTTTTCTTAATTTTCGGGTAAATATATTAAGTATTTGAATAAGATATAACAGAGGTATGAATATGGAAGATAAAAACAATGAGACTATCTTATCGATACGCGGCATGAGTAAGTCTTTTGGTAGAAACAGAGTTTTACAGCATATTAACTTAGATGTAAAACGCGGTACTGTTATGGGGCTTATGGGCGAAAATGGTGCAGGTAAGTCTACAATGATGAAGTGCCTTTTTGGTACTTACCAAAAAGATGATGGAGTAGTTATTTTAGATGGAAAAGAAGTTAATTTTTCAGGGCCCAAAGATGCACTTGAAAATGGAATAGCAATGGTTCATCAGGAACTTAATCAATGTTTGGAAAGAAGTGTGGTGGACAACTTATTTCTAGGCAGATGCCCTGTAAATTCGTTAGGAATAGTAGATGAAGCAAGAATGAGGAAAGAAGCCTCCGAGCTCTTTCGTAAACTGGGTATGACTATAAACCTGACTCAGCCTATGGGGAAAATGTCAGTTTCACAGCGTCAGATGTGTGAAATTGCAAAGGCTATCTCTTACAATTCAAAGGTAATTGTACTGGATGAGCCTACCTCTTCGCTGAATATTCAGGAAGTAAATAAATTGTTTGAAATGATGAGAATGCTTAAAGAGAAGGGTATTGCCCTTATTTACATTTCTCATAAAATGGATGAAATATTTGAAATCTGTGATGAAATTTCTGTGCTTAGAGACGGTAATTTGGTTATGACCAAGCCGTCATCAGAGACTAATATGAACGAGCTTATTACCGCAATGGTAGGACGAGTTCTTGAAAATCGTTTCCCACCTGTAGATAATGAGCCGGGAGAACCGGTGCTTTCTATTAAAAATCTTTCCACAAAGTTTAAGCCTCAACTTCAAGATATAAGCTTTGATGTAAGAAAGGGTGAAATATTCGGACTTTATGGACTGGTTGGAGCCGGCAGAACAGAGCTTCTTGAAACTATCTTCGGCGTAAGAACCAGAGCTTCGGGAAGGGTTTATTTTAAGAATAAGCTGATGAACTTTGATAGTGCCATAGAAGCTATGGAAAGCGGCTTTGCTATGATTACTGAGGAGAGAAAGGCAAACGGATTGTTCTTAAAAGGAGATTTGACCTTTAATACAACCATAGCTAATTTAAGCCAGTATATGTCAGGGGCTGTTCTTTCAGATCAAAAGATGATAAAAGCAACGGCTAAGGAAATTAAGATAATGCGTACAAAGTGTATGGGACCGTCAGATCTTATTTCCAGTCTTTCAGGCGGAAATCAGCAGAAAGTTATTTTTGGTAAATGGCTTGAACGCCAGCCGCAGGTATTTATGATGGATGAGCCGACCAGAGGTATTGATGTTGGAGCAAAATATGAGATATATGAGCTTATCATAAAGATGGCTAAAGAGGGTAAAACTGTCATAGTTGTTTCTTCAGAAATGCCGGAAATCTTAGGTATTACTAATCGTATCGGAGTTATGAGTAACGGAAGGCTCTCAGGTATAGTAAATACCAAAGAAACTAATCAGGAAGAGCTTCTTAGATTAAGTGCAAAATACCTATAAGTGAGGGAGATAAAAGGTTATGAGTAAAATATTAACAGTGGAAGAAGAGAATAAGCTGCGTAATCCTATAGATGATTATATAGGCAAAATTCAGGAAAAAATCGATGCACTGAGAGCCGATGGAACTGATAAGGTTATTTCTCTCCAAGGCTTGATAGAAAGTATTAAAAGAGATAAAACTCTTTCAGCAGACGAAAGAAATAAAGAAATTTCAGAGCTTCAGGCAGAACTTAAAAAGGCTGAGTCGGTTGAAAATACAAATAAAGACCAAATTGCAAAATATATAAGTGAAGCAGAGGCTTATATAGATGCACATTTTGACAAAGAGTACTACAATCCTGTTATTTTAAGCTGTGAAGAGGCTAAAAAAAATGCAAAGGCTGAATATCAGGCAAAGCTTAATAAATTAGCCACAGAGCATAAAGCCAATCTTTCAAAGCTTTCAGATAATCAGGAAATTAAAGACGAGAACTATGTTTATAAGAACCGTATTTTTGATGCAAAGCTTGAGTATGAAAAGCATATTCAGGACATAAAGGACAGGAAGATGGAGGCGTTCAGCCACAAGTACCATCTTATCGACTTACTTAGAATGTCTAAGTTTACCTTTATGCAGAATCAGAAAATGAAATGGGAGAATTATAAATACAGTTTCAATGTTAAGAAATTCCTTTTACAGAACGGTCTGTATTTGGCGATTATCTTAATTTTCATCGGACTTAGTATAATTACCCCTATAATAAAGGGTTCTCAGCTTTTAACTTACAACAATGTACTTAACATTTTACAGCAGGCATCTCCTAAGATGTATCTTGCTCTAGGCGTTGCAGGACTTATACTCCTTACAGGAACCGACCTTTCTATCGGTCGTATGATAGGTATGGGTATG
Organism: uncultured Catonella sp.; assembly: GCA_963539695.1. Classification (GTDB taxonomy): domain Bacteria; phylum Bacillota; class Clostridia; order Lachnospirales; family Lachnospiraceae; genus Catonella. The sequence goes on along the minus strand of CAUTOC010000004.1, from coordinate 897 downwards.
ACGGTAGCGACCATAATCATGCACCAAGGCGTAAATACGGGTCAGGTATTCGGACACGCATTCGACTTTACAGGACTTCCTGTTGGAGTAAGAGTAATACTTGCTTTAGTTGTTTGTATAATACTTTGTACCTTATTCACATCCATAGCAGGTTTCTTTACAGCTAAGTTTAAGATGCACCCGTTCATCTCTACAATGGCGAACATGCTTGTTATTTTCGGTTTGGCTACTTACGCTACAAAGGGTGTGTCATTCGGTGCTATTGAGTCAAATATTCCTGATATGATAATTCCTAAATTTAACGGTTTCCCTACTATTATTCTTTGGGCAGTTGCAGCGATTGCTGTAGTATGGTTTATTTGGAACAAGACTCCATTCGGAAAGAACCTTTACGCTGTAGGCGGTAACCCTGAGGCGGCTTCTGCATCCGGTATTTCCGTATTTGCAGTTACCTTGGGAGCATTTATACTCGCAGGTATCCTTTATGGTTTCGGTGCTTGGCTTGAATGTGCGAGAATGGTCGGTTCAGGTTCAGCGGCTTATGGTCAGGGTTGGGAAATGGATGCTATTGCAGCCTGCGTGGTTGGCGGTATTTCCTTTACCGGCGGTATCGGTAAGATTTCAGGTGTAGTTGTCGGTGTACTTATATTTACGGCACTTACCTACTCTCTTACCATCCTTGGTATTGATACCAACTTACAGTTCGTATTTGAAGGTATCATCATACTTGTAGCGGTAACTCTTGACTGCTTAAAGTATGTACAGAAGAAATAAATAAAAATGTTTATTACAGCCTGTGGCTTATGTCATGGGCTTTTTTTGAGATAATAAATCTCTGTACGGTGTCAAGCATAAATGATTATGTCCCAAAATAATTAATTTATAAGCCCCCACAAA